>DATFXJ010000108.1:0-2129 GCA_035315965.1 Pseudolabrys sp.
CAACGATATTCTCGACATGTCGAAGATCGAGGCGGGACGCATCCGGCTCGATGCCGAACAGATCGAGCTCGAGCCCTTCCTCAATGACGCGATGCGCGTGGTGTCCGGGCGCGCCAACGACAAACGGCTCAAGCTCACGGCCCGGATTGGCCGCGGCATCCGCTTGACCGCCGACCACCGCCTGCTCAAGCAGATCATGTTGAACCTGCTGTCCAATGCGGTGAAGTTCACGCCGGAAGGCGGCCGCGTCACGATTCGGGCGCGCGCGACCAGCGGCTGGGTCAGCGTCTCGATCGCGGATACCGGCATCGGCATTCCGGAGGATGCGCTGGCGCGGCTGGGCCGGCCGTTCGAGCAGGTCGAGAGCCAGCTCACCAAGAGCCATCAGGGCTCGGGCTTGGGGCTTGCGATCGCAAAGTCGCTCACCGAATTGCACCATGGCGCCATGCGCATCCGCTCGACGCCGGGGATCGGCACGATGGTGCTGCTGCGGCTGCCGATCAGCCGAACAGCCGCGCAGAAGGAGGAGCTCGCCGAGGCCGCGGCCTAGCCGCATCGCGCGCCGTTATTGCACGCTGATATTGCCGTCGCGAATGACCTTGCGCCACTTGGCGATGTCCGCCCTGATCCATTCGGCGAAATGGTCCGCCGCCGGCGCCTGGCAGATTTTCCACGTAGAACTGTTGCCCCAAGCTTTCCCAAAGTTTCTGCGCAAACAGCCGCGGTCGTGTCGTTCGCAACGTCGGTTGCGACCGGCCCGATGGTAATTCGGCAGGAATCTCGTCCCGTTCGACGCCACTGGACCAATTGTCCTTCGAGAGTGAAACGGTTCACACATGTGCATTCAAAGGCCGGTTACAAATCCAGGGCCAACTTATTTAGCTTTGCGGAAGGGCTCAAATTACGGAGGCTGAAATGAAAGTGGTCCTCACAGCAATGCTTTTTGTCGCAGTCGTCATCGGCGCCGCGAAGGAGGCAGCGACCGAACCCCTCGATCCCTCCTCGGACGGTCAAATGATCGTAGCGCAAAGATTCTGTCCCAACGGCCGATGCTAGCCGCGGAGTGGCGCCATGTGGGCCACGTTGCAGGACCAGTCCTTTCTGCTTGGAGCCGTGCTCATCATCCTTGTTCATGCAACCAAGTTCGGTGAGTTGAACCTCGCTAACCCGGTGACCGGCCGCTATCTCGCGCTGCTGCCCGGCGCGAAAGTCAGAGATTTCGTCGGGCCCTACGCGTACCACGTCGCACTTTTGGCGTTTCTGAGCGTGAGCCTCGTCGCCTATTACTTGGCTTGTCAAATTTCTCCCGACATCCTCAAGGGGGCGATAAAGCTGTTTAGCGATGCAGATCCAGAGACGGCAATTCGGGGAGTGCCGTACCGGCTCTACATCGCCGCGTTATTCATCGGGCTCACGCAACCGGTCATTCCGGTATTTTCGCGTTTCGGAGAGGCCCAACGGGATTTTTTCCACGATCAGATCGAAGTACCTAAACGCCTCATCGATCTCGCCGAGAGATTGGCAAGCGCCATCGAGGCGCGCGCGGGGGCGGACAAACGGCTTCTGGCAAAAGAAGTGCGAAACCTCGTCAGCGGCGATGTCTACTCGACTGTGCAAACCTACGGCGACATCGCTTTTTACAAGCTGCAGCTCGAGCGGCTCGATCTCGCCGACCCGGCCGCTCTCGAGAACGCCATCAAGGAGAGCTCAGCGAAGGAGTTACGGGGACTCATTGAGCGAATTACTTTTTGTACGCTGGTCGCGGTGATGCGCCAGTCGGGGACGCGAGCTCTGGTCAAGGTCGCCGACGCTATTGGAATTTCCTCTTCAAGACCTCGCTTCAATAACCTCGGTTATTTTCTTACGGGCCTCGCGGCAAGTGGCATGCTGTTCTCCATCTGCATCTTGACCGTCGCGCTCGTTTTCGCGTTGCTTGCCGACCCGATTGCGCGCCTGTTCGGCAAGCCGCTCGATCAAAGCCTTTGGCACAACGATCTCGACAACGTTGGCAGCGAGCTCTGGACCATCGTTCCTCCAATCTTCGTTTGCCTGATGATGGCCGTCAGCTTGCTAGGGCCAAACGAAACGAGGCAGACGCGGAGCCCAAGGCCATCCCCGTCCGCCACATC
>DATFXJ010000109.1:0-3221 GCA_035315965.1 Pseudolabrys sp.
CGCATTGGAGAGTTCTACCCGAAGTCAACGCCGTCCAATACCACCCTATTTGGGCAACGCTGCTGCAAAATTGAGGGTTGGAGAGATGACCTCAACCGCTGGCCAAAAACCTTTTGATCTCGGCCCAAAGCTCGTTTCCGCAGAGCGTGCTCTGGCAGCGATCCGGGCTGGCAGCCGCATCTATATCGGTACCGGATGTGCCGCCCCACGCACTCTGCTCACCCGGTTGGAGGCCATGGATCAGGCACCAGCGGACCTCGAGTTCGTCAGCTTCCTCACCACGTCGGCGTTGCCGCAGGTGGAAGGCGCTTCTCGCACTCACTATTGCCATCGAGTCTTTTTCGTTGGCAGCGAAATGCGCGGTTTGGCAGGCAGCGGCCAACTCGACTACGTGCCCGTCTCGCTGGAGGAGGTGCCGCGTCTTCTAACGAGCGGACGGTTGCCGATCGACGTGGCGTTGCTTCAGGTTTCCCCGCCTGATGCTCGGGGTTTTGTCAGCCTGGGGGTGTCAGTGGACCTTACGCCCGCGATCCTGAGCGTCGCGCGCATGGTTATCGCGGAGGTCAATCCAGCGATGCCGCGCACCCACGGGGAGAGCTTCATCCATCTCGACCGCTTCGATGCGATGGTGGTCGTCGATGTGCCGGTCACGGAGTATCTTCATCCGAAGATTGGCGAAGTTGCCGAGCGCGTCGCGCGCTATATCGCCTCGATCATTGAGGATGGCTCGACGCTACAGATCGGGCTGGGGCGTGTCCCAAATGAGGCGCTGCGTTATCTCACGGATCGGCGCGACCTTGGTATCCATAGCGACGTCATCACCGACGGAGTTGTGGATCTTGTGGAGACGGGGGTAGTGACCGGTCGCCGCAAGACGCGGCATCGCGATCGTATCGTGGCCAGCTACTGCCTAGGGACGCGACGGCTCTACAACTTGATAGATGACAATCCGCGTTTCGAATTCCTGCCGATCGAGCAGGTATCCCATCCGGCGGAGGTCTCCCGTCAATCGCAAATGGTCTCGATAACCCAAGCCTTTGCAATAGACTTGACCGGCCAAGTCTGCGTCGACCAGTTCGAAGGCGAATTCTACGGCGGGGTGTCTACGCAGGTGGATTTCATCCGTGGCGCGGCGCGATCCACGGGCGGCAAGCCCATCATCTGTCTTTCGTCCACTACCGACAATGGCGCTTCGAGAATCAAACCTCTGTTAGAGGTCGGCGATGGGGTGGGGATCGCGCGGTCGGACGTGCATTACGTGATCACTGAGTACGGCATTGCGTACCTGTTCGGGAAATCGATCCGGGAACGAGCAGTGGCGTTGATTGAGATCGCCCATCCACGTTGGCGTGAGGAACTGCTGAGCGCAGCCAAAAAACTGGGCTACGTTCGCCCCGACCAATATCTCGCTTCTCAAGCTGCATATTCGGTGGATGAGGAACGCATCGTCACGCTGAAGAACGAGGTCAAGGTCATGATTCGTCCGGCTCGCGCGGCCGACGCAGGAGCGCTGCAGGGATTGTTCCATCTCCTTTCGGAGGACGACGTCTACACGCGGTTCTTCCGGCGCCTGCGCTCGCTGTCCTACCGGGACCTACAAACGCTGTGCAACGTAAACCACGAGACTGAGGTCGCTTTCCTCGCAGTCACTGGACCGCGCGAGAACGAGGAGGTCATTGGCAGCGCCTGCTACTTCCTGAGCCCTACGACCAATCTAGCTGAGGTGGCCTTTATGGTAGCGCCGGAGTTTCAGGGAGTGGGTCTTGGAACCGCTCTACAAGCGCGTCTCCAGGAGTACGCGATGAGCCGCGGCGTGCACGGATTTGTCTCTGAGATCCTACCGCGCAACACCAGCATGCTGCGGCTCGCCGCGCGCGCACCGGGCACTATCACGACCTCGCGCGACGAAGATGGAGTACATGTGACCGTCCTGTTCACGGATAAGAGCGTACGCGCCGAGCACACTCCGGGAGTTCCAGCCAATATAAATTGCGGCCCAAATTCCGTGATCTGATAACCGCCTGCAACGGACTCATGCGGTGCAACAATCCGCATTAGCTTTCAGAGGGACGTTTAGTAAAGTGAACTTCATGCCAATAAGGGACATTCCAGCACGCGAACAGGTTATCCATTGCCAATCGCAGTCTGTTGTCGCTTCATTGCGAGGCTCCCTGGGACGCGCCGCGGCGCTATCGCGAGCGGCGGTTTAGACGATCAAGCCGTGCCAACTAACTTGTCGACGCTGCTGGCCGACGAAATGATCGAATAGCGAAGCTATTTGCTGCAATGCGGGTCTGGCATGGCTCTTAAATCATGAGTATTTGCCGATGTCGACCAAGCGAATGATGTTCTGGCTGCGATCGAGGTCTTTTGATCCCATTTTCTTGAAGAGACCCGTTGGGCGAATGGGTTATTTCGACATTTCTTCGAGCGCAATCAAAGATTCGGGCAGGGTCTGACCGCCATCAATGACGAGCGCTTGCCCGGTAATATACCGGGCCTCATCGGATGCGAAGAACAGTACCGCGTTAGCGACGTCTTCAACCGTCCCTAGCCGCTTCATCGGAATGCACGATTCCATTTTTGCAATGTAGTCGGGCCCAAGACCACTCAATCCCTCGGTCGCTATGTTGCCAGGCATCACTGCATTGATGGTTACCCCCGCCGGCGCAAGCTCGATGGCGGCTGTGCGAATGAAGCCGAGTTGGCCGGCTTTGCTCGCGCCATAATGTGACCAGCCGGGATAACCCGTAATCGGACCTGTGATCGATGAGGTGACCACAATGCGTCCCTTAGCTTGTTTTAGAGCGGGCAAACAGGCACTAACAGATAAAAACGTACCACGCAGATTTGTTGTCAGCACGCTGTCGAACTCAGCCCCACTCATTATGTCAAGCTTGGCGGCTGGAAAAATTCCAGCATTTGCGCACAGAATGTCAAGGCTCCCGTAGCGCTCAACTGCCGCTGCCGCCATAGCCTTTGTCTCAGCCTCGTCACTTACGTCAGCACTGAAAGCGCTTGCCTTGCCTTTCGCCTCCGTGATCTCTCTCGCAACGCTCTCGCTTTCGGTCCTGCTTCGGGCGACTACTAGACTAGCACTACTTTGGCAGATTTTGAGCGGCACGGGATTCACGAATCAGTTTTTCTGTGACTCATGGGTGGTCGGCTTTTGGAGGGGCCGACCATGGTTGGCGGAACGTCGGATTGGAAAGACGAGCTTG
>DATFXJ010000110.1:0-24426 GCA_035315965.1 Pseudolabrys sp.
CGATTACTACATCGTCTCGCTCTCGTGCCGCACGCTGGTCTACAAGGGCATGTTTCTGGCCGACCAGCTCTGCAAATATTATTCCGACCTGCACGAGCCGGATTTCGAGTCCGCGCTTGCGCTCGTGCATCAGCGCTTTTCGACCAACACGTTCCCGACCTGGTCGCTGGCGCATCCCTACCGGATGATCGCGCACAACGGCGAGATCAACACGCTGCGCGGCAACCTCAACTGGATGGCGGCGCGCCAGGCCTCGGTGTCGTCCGAGCTGTTCGGCGAGGACATTTCGAAGCTGTGGCCGATCTCCTACGAGGGTCAGTCCGACACCGCCTGCTTCGACAATGCGCTCGAATTTCTGGTGCGCGGCGGCTATTCGCTGGCGCATGCGGCCATGATGCTGATTCCGGAGGCGTGGGCCGGCAACCCGCTGATGAGCGAGGAGCGCCGCGCGTTCTACGAATATCACGCCTCGCTGATGGAGCCGTGGGACGGCCCGGCCGCGATCGCGTTCACGGATGGGCGCCAGATCGGCGCGACGCTCGACCGCAACGGGCTGCGACCGGCGCGCTGGTTCGTCACGTCGGATGATCTCGTCATCATGGCGTCGGAGGCCGGCGTACTGCCGGTGCCGGAGGAGACCATCGTCCGCAAATGGCGGCTGCAGCCCGGCAAGATGCTGCTGGTCGATCTCGTCGAGGGCCGCATCATCTCCGACGACGAGCTCAAAGCGAGCCTCGCGGGCCGCCATCCGTACGGCAAGTGGCTCAAGCGTACCCAGATCGTGCTCGAGGATCTGCCGCCCGTGCAGGCGCGCGAGGTGCGCACCAACATCTCGCTGCTCGATCGCCAACAGGTCTTCGGCTACAGCCAGGAGGATCTGCAGATCCTGCTCGAGCCGATGGCCACGACCGGCCAGGAAGCGGTCGGCTCGATGGGCAACGACACGCCGATCTCGGCGCTCTCGGACAAGCCGAAGCTGCTCTACACCTATTTCAAGCAGAACTTCGCGCAGGTCACCAACCCGCCGATCGATTCGATCCGCGAAGAATTGGTGATGTCGCTCGTGTCCTTCATCGGGCCGCGGCCGAACCTGTTCGATCTCAAGGGCCTCTCGCACAAAAAGCGACTCGAAGTGCGCCAGCCGATCCTCACGAACGAGGATCTCGAGAAGATTCGCTGCATCGGCCACGTCGAGGAGCAGTTCGACACCCGCACCCTCGACATCAGCTATCCGGCCGAGCACGGCGCGCCGGGCATGAAGGACGCGCTTGCCCGGCTGTGCGAGCGCGCGGAGAGCGCCGTGCGCGGCGGCTACAACATCATCGTGCTCTCGGATCGCCAGGCCGGCCCCGACCGCATCGCGATTCCCTCACTGCTCGCGACCGCGGCGGTGCATCATCACCTCATCCGCAAGGGCTTGCGCACCGCGGTCGGCCTCGTGGTCGAGACCGGGGAGGCGCGCGAGGTGCATCATTTCTGCTGCCTCGCTGGCTACGGCGCTGAGGCGATTAATCCCTATCTCGCCTTCGAGACGCTGATCGCCATGCGCGAGCAATTGCCGGAGAAGCTCGACGAGAAGGAGATCGTCAAGCGCTACATCAAGTCGGTCGACAAGGGCATCCTCAAGGTGATGTCCAAGATGGGCATCTCGACCTATCAGTCGTATTGCGGCGCGCAGATCTTCGATGCCGTCGGGCTCAAGTCCGACTTCGTGGCCGAGTATTTCACCGGAACCGCCACCCGTATCGAGGGCGTCGGCCTCGAGCAGATCTCCGAGGAGGCGGTCCGCCGCCACCGCGACGCCTTTGGCGACGCGCCGATCTACCGCAGCGCGCTCGACGTCGGCGGCGAATATCAGTTTCGCGTACGCGGCGAGGAGCATGCGTGGACCGCGCAGACGGTGGCGGCGCTCCAGCACGCGGTGCGCGGCAACCTGCCGGACGAATACAAGGCCTATGCCCGGGTCTGCAACGAGCAGTCCGAGCGGCTGCTCACCATCCGCGGCCTGTTCCGGCTCAAGTCGGCGCGGGACGACGGCCGCAAGCCAGTCCCGATCGAGGAGGTCGAGCCCGCCAAGAGCATCGTGCGCCGCTTCTCGACCGGCGCGATGTCGTTCGGCTCGATCTCGCGCGAGGCGCACACCACGCTCGCGATCGCGATGAACCGCATCGGCGGCAAGTCGAATACCGGCGAAGGCGGCGAGGAGGCGGACCGCTACGAGCCGCTGCCGAACGGCGACTCCATGCGCTCGGCGATCAAGCAGGTGGCCTCCGGCCGGTTCGGCGTGACGACCGAGTACCTCGTCAACTCCGACGTGATGCAGATCAAGATGGCGCAGGGCGCCAAGCCCGGCGAAGGCGGGCAATTACCCGGGCACAAAGTCGACAAGATCATCGCTAAGGTGCGCCACTCGACCCCGGGCGTTGGGCTGATCTCGCCGCCGCCGCACCACGACATCTATTCGATCGAGGACCTGGCGCAGCTCATCTTCGACCTCAAGAACGTCAATCCCGAGGGCTGGGTCTCGGTGAAGCTCGTGTCCGAGGTCGGCGTCGGGACGGTAGCGGCCGGCGTCTCCAAGGCGCGCGCCGACCACGTCACTATCGCGGGCTTCGAGGGCGGAACCGGCGCCTCGCCGCTCACCTCGATCAAGCACGCTGGCTCGCCCTGGGAGATCGGGCTCGCCGAGACCCACCAGACGCTGGTCGCTAACCGGCTGCGCGGGCGCATCGCCGTGCAAGTCGACGGCGGCCTCCGCACCGGCCGCGACGCGGTGGTGGGCGCGCTGCTCGGCGCCGACGAGTTCGGCTTCTCGACCGCGCCGCTGATCGCGGCCGGCTGCATTATGATGCGCGTGTGCCATCTCAATACCTGCCCGGTCGGCGTCGCGACCCAGGACCCGGTGCTGCGCAAGCGCTTCGTTGGCCAGCCCGAACACGTCATCAATTACTTCTTCTACGTCGCCGAAGAGGTGCGTGAGTTGATGGCCGAATTGGGCTATCGGACCTTCGACGCGATGATTGGGCAGATGCAGATGCTCGACAAACGCCAGGTCGTCGAGCACTGGAAGGCCAAGGGGCTCGACTTCTCCAAGCTGTTCCACAAGCCCGCCGCCCCCAAGGGCGTGGCCATCTACAAATGCGAGCCGCAGGACCACAAGATCCACGACATCCTCGACCGCCGCCTGATCGCCAATGTGCAATCCGCGCTCGACCGCGGCGCGCCGGTGCGGATCGTGACCACGATCCGCAATACTGACCGCGCCGCTGGCGCGATGCTCTCAGGCGAGGTCGCGAAGCGCTACGGCCACGAGGGCCTGCCTTCCGACACCATCCATGTCAAGTTCACCGGCACGGCCGGGCAGAGCTTCGGTGCCTGGCTCGCGCGCGGCGTGACCTTCGAGCTCGAAGGCGACGCCAACGACTATGTGGGCAAGGGTCTCTCGGGCGGGCGCATCATCGTGCGGCCGCCGGCCGACGCCGGCATCGTGCCGGAAGAGTCGATCATTGTCGGCAACACGGTGCTGTACGGCGCGATCGAGGGGGAATGCTATTTCCGCGGCATCACCGGCGAACGCTTCGCGGTACGCAATTCCGGCGCCGTCGCGGTGATCGAGGGCGCCGGCGACCATTGCTGCGAATACATGACGGGCGGCGTGGTGGTGGTGCTTGGCCGCACCGGACGCAACTTTGCGGCTGGCATGTCAGGCGGCATCGCCTATGTGTTGGACGAGGACGGCACCTTCGCTTCGCGCTGCAATCTCGCCATGGTCGAGCTCGAGCCGCTACCCGAGGAGGCGGAAGCCAGCGAGCGCATCTATCACCAGATGCACGATTTGGGATCGCACGGCCGCGTCGACGTCATGGGCGACCTGAGCCAATACGACACCGAGCGGCTCCACCTGCTGGTCACGCGGCACGTGCGCTTCACCGGCTCGACCGTCGCCGCCAGGATTCTGGCCGAGTGGAAGAAATATTGCCCGATGTTCCGCAAGGTGATGCCGGTCGAGTACCGCCGCGCGCTCGCCGAGTTGAAGGCGGAAGTGAGCGCCATGCAGGCGGCCGAATAACGTATGGGCAAGATCACCGGCTTCCTGGAATACGAACGTGAGGACCGCCACTACGAGCCGGTCGAGCAGCGCGTCAAGCACTGGCGCGAGTTCGTGCAACCGCTGCCCGAGCCGGAGACCAGGAAACAAGCGGCGCGTTGCATGGATTGCGGCGTGCCCTATTGCCACACCGGTTGCCCGGTCAACAACCAGATCCCGGACTGGAACGACCTCGTCTACCGCGGCAATTGGGAGGAAGCCGCGCGAAATCTCCATTCCACCAATAATTTCCCCGAGGTCACCGGCCGCATCTGTCCTGCGCCTTGCGAGGCGTCCTGCACGCTCAACATCCAGGACAACCCGGTCACCATCAAGACCATCGAGTGCGCAATCGCCGACCGCGCCTTCGAGCGCGGCTGGGTAAAGCCGGAACCGCCGTCTGCAAAAACCGGCAAGAAGATCGCCATCGTCGGCTCGGGACCGGCCGGGCTCGCCTGCGCCCAGCAATTGGCGCGCGTCGGCCATGACGTGCACGTGTTTGAGAAATTTGCCAAGGCCGGCGGATTGCTGACCTATGGCATCCCCGACTTCAAGATGGACAAGCACATCATCGCGCGGCGCGTCGCGCAGATGGAGGCCGAAGGCGTGACCTTCCACTACAACGCCCATGTCGGCGTCAACCTGCCAGCGGAGACGCTTGTCGCCGACTACAATGCCGTCGTGCTGACCGGCGGCGCTGAGCATGCGCGCGACCTGCGGATCCCGGGCCGCGAGCTCAAGGGCATCCATTTCGCCATGGACTTCCTACCGCAGCAGAACCGGCGCGTGAGCGGCGAGCCGCTCGGCGATGTCGAGCCGATCCACGCCAGCGGCAAGCATGTCGTCGTCATCGGCGGCGGTGACACCGGCTCCGACTGCATCGGCACCTCGTTCCGCCAGGGCGCGCTGTCGGTCACCAATTTCGAGATCATGCCGCAGCCGCCGGAGAAGGAGAACAAGCTGCTTACCTGGCCGGAATGGCCGCTCAAACTTCGCATCTCTCCAAGTCACGAAGAAGGCGTTTCACGCGATTTCGCGGTGCTGACCCAGAAATTCGCCGGCGAGAACGGCCAGGTTACGAAGCTTCATTGCACGCGTGTGGATGCGAAGTTCAAACCCGTGCCCGACACGGAATTCGAGATCGACGCCGATCTGGTTTTGCTTGCCATGGGCTTCGTTCATCCTGTTCACGAGGGGATGCTCAAAGCATTGAACGTAGCCCTCGATCAGCGCGGCAACGTATCGGCAGACACTAACGCGTATCAGACTTCGCTGCCAAAGGTGTTCGCCGCAGGCGATATGCGGCGCGGCCAATCGCTGGTGGTCTGGGCGATCCGCGAAGGCCGCCAGGCCGCGCATGCCGTCGACAAATTCCTGATGGGATCGACCATGCTGCCGCGCTGAGGCTCAGCGAAACCAACCCCCGCCGAAGGGGATCTCTCTTGGCGGGCGGGGCACATCGTCCCGCGGCGGCTTCGGTCTGCTGCCTGTGTTCTGGGTGTAATGGGTACTCTCGGTATTCTGGGTATTGAGCGTATTCTGCGTGGTCTTGCCGGTGCCGCTACTTTTCGGCGCGGACGTCGTTTTCTGGGGAGCAGGCGCAGGCTCGGTGCGCGGTGGCTCGGCTGGCGTGGATGCCAGAGCGCCCGCTGGCACCGGCGCCACCGGATCAGCCAGGCTGTCGTCGTTGCCACGCTGCAGGGTGAAATCGTCGGCGCGGCCTCGCGGAGCAGCGACCGGTTCGCCCTTGACCAAAACCCGCGTCGCGATTGCATCTCCATGCGCAGAGCTGTTGCCGGCACTGCCGACTAATTCTTCAGAATTGCCAGGTGTTACGGTCAATGGAATCACGGGGCCCGCAATAGGCCGGGCTGCCGGCTTGCCGTCCGGCGCCGCAGGCGCGAGCGGCCCTGCCGGCAGCGCAACCGGCGTTACACGGCTGTTCATGTAGCGGCGAATTTCGCGCTCCACATAGTGCGCCAGCTTAACCGCGCCAGATTTCGTAAAGAAAATGCCATCGCTTGAACGTAACCGGCGCACCTGCCCCTCGTAGTCGGGACCAAAATTTGAATACTTGCCAGATTCATCGACAAAGCCATCCCAGATATCGACGTAAACGACTCCGGCGCGTTCCGCGCGCGCGCGGTAAAGATCGTTGAGATAAACCGCATCTGCAGTAGATTTGGTCCCGCGCATCGATGGCAACCCGACCCAAAGCACCGGTACGCCCTTGCTTTTGAGGGCCGCAATCGTTTCATCAATGCGCTTGGAATATATTTCCGCCCATTGGTCAGTGCGAAATTCGATGACGCCGCTGGTCTTTTTCCCCGGCTGCGTTTCCGGCGCGGCGGTGACCGACGCCTGCTCCTGTTCGTCGGCTTGATCCTTGCTCTGCGCTTCTTTCTCGGCGCCTGCCTTGTCCGCCTGATCCTTCTGATCCCTGCCCTTCTTTTTTTCAGCCTCCTTCGCCAGATCGCGCTCACGGATGGCCTGGCGATCGCTGATGCCGAGCATCATGACCACATAATTCGCTTTCTCTTGCGCGAGAGTATCGCGCGCGACGCGCCACCACTCGAGATCGCTTTTCTGTTCGTAGCGAATCAACCCCGAGTGAAGCTTGCTCTTACGGATGATTGCGACTTCCGGTGAATCGGAAAACGCATCCTCCATTCCATAGCCGAGCCAATCGGCCATAGCGTCGCCCAGAACAACAATCGTCGTCGTTGGTGTGACCGGCTCCGCTTTCGGATCCGGCTTGCGGGGCGGTGGCGCACGCGAGTTGTCGACTGGGGCCTGCGGCTGCTCGTAAGACTCATGGTACCGGTCAGAGCCCCCGAAGAAGCCCCCAAAGAATCCACCTCCTGACCGCGGACGTTGTCGACTGAAAAACGGAAAGCCAAAAAAGCCATTGTCACGAAACTGCGCTTGAGCTGGCGACATGAGGGCAACGTCAACGGCGATAACGCCAGCGCAGTCGACCGTGGCCAACAGGGCCGCGGCAACGAACCATCGTGAAAGCCTGTATTTGCCAGTCATCCTGATCGAACCATGCCTTATGTATTCGGAGTGCCTGAAGGCTTGCTCTCGCCGCCCATCGCCATGGACCAACAGCCCTCCAAAAATGTCAACTCAAAGGTGGCACAAATACCATCATTAACGCGCCCGCAATTGATCGAGGACGCCTGCGGATGCAAACCCATCCGGAATCCGGCCGTTTTTGGCTTGGAAATCACGAATTGCGGTACGAGTCTTGAGGCCGAGAAGGCCGTCGGGCTCGCCGACATCATAGCCCTGGCGTGCCAGCAACTGCTGCAACTCCAGTCGCTCGGTGCGCGACAACACACGCTCGTACCGTGGCCATTCTTGCACGAAGGGCCCACCGCCACGTAACCGATCGGCCAGGTGTCCGATCGCCAGCGCATAGGCTTCGGCGGGGTTGTACTTCATAATGACATTGAAATTCGGTAGCATCAGGAAGCCTGGCCCTTGGATGCCCGCCGGTACCAGCAAGAAAGCACGCTCGTCCGGTCGCGGAAACGGCTGACCGCTTGCGCGCCTGAATCCGTGTCGCTCCCACTCACGAAGACTCATAGGCCGCGCGTGTTCGGCGAGCAGGAAATTAAATGTTGTGGGAACCACCACCTCGTAGCCCCAACTGTGGCCACCAATCCAACCATCCTTCTTCAGATTATTCGCAGTGGAAGCAATGATGTCCGGCACCGAATCGACGACGTCGCGACGTCCATCGCGATCAAAATCCACAGCGTATTTCTTGAACGCGGTCGGCATGAACTGGGTCGGGCCAAAGGCACCCGCCCAAGAACCGACTAGACGATCCGGGCGGACATCCCCGTGCTGGAGTATTTCCAGCGTCGAGAGAAACTCTTCTCGGAAATAGTTCTGCCTCCGTCCGACACAGGCAAGGGTGGCGGTGGAACGGATCACCGAACGATCGCCTATAAGCGTGCCGTAGTTGGTTTCGACTCCCCACATCGCAGCAAGGGTATAGCGATCGACGCCGTACGCCCGCTCGACGGAGTCGAAAGTGCTCCGATATTTCTCAAGCAGGGCGCGACCCTGCTCAATGCGTTCGTCGGTAACCAGGATGTCGAGATAATCCCAAAAGGATTTGGTGAATTCGGGCTGGTTGTCGAGCAGATCCATGATTCGCAGATCAGGAGTGAGCAAACCGGCATACTTCTGGAAAACACTTCGCGAAACGCCGCGGTGCGCCGCCGCCGGCCATAACCGCTCGATGCAATTATGGAAATTCGCGGCCGCCGCACGGATTGCGTCAGCGGTCATCAGCGGATGGCCAGACGACCCCGATTCCCCGCTCCACACTGGGGGTGATTGAGCGGTGAGGGGCAGAGACCCGGTTGTGGCGGGAGACCGGCCATCACGCACCTCTTGTGCCGCAACAAGGCCACAAGCGACCGCCGCGATCCCCGCACCCATGCAAATAGGCCACGCTTTGCGCATGCTGTCTAAACCCATTATCCCAAATATATGGATGCCCTGATATCATTTCAGCAGCGTTAATGGTGTACTTTCTTCAGCTGGCTCGTGTTTTTTACTGGCTGAAATTACGACGCGTACGACCTTGAAAACTCTCGCATGACCCACATTCGCAAAGCCATATTTCCCGTGGCCGGTCTTGGAACCCGCTTTCTACCCGCGACCAAGGCGATGCCTAAAGAGATGCTCCCGGTCGTAGACCGGCCGCTCATCCAGCACGTCGTCGACGAAGCGCGCCAGGCCGGCATCGAGCACTTCATATTTGTCACCGGTCGGAACAAGAGTGTGATCGAAGATCACTTCGATCGCCAGTTCGAGCTCGAGTTAACATTGACGGAACGCGGCAAGAAGGCCGAGCTAGCCCTGCTATCAGAAAATCTGCCTGAGGCCGGAACCGTGAGCTTTACCCGCCAACAATCTCCGCTCGGCCTTGGGCACGCGGTCTGGTGCGCGCGCGAATTGGTCGGACATGAACCATTCGCCCTACTTTTGCCAGACGTGCTCGTTCAGCACAGCCGCGGCTGCCTTGCGCAGATGATAGATGCAGCCAAGGAACTCGACGGCAACGCTAATATCGTCGCCGTGGAAAAGGTGCCGCGGGAGCGTGTGCACATGTATGGCGTTGTCGGCGTCGGCGCTCCGAAGGGCAAGGCCTTTGCGATCACTAAAATGGTCGAGAAGCCCAAGGCGAGCGAAGCGCCGTCCAATCTGACGATTACCGGCCGCTACATATTGCAGCCGCAGATTTTTGAGTTGTTGGAAAAGCAAGCTGCCGGCACCGGCGGCGAAATTCAGCTCACCGACGCCATGCTTGCGTTGTCGAACTCACAACCATTTTACGGCCTTGAATTCGAGGGGCGAAGCTTCGACTGCGGCTCCAAGATCGGTTTCCTGGCGGCTAATGTGGCCTACGGTTTGGAGCACGCGGATATCGCGCTGGAACTGCGCTCCGAAATGCGCCGTCTGCTCGACGGGAAATAGTCAGCCTATAAACGCAGGTCGGATGTTCTTATCCAGCCTTTTAGTTCGCGCGTGACGATATCGCGGATCACCGCTATTCCGCCGGGCGTATCATTAAGGCAAGGAATTGCCATAAAGTTTTCGCCGCCCGCGCACCGGAAGATCTCGGCGTTCTCCATCGCGATCTCTTCCAGGGTCTCGAGGCAATCCACAGAAAATCCGGGTGTGATCACGGCAATATTTTTTACGCCGCGCTCGGCGAGCGATCTCACGGTCACGTCGGTATAGGGCTTGATCCACTCCGCCGTCCCAAAGCGCGACTGGAAGGTCATAATCAAACGCCGGTCATCAAGCTTAAGTTTCTTGCGCAGCAGCGCCGTTGTCTCGGTGCAATGTTTGAGATATGGGTCGCCTTTTGCAACATAATCCTCCGGCACACCGTGGTAGGAGGCGATAACGACCTCGGGCTTGAAAGCAAGCTTTGCCAGTGCCGCGTTCAGCGAGGCCGCGAGTGCATCAATATAAACGGGCTCGGCATAGTATGGCGCAGCGACGCGTAGCGTTGGCTGGATGCGCATACGCCTAAGCGCACGAAAGGTTTCATCGCATACAGTAGCTGTGGTTGCTGCGGCGTATTGTGGGTAGAGAGGCACGATCAGAATTCGTTCGCAATCCTGCGCTGCAAGCGCGTCCAGGCGTGAGCGGATCGATGGGTTGCCGTAACGCATCGCCCAGTCGACGCGGATGCGCTTGTCGACTTTGTCCAGAATCTCATCCAGCTTGTCGGACTGGGAGCGTGTAATGGTCTTGAGCGGCGATTCGTTACGGTCCTTGTTCCAGATCTTCTTGTACTCGCGGCCCTTGCGGCGAGGTCGAACAGTTAAAATTATGAGATTGAGAACAAGCCACCATTTCAGTCGGTTCTCCTCGATGACGCGGCGATCAGAGAGAAATTCCCTCAGATATCGTCGCATGGCCCAGTAGCCGGTCGAATCAGGCGTGCCGAGATTCACTAGCAACACGCCGATGCGGCCGCCAACAGCTGGAGCCGCATCCGGCCTCATGGCTTACGCTCATCGGCAATTATCTTGCCGTCATTGGGCAGCGATCCGGGCGCAACCAGCTTTACGGCCCCCTTGAGCTTGGTGATCGACTGCAGATTGGTTGCAATGGCGTGTTCAAGCGCTGCACCTGTTGCAGCGCTTTCTGCCAGCAAAGTCATGGTGTCCTGCTCTGCCTCGCGCCCAACCACGAGGCGCAGGCGCTTGAGTTCGGGATGGCGCAAGGCAAGCTCGGCGATTTGCTTTGGATGAACAAACATGCCCTTTACTTTCGCGCTCTGATCGGCGCGCCCCATCCAACCCCTGAGACGAGCATTGGTGCGCCCGCACGGAGAGGAGCCCGGCATCACTGCAGAAAGATCGCCAGTGCCAAGCCGAATCATCGGATAGTCAGGGTTAAAGGAGGTGACGACAACTTCGC
The DNA here is from genome assembly GCA_035315965.1 of Pseudolabrys sp. Classification (GTDB taxonomy): domain Bacteria; phylum Pseudomonadota; class Alphaproteobacteria; order Rhizobiales; family Xanthobacteraceae; genus Pseudolabrys. The sequence continues at coordinate 11,048 of DATFXJ010000110.1, forward strand.
CCACCTCGCCGTCCGGTATGGGATCTCCGGTACCAGGCCGAACGACTTCGACGATTACGGTTTCATTCACAATCATGCCCTCATGCGTCTCACTTTCGTAAGCAATCACACCCAACTCGGCGGTCGCATAGCATTGCAACACGGCGATGCCGCGATGACTAAGTTCTTGGCGTAGCGAAGCCGGCAATGCGGCGCCCGATACAAGGCCGTGCTTGATCGAGGATGCGTCTTTCCCGCTATTTTGAGCTGTATCGAGCAGGATCTTGAGGAAGTCCGAAGTGCCGACATACCCCGCAGGCCGGTAGTGTGCGATCGCATCCAATTGTTGCTCGGTATTGCCGACGCCGCCGGGAATGACAGCGCAGCCAAGCGCGTGCGCGCCCGATTCAAAAATAAAGCCGCCAGGCGTGAGATGATAAGCAAAGGAATTATGCACGATATGGCCGGCACGAAATCCGGCGGCATAAAGAGCGCGCGCGGCCCCCCAACAGTCGGTGCTCTCGCCTTCAGGCTCGAAGATGGGTCCGGGCGACATCAGCAGACGTCGCGCTTTTCCCGGCTCAGTCACGTTGAGGCCGCCGAACGGTGGATGGATCTTTTGTAGGGTCGAAATATCTGATTTATGCAGCACCGGCAGCTTTGCCAATGAAGCACGCGACGCGATCGATTTTGGATCGATGCCATCAAGATGCTTCGCCCAGCCTGGCGCGCTGATGGCACGCGCGATAATTTGGCCCAGCCGCGCGAATTGCTCGCGCTCACGCGCGGCGGGCTCGCGGATTTCCAACGAGTCGTAGTATTCCGGCATGGCTTACGCCAGCCACCTCTTACGTCGGCGGTAGTGCTTGCCTTCGCGGAACGATTTGCGCCGGCCTTCGGAAATGCCGAGGTAGAATTCCTTGACGTCTTCGTTCTCGGCCAGTGTGCTCGCCTCGCCATCCATCACGACGCGGCCGTTTTCAAGGATGTAGCCGTAACGTGCAAAGCGCAACGCCATGTGCGTGTTTTGCTCGGCTAAAAGGAAAGAAACGCCTTCTTTGTCGTTCAGGTTTTTCACGATCCCAAAAATTTCCTCAACGATTTGTGGCGCAAGACCCATCGACGGTTCATCAAGCAGGATCATCTTCGGCCGCGACATCAGCGCGCGGCCGATCGCGCACATCTGCTGCTCACCGCCGGACGTGTAGCCCGCAAGTGAATTTTTTCGCTCGCCGAGCTTGGGGAAATAGGAATAAACCAGATCCAGGTCACGTTTGATCGCCGCCTTGCCGTCGCGCCGGGTAAACGCGCCTGTTAGCAGATTTTCTTCGATGGTGAGGTGGCCGAAGCAATGCCGTCCTTCCATTACTTGGATGCAGCCGCGTCGCACCAGTTCATTAGGGGAAAGGTCCTGTACTTCGTAGCCTTCGAACACGATCGCACCTTTGGTGACGTCGCCGCGTTCGGCATGGAGTAGATTGGATATCGCCTTCAGCGTGGTGGTCTTGCCGGCGCCATTGGCACCAAGTAACGCAACGATCCCGCCCCTAGGCACATCCAGGGAAACCCCTTTGAGCACAAGGATGACGTGATCATAGATCACCTCGATGTTGTTGACCGAGAGAATGATTTCGCTTTGCGCGGTCGTCGCTGGATTCTGCTCAACAGCGGACATTGGCCACCAATCGAAAAAGGGGAGCCTCTCCCTGCAAAAGGAAGAGGCTTATTCTCATCGCATCAGATCATGACGACTTGTCACAAGCCTCCGTGCGCTTCGGCCAACCGGAGTTCTTTTCGACGTATTCTTTGGCCGCCTCCTCAAGCATCGGTCGCACCCTATCCCTCATTGGCTGGATCCAATCGGAGATCTTCACCCATTTGGCGCCGTCCCACTGTTGCATATAAGCGGGCGCGTGGCCGTTATGATCGGTGCAGTTTACGCCCGCGATTGGCGCGGCAAAGTCTGGGAAGCCGAGCTCCTTCCAGCGTGCCTCGCTGATGTTGAGCGTCTCGAGGCCGCGGCGAACATCCTCGCCAGTTACGACCTTCTTGCCCGACAGCTTCTGGGCGTTGCGGATCGCTTCCGCGACGAGCACGGAATTATAGACCCCGCGGTTGTAGAAATTTTCCGCGAACTTGTCTTTCTCGACCTGGCTCTTGCCCTTGTCCACAACGTACTTCTTGATGTCCTGGATGGCCGGATAGTTAGGGCCGAGGCCGTGGAAGTTGAGCGCGAGATAGCCTTTGGCTTCTTGACCGCCGCCACGTCCATCGTCATCACTGCCTGACCACCAGATTCCAATGAAATGATCCATTGGGAATCCGTTCTCTGCCGCACGCTTGACTGCCGTCGGGTTCATGGCGCCCCAACCCCACATGATCATCCACGCCGGACGATCGCGGCGGACCGACAGCCATTGCGCCGATTGGTCCTGCATTTCCTTGCCGGCGACGGAATACTCCTTCACCGTGAAGCCATAGTCCTTGGCGAACTGCTGCAGCAGCGGGAGCGGCTCACGACCATAGGGGCTTTCCAGGAAGATAAAGCCGATGGTCTTTCCCTTTAGTTTGTCGAGGCCTCCCTCCTTGCCCCCGATGTAGCGCATAACCATCGACAAACCGTCCCAATAAGTCGCTGGCGGATTGAAGACCCAGGGAAAGTCGTTGCCGACTGCCGAGGCCGACAAACCATAGGCCATCGACAAGATTGGAATCTTATCGACCGCAGCTTTCGGAATGATCTGCAGTGTGATGCCGGTCGAATAGGGGTTCACGACGGCGGGCTTTTTGCTTTTGATCGATTCCCAGCACTCAACGCCTTTCTTTGTGTCGTATCCGGTCTCGCACTCCTCGACGTTGAGCTTTACGCCGCCGATCCCGCCATCGCGTTCGTTAAGCATGGCCAGGTAGTCATTCATACCGTTGGCGATCGGAATGCCTGAGCCGGAATACGGCCCGGTGCGGTAGGTCAGCAGCGGTACGTAAATTGAATCTTGCGCCTGCGCCTGGCTGGCGAGCACGGCGGCTCCCAGCAAGCTCGCGCAGGTCATACCGACCAAAATGTGTCTTGCCTTCATCGTGTTCCTCCCTTCGTTCACGCCAGGCGGCGCACGTCTACATCTCGCCCTAGCCGATTTGGCCGGAAGGCGAGTTTCGGAGCCATGGCTGCCGCCACGGTCGGAACCTAGGCCTATCTTGCACCATCAGTAAGGAAACGGCCACACCCTCAGTTTTTGCTTGCCGATCTGCCACAAGCGGGCAAGTCCGGCTGGCTCAGCGATAAGAAAGAACACGATCAGCGCGCCGGTAATCATAAACGTCAGGTGCTCAACTGTCGCAGCGTGCAGCGACAGGCCGAGTTCAGGCGGCACGAAACGTAAGATGATCGGCAGGATATAGATCAGCGCCGCACCAAGGAACGAACCGAGCAGGCTCCCAAGGCCTCCGATAATGATCATGAACAGGACCGTGAAGCTCTCGTTGATCGAAAAAACGGTCGATTCCGCGCCGCCATACCAGAGGAAGACCAAGAGCGCCCCGGCGACACCGCAGTAGAAGGAAGATACTGCGAACGCGAGTAGTTTCGTCGGCAGCAGACGAATACCCATGAGCTCGGCCGCGATGTCCATGTCGCGCACCGCCATCCACATCCGCCCGATCCGCCCATGGACGATATTCGACGCCATCCACGTCATCATTACGACGATCGTAAGCACAATCAGGTAGCGCGTTTCGGCGCTGGCGCGCGGACCGGTGACGATAATGCCGAAGAGTTCGCGTTGCGGCACCTCGATCGCCGCCGACACATTGTAATTATAGAGCCACGGAATCCGAATGAAGCACCATTCCAGAAAGAACTGTGCGGCCAGCGTTGCGATTGCAAGATAGAACCCCTTGATGCGTAAGGAAGGCAGGCCAAACACCGCACCGACAGCAGCAGAGAAGAAGCCCGAAGCTAACACCCAGATGATGATGTTTACATTTGGGAAGATGGTGGTCAGCTTGTAACAGGCATAAGCCCCGACTCCCATGAAGGCGCCCGTGCCGAGGGAGAGCAGACCGGTATAACCGGTGAGCAGATTCAGTCCGATAGCGGCGAGTGAGAAAATCAGGAATGGCGTCATCACCGCGTTGATGAGGAAGTCGTTGCCCACAAGAGGAATGCCGACGAAGGCAATGACGAGAATGATGAGAAGGCCAATGCGATCTTGCAGAATCGGGAAAACCGCGTGATCCGTGGCGTAGCTGGTCTTGAACTGGCCGGCCTCACGATAAAGCATGGTCTCTCACACTCGCTCGATGATTCGTTCGCCAAATAAGCCCTGCGGCCGGAACAACAGGAACACCAGGGCGATCACAAAAGCGAACCAGGCATCGGTACCGCCACCGACCAGAGGGCCCCAATAGAATTCCCACAGCTTTTCTCCGACACCGATGATGAGTCCGCCAACGATGGCACCGGGAATTGAAGTCAAGCCGCCGAGAATAAGAACCGGCAGCGCCTTGAGCGCGATTACGTCAAGCGCAAAGGAAACGTCCGATCGGGCCCCCCACATGATGCCTGTAACCAACGCCACGAGGCCCGCGGCAAACCACACGATCACCCATATTTGCTCAAGCGAAATGCCAACCGACAAGGCCGCCTCGTGGCTGTCCGCCACAGCACGGAGCGCCCGGCCTATTCTTGTTTTGGAGAAGAATACCGCCAACCCCGCCACCATAATAGACGCGATGATGGCGGCGGCGATGTCGAGCTTCTGCAAAGAGATGATGCCACCGAGAGCTTTGTAGGTCACCGTGCCTTTCGGCAAGTATAACTGCTCAGTAATCATTACTTTTGGATCACCGCCGAAAACGAATTCACCGAAGCCGATAAGGAAGTAGGTCAGGCCAAACGTGGCCATGAACAGAATGATACCCGGCTGATTGATAAGCGGCCGCAAGACTATGCGCTCTACGGCGAAGGCGAGCGCGAACATCACCGCGATGGTAAGTCCAAGTGCCAGAAAGGCGGGCATGCCCGCGTTATACAGGCCAACCAGCGTAAGGGCGGCGAAAACCACCATAATGCCCTGCGCGAAATTGAATACCCCCGATGCCTTGAAGATCAGGACGAAGCCGAGGGCGATGAGTGCGTAAAGCACGCCGCCCACCATGCCTTCCCACAGCGTTTGTACGAACAAGTCGGGTGCAGTGCCCATCTGTACGAAAGGATCGAGGAAGATTCTGTAGAGGATATCCATGCATCCTCAGTGGGCCACGCCGAGATAGGCGTCGACTACTGCCTCGCTTTGTTTGACCTCGTCGGGCGTGCCGTCAGCGATCTTGATGCCGTGATCGAGTACCACCACGCGATCCGACAGATCCATCACCACGCCCATATCGTGTTCGATCAGTGCGATCGTCGTACCATAGTAATCGTTCACGTCGAGCACAAAGCGCGACATGTCTTCTTTTTCTTCGAGGTTCATCCCCGCCATGGGTTCGTCAAGTAGAAGTAATTCAGGCTCCATTGCGAGCGCGCGGCCAAGCTCGACACGCTTCTGCAACCCATAAGGCAGCCGGCCCACTTGCACACGCCGGATCTCTTGAATCTTGAGGAAATCGATGATCTCCTCGACCCGGTGGCGGTGATCGACCTCCTCGCGCATCGCTGGGCCGTAGCGGAGGAGCTGCCAGAAGAAATTGCTGTGCATCTTCAGTGTGCGGCCGGCCATGATGTTGTCGAGCGCGGTCATGCCACGGAACAGCGCGACGTTTTGAAATGTGCGCGCGATACCGCCGTAGGCAGCGTCATGAGGGCGCATCCTCGCGCGCGTTTCACCCTTGAAGATGATGCGGCCCTTTTGCGGATGGTAGAAGCCGTTGATGATATTGAGCATCGATGTCTTGCCGGCGCCGTTCGGCCCAATGATTGCGCGGATTTCTCCTTTGCGGATGTCGAAGGAAACATCGCTCACAGCTTTCACGCCGCCGAACGAAAGGGACACGTTCTCCACCGACAACAGCACATCGCCGACCGCAACTGCCGGACCGCCCGTCGCCCTCATGCCGCCTTCCCCATGGCGGGAGCAGCTACGGTTTTCATGTCGCGGATTTTCACACGGGCGCTGATCGTACCTTTGCGGCCGTCTTCGAAGGTTACCTCGGTCGAAATATCTGCTTCCTTTGAGCCGTCATAGAGCGCCTTGATTAAGGGCGCGTAGCGTTCTGCGATAAAGCCTCGCCGAACCTTCAACGTGCGCGTGATTTCTCCGTCGTCGGGGTCGAGCTCTTTGTGCAAGATCAGGAACCGCTTAATCTGCGCGCCCGCCATCACCTTGTCCTCGGCAAGCGACCGGTTCACTTCGGAGACATGCTTCTCCAGCATGTCATAAACGAGCGGATGCCCGGCCAGTTCCTGATATGAGCCGTAGATTACGTTGTTGCGCTCGGCCCAGCTTCCAACCGCGGTGAGGTCTATGTTAAGCATCACCGCAACGAAATCTCTCTTGTCGCCCAATGCCACCGCCTCCCGGATATTTGGATAGAACTTGAGTTTGTTCTCGATGTATTTCGGCGGAAACAACGTCCCGTCGTTTAGCTTTCCAACATCCTTGGTGCGGTCGATGATTTTCAGGTGCCCGGTCTTTTCGTCGAAGAAGCCGGCATCGCCGGTTTTTACGTAGCCGTCGGGCGTCATCACCTCCGCCGTCTTGGCATCGTCCTTGAAGTAGCCGGAAAACATGCCGGGCGACTTGAACTGCACTTCGCCATTGTCGGCGATGCGAATGTCGACGTTGGGGCAGGCAGGCCCGACGGTATCTGAATAGATTTCGCCATCCGGTTGAGCGGTTACGTAAAGAAAGGCTTCGGTTTGCCCGTACAGCTGCTTCAGATTCAATCCGATTGAACGGTAGAAGCTGAAAAGATCGGGCCCGACTGCCTCGCCTGCGGTATAGGCGATGCGCACGCGCGAGAAGCCGAGCACGTTCTTGAGAGGGCCATAGACAAGCACGTTGCCGATTGCGTAAAGGAACCGCCTGTTCGGCGGCACAGATTCACCGTTGAGAATGCGCTCACCATAGCGACGCGCCACTCCGATAAAATAATGAAATAACCTTCGCTTGATGAAACCGGCATCTTCCATGCGGATCATCACGCGAGTGAGCAGTTGTTCAAGCGTACGTGGCGGCGCGAAATAGAAACTGGGCCCGATCTCGCGGAGATCGGTCATTGCCGTGTCGGGACTTTCCGGGCAGGCAGTGCAGAAACCGGAGACCATGCCTTGCGCGTAATTGAGATAGTGGTCACCGACCCAGGCAAGTGGCAAATAGGCGAGCGCAACATCGTTTTCCGTCAACTTGTCGAAAGCAACAGTGTCAGCCGCAGCACGGATTGAACTCTCGTTCTTGAGTACGACGCCCTTGGAGGTGCCGGTCGTGCCTGACGTGTAGAGGATGATGGACGGGTCCGTGCCCTTGCTGGCCGCAATTTCGTAATCGAGCCAGGCCGCAACGGCAGTATCGTCAAGCACATTGCGGCCGTCTTTGATGACTTCGTCTATGGAGCGTAATCGGCTGTGATCGTAGTCGCGGAGCCCTCGCTTCTCATCGTAGAGCATCAATCCGAGCTTGGGGACGCGTTTTACGACCGACAAAATCTTGTCGACCTGTTCCTGGTCCTCGACGGCGGCGAAGCGGACCTCGGCGTGAGCGAGAACATAGGCAAGCTCATCGGCCACGGCATCGGCATAGACCGGCACGGGGATCGCGCCCAACATTTGGGCCGCCATCACAGACCAATAGAGCTTTGGCCGGTTCCCGCCGACTATGGCAATGGTCTCACCGCGCTTGACTCCCAAGCGGTGCAGGCCGACGGCATAGGCACGGACGATGTCGAGCGTCTGGCTCCACGTCCAGGTCTGCCAGATGCCGAGATCCTTGTGCCGCATTGCCGGTCGCGCGCCGTAAATATTGGCGTTACGGATCAGCAGCTTGGGAAACGTATCCGCGCCAGCGGCGACGTTCGGCGCCACAGCCAGTCCTCCCGTGCAGCCGCGCTGGTGAGTGCGGCTCTATACCCCTCGCCGTCTGTTGCTGACGGTCTTGTTGTCTCATATGAAAACACGGCCCGAAGGCGGTCAAGTATCAGATCACATGTAAATTGGTGTAACGGTCAACCAAGTTATTCCGCCGCCTTAAGAAAAGTCGTCGTCCCGGCGCCAAACTGCTCCCGGAGAGCTGTTTCTTCCGCCTTTGCCGCAGCCAAATGCCGCTGTTTGACCGGCCCGAACCCACGGATTTTTTCCGGAATCATCGCAAGCGCAACTGCAACGTGATGATTGGCCGGCGTCAGATGTTCTAACAATTCCTCGAGCAATTGCTCATAGTCGGAAATCAGGCGGCGCTCCATTTTGCGCTCGGCCGTATAGCCAAAGGGGTCGAACGCGGTAGCGCGCAAGAATTTGAATTTCGCGATAACCGCGAAGGCCTTTATCATCCAAGGGCCGAACGACATCTTCTTCGGCTCGCCGGTCTCCGGGTTGCGTCGCGCCAGCAACGGCGGCGCCAGGTGAAACTCAAGACGAAATTTATCGCCGTCGAACGTTGATTTCACCCGGTCAAGAAATGAAGTTTCGCTATAAAGACGCGCTACTTCGTATTCATCTTTATAAGCCATCAGCTTGAAAAGGTAGCGTGCAACGGCTTCCGCCAGCCCGCAGTAGCCCGGCGCTTTCTCAGCCTCCACCGCACGCACTTTCTCTACCCAATTTCGATAGCGCCGCGCGTAACCCGCGTTTTGATAGGCGGTGAGAAATTCCGCACGACGATTCACAGTCTCTGCAAATGATTGTGACAGTCTAAGCGAATCATTCCGCTCTTGCGGACGCGGCTCGATCAGTGCCTCAAGCGCCTTAGAATCAACGGCAGCCCGCCGCCCGTAGCGAAAAGCCGCAATATTCATTGGCACAGCTTCACCGTTCATTTCGATCGCGCGCTCTATGGCGTCGGCTGAAAGCGGTAGCGCTCCGGCTTGGTAGGCGTAGCCGAGCATGAACATATTGGCGCCCATGGAATTGCCGAGCAGCGCAGTTGCCAACCGGCCGGCATCGACGAAATGGCTACGTTCGCGGCCGGCGTGGCCGATGATGGCGCGCTTGAGCCGTTCCGTTGGCAGAGAATAATCCGCGTTGCGGGTGAAATCGCCAGGCAGGAACTCGGCTGTGTTGACGATGACGCGCGTAATTCCTGCTTTTATGGCGCCAAGCACGTTCTTAGCGCCAACGACGACGATGTCGCCGCCCAGGACAAGATCGGCGCCACCTGCGGCGACACGAATGGCGTGAATGTCGTCCGGGGTATTGGCAACACGGATGTGGCTGGAGACTGCGCCGCCCTTTTGCGCGAGTCCTGCCATATCGATAATACCAACGCCTTTGCCTTCAAGGTGCGCAGCCATGCCGACAATAGCACCGATCGTTACAATCCCGGTGCCGCCAATCCCGGTTACAATGATTCCGTAAGGGTGATTGAGTAGCGGCGCGTCAGGGGTCGGTAACGCCGGCCAGGCTTTCGGCTCGGCGACGGCCTCTCCCTTCTTGAGTTTCGCTCCGTGCACGGTGACGAACGACGGGCAAAAACCCTTCAGACAAGAATAATCCTTGTTGCAGCTCGACTGATCGATGGTCCGCTTACGGCCCCATTCGGTCTCGAGTGGTTGCAGGGATACACAGTTCGATTTAACACCACAGTCGCCGCAGCCTTCACAAACCAGATCGTGGATAACGACCCGCTTGTCGGGATCGGGGAACGCGCCGCGCTTGCGACGCCGGCGCTTCTCGGCGGCGCAAGTCTGATCGTAGATGAGCACGGTCACGCCAGGCACGGTGGCGAGTTCACGCTGGACGGCATCCAGCTCGTCGCGATGATGCACAGTCAACCCGCGCGGCCACTCGATAGCTTTAGCATATTTCCAGGGCTCATCAGTGACCACGACCACACGGCTCGCGCCTTCGGCGGCCACCTGGGCGGCAATCTGCGGCACGGTCAGGCCGCCGTCATTTGCTTGGCCGCCGGTCATTGCGACGGCGTCGTTGAACAATATTTTATAGGTCATCTTCACGCCGGATGCGATCGCGGCGCGGATCGCGAGATAACCTGAGTGGTTGTACGTGCCGTCACCGAGATTCTGGAACACGTGCTCGCGCTTGGAGAACGGTGCTTCGCCGATCCAGTTGGCGCCCTCACCGCCCATCTGCGTGTAGCCAAGCGTATTGCGGTCCATCCATTGGGCCATGTAATGGCAGCCAATGCCGGCATAGGCGCGGCTTCCTTCTGGCACGCGCGTGGATGTATTGTGCGGGCAGCCCGAGCAGAAATAAGGAATGCGCTGCGCAACATCGGTCGTTTCGGAAAGCGCGAGTTGCGCCGATTTCAGCCGTGCCACGTTGGCGGCCAGCTCTTCGTTCGCGCCATAGCGGAGCAGCCGCTCTCCAATGCAGATCGCGATATCGTTTGGATCGAGTGCGCCCTTGACAGGGAACAGCCAGTTACCCTGTTCGTCCTTCTTGCCGATACAAACCGGCTGATTTGCCGTGCCGTAAAGCTCTTCACGCACCTGCACTTCGATCAGTGAACGCTTTTCCTCGACCACGATGATGAAATCAAGCCCTTGCGCGAACTCGGTCAGCTCCTGGCGCCCAATCGGCCACACGCAGGCGATCTTGAAGAGACGCAAACCGAGATCGTTGCATTTGATCTCGTCGATGCCCAGCTCATCGAGAGCCTGGCGCACGTCCAGATACGCTTTGCCAGTGGTGATGACACCGATCTTCGGCGCTCGTCCCCCGGAAGTGATGATGTGGTTTAGTTTGTTGGCCAGCGCGAAGGCAAGCATCGCGTCGCGCTTGAAATCGTGCAGACGCGCTTCCTGCCCGAGGAAAGTGTCGGTGAGACGGATGTTTAGGCCGCCTGGCGGAATCGTGAAATCTGTGGGGGTGACGATCTGCACGCGCTCAAGGGAGCCGTCGACGACGCCGGTCGACTCCACTGTCTCGTGCATGCATTTGAGCGCAGTCCATGCGCCCGTGAAGCGCGACATGGCCCACGCATATTGCGCGTAATCGATGATTTCCTGCGCGCCGGCTGGATTGAGGATCGGGATCATCACGTCGACGAAATGGAATTCCGATTGATGCGCGGTCGTAGATGATTCCGCTGTGTGGTCGTCGCCCATCAGAGCAACCACGCCGCCATGCTTCGAGGTGCCGGCCAAATTCGCATGGCGGAACACGTCGCCGGTGCGGTCGACGCCCGGGCCTTTGCCGTACCACATGCCGAACACGCCATCGAACTTGCCTTCGCCGCGAAGCTCCGCCTGCTGCGTGCCCCAGAGTGCGGTAGCGGCGAGGTCTTCGTTCAAGCCGGGCTGGAACTTGATGTCCGCGGCAGCAAGCTGACGCGCGGCGCGAAGGAATTGTTGGTCGAGGCCGCCAAGCGGTGAGCCGCGATAGCCAGTAACATAGCCGGCGGTGTTCAGGCCCGCGCGGCGGTCGCGCTCTTTCTGCATGAGGCAGGCACGAATAAGCGCTTGATACCCCGTGACGAATACGTGCGACTGATTGAGGTCGTATTTGTCGTCGAGGCTGACCGGTCGAAGCGACATAGAAGGCCTTGTCATCGCGGTGCACAGGCGCCGGGGTCTCACTCATATAGGCTCGTCCCGCGCGAGGCAAAGCGTCCGAACTATCGGCGAATGCTATACCGCACCGCCTTTGCGTCAATTTCGTTAATGGCGCGCGTTCTAAAAGGAAATTTCCGCGAACACCTTCTGCACGCATTTTGGCGCAACGCAACAGACAGAGTGGCCCCCGCACGGATATGGGTGGTCAAATGCTGTGCCGGCTGTCAGAAGTGTCCTGCCGGAACTCCCTCTAAATGTTGCAAACCCCGCTTTCCTCAATCGAAACTAAGTCCTCCTGGGCCGTCGCGACGATGGCGCTCGTCACTATGCTGATGGCTTTCGGCGCCGCATGGATCGCAGTCGTAGCGCTCAAGGATATTGCCGCCGAGGTTGACGGGGTGCGCTCGATTCCGGCGCTCGCCAGCGCGGTAGCCTGGCTTGGTTCTGGTGTCGGCGGCATCTTGATGGGCTGGATCGCCGACAAGGTTGGCACCAGGTGGACAGTGATCTGCGGCTCACTGATGATCGGGCTAGGTCTCATGCTTTCGACGTTCGGTCCACCCGGGCCGCTTTGGATCGGTCACGGACTGTTTATCGGACTGATCGGCCTCGGTGGCATCAATGCGCCAATGTACATTTATGTTAGCCGCTGGTTCGACCGCCGGCGAGGCTCGGCCTTAGCGCTGATTTCCAGCGGCAGCTACCTTGCCGGCGCGATGTGGCCGCCAATATTCGAGCGTGCCATCGCAGGAATCGGCTGGCGCCAGACGATGGTTTGGTACGCCATCGCGGAAATTGTCGTAATCGTTCCGCTGGCGGTGATTTATTTCCGTGCGCCACCAGAAGTTATTCATCCGGCCGCGGCGATCGCGGGTAATGGCAAATCGGCGCGTGTGCTTGGATGGCCGCCCAATCTGGTGTTCGGAATGATGTGCGGCGCCGCAGTGCTGTGCTGTATTCCGATGGCGATGCCGCAGGGTCATTTGGTTGCCTTTTGCAGCGACGTCGGCATCAGCCGCTCGATTGGCGCAATGATGCTGTCGGTATTGCTCGGCACTGCTTTTTTGAGCCGGCAAATTTGGGGCGCTATCTCGGACAACATCGGCGGCCTTGCCACCATACTGATCGGCTCGGGATGGCAAGTACTGTCGATGACCGCATTCCTCTTCACGCAGAACGAGGCCGGGCTCTTCACAATCGCCGCCGCTTTCGGTTTTGGCTTTTCCGGAATCATCCCAGCTTATGTATTGGCATTGCGCGAATTGTTTCCAGCGTCCGACGCGTCGTGGCGAATCCCGACATTGCTACTGTTCAGCGGCGGTGGCATGGCGCTTGGAGGCTGGCTCGCTGGCATGCTCTATGACTACTTTGGCTTTTACTCGCCTGCCTTCACGGCCGGTATTGGCGCTAATATTTTCAATCTGCTGCTGATTGGAGCGCTTGTTGGGCGACAGCGCCTACAATTGGCATATTGATAGTACATAGGCCTCGGATGACGGTTCGACGGCACGCCAGAAGCGTTTTTTTGGCTAGTGTCAGGCAAGCAAAGCTGGGTCGCCGTCGCCGCCGCCGACAATATACCTAGACCACAAACAACCCGGCGGATGCCTACCTATGCCTTCGGTACCATTTTGAACATGGCATCACCATAGGTCTTGCGAGCATCAGCGAGCAGCGGCTGAACGGCTGCAACGAAGGCTTCGTGTTCCTTCGGCGTCAGCACATTGATTTCACAG
>DATFXJ010000111.1:0-5325 GCA_035315965.1 Pseudolabrys sp.
TCCCCTGGAATTCAGCGGCAGCGGCGCGTGGCCAGTGCCAACTTGGACGATCGCGCGTCATATTCCAACCCTATGTGACGGCATGGCTGACTGATACAATAAAGAGTAGATCCGATGGAGTGCATGCGATGGCGATGACGATGTCCGGTGAGGTCCAACTCAACGCGCGGCGTGAGGACGTCTACAAGAAGCTCAACGATCCGGAGGTCCTCAAAGCCTGCATCCCGGGTTGCGAGCAGCTCGACAAATTGTCCGATCACGAGTTCCAGGCCGTCTCCACCATGCGGGTCGGTCCGGTCAAGGCGCGCTGGAAGGGCAAGGTAACGCTCTCCGATCTCGACCCGCCCAACGGCTATAAGATCTCCGGAGAAGGGGAGGGCGGCGTTGCCGGATTCGCGAAGGGCGGTGCCAGCGTCGCGCTCAGCGACAAGGACGGCGGCACCTTGCTGACCTACAACGTCGAGGCGCAGATCGGCGGCAAGCTCGCGCAGCTCGGCCAGCGGCTGGTCAATGGCGCCGCCAAAAAGATCGCCGATGAATTTTTTCAGAAGTTTGCCTCGACTGTTGCAACCGCTTGATGAGGTTTCACTGCAGATTGAAAACCGTCTTTTGTCTTTTGACTCCCTTGACCCAGGCCATGATCGGGGTTCAGACTTAATTAGGTCGAAATCGGCTCGATTTCGCATGTAAACCGCTACCGTTCGGGTCGAGCGGGTGGAAAAGAGGGCGTTTGGCCCAAATTGGGAGGAAGGTCATGCCTGCCGTATCTATGACGGTGAACGGCAAAGCCGTGACTGGGGATGTCGAAGCCCGCACCTTGCTGGTGCAATTCCTGCGTGAAGACTTGCGGCTCACCGGCACCCATGTCGGCTGTGACACCTCGCAGTGCGGCGCTTGTGTCGTCCATATCGAGGGTATTGCGGTCAAATCCTGCACTACGCTCGCATTGCAATGTGAAGGCGCCAAGATCACCACCATTGAGGGCTTGGCTGAGCCGGATGGTCCGTTGCACCCCATGCAGGAGGCCTTCCGTGAGCATCACGGTCTGCAATGCGGATTCTGCACACCGGGAATGATAATGGCAGCACTCGATATCGTGCGCCGGTGCGGGAATGATCTCGACGAGCACACCATCCGCGAACAACTCGAGGGGAATATCTGCCGCTGCACCGGCTATCACAACATCGTCAAAGCCATTGCCGCGGGAGCGAAAGCCATGGCCAAGGGTGGCGCGCGTCAGGCTGCCGAATAGCGTTATGGGAGGGAGACCGCCATGAGCGCGACGGGTATCGGCGCGGCGGTGCGCCGGAAGGAAGATCTCCGCTTCATCACGGGTAAGGGCCAATATACTGATGACGTAATCCGACCGGGCGAGACCCGTGCGGTGTTCGTGCGATCGCCGCATGCCCATGCGAAGATCAAACGAATTGATGCCAGCGCCGCGAAATCCTTACCAGGTGTTGTCGCCGTTCTTACCGGCGCCGAATTGGCCAACGACAAGATCGGCAATTTGATTTGCGGCTGGATGATTCATTCGAAGGACGGCACGCCGATGAAAATGGCGCCGCACCCGGCGCTGGCATCGGGCAAAGTCAGCCACGAGGGCGATGCGGTAGTTCTTGTGATTGCGGAGACCCTGGCTCAAGCGCGCGATGCCGCCGAAAAAGTAAATGTTGACTACGAGGCGTTGCCGGCGGTCATCGATACGGCCAAAGCAAAATCTGGACCGCAAATACACGAGGTTGCGCCCAACAACACTATTTATGAATGGTCACTGGGTGATGCCAAAGCGGTTGATGCCGCGTTCGCCACTGCCAAGCACGTTACCAAGCTCGATATCGTCAACAACCGTCTTGTGCCGAACGCTATCGAGCCACGCTCCGCACTTGCGGAATACGATGCCGGCACCGATCAGCTGACGCTCTGGAATACGACGCAAAACCCGCACGTATCGAGGCTTGTCATTGCTGCCTTCGTCGGGATGGCACCGGAACACAAATTACGCGTAATTGCACCGGATGTCGGCGGCGCCTTCGGTTCGAAGATTTTTATTTATCCGGAGGAGGTCGTCTGTTTATGGGCCGCACGCAAGTTGCGACGGCCAGTGAAATGGACCGCAGATCGATCGGAATCGTTCATCAGCGACGCTCACGGCCGTGACCACGTTACCCATGCGGAGCTCGCTCTCGATGCGAACGGAAAAATCCTGGCCATGCGCGTCAAGACCATCGCCAATCTTGGTGCTTATATGTCGACCTTTTCCTCATCGGTGCCGACCTATCTCTACGCAACGCTACTGTCCGGCCAATACGACATCCCGCACATTTATTGTGAGGTGGATGCCGTCTATACGAACACGGTGCCGGTAGACGCCTATCGCGGCGCGGGGCGCCCAGAAGCCACCTTTGTAGTCGAGCGGCTGGTTGAGGTGGCAGCTCGGCAAATGAATATCGATCCGGCGGACATACGAAAGCGAAATTTCATTAAGTCGTTTCCGCACCAGACTCCAGTGATTATGGCTTACGACGCGGGGGATTATAACGCGTCACTCAAAAAGGCTCTGGAGCTCGCCGACGTGAAGGGCTTCAATAAGCGCAAGCGCGAAGCAGCGCGTCATGGAAAACTGCGGGGCCTCGGTTATTCAACCTACATCGAGGCTTGCGGGATTGCGCCTTCGCAAGCGGTCGGCGCGCTTGGTTGCGGGGTGGGCTTGTGGGAATCAGCGGAAGTCCGCGTCAACCCAACTGGCACGGTGGAAGTTCTCACCGGCACGCACGCGCACGGACAGGGCCATGAGACAACCTTCGCTCAACTTGTTTCGGAGCGGCTCGGCATACCGCTTGAAAATGTTTCGATCGTGCACGGCGATACTGACAAAGTGCAATTCGGCATGGGTACTTACGGATCACGCTCAGGTGCTGTTGGTATGTCGGCGGTCGTCAAGGCGCTCGACAAGATCGAATCCAAGGCCAAAAAGGTTGCTGCCCATATGTTGGAAGCAGCCGAGGGCGACATCGTGTTCAAGGACGGCAAATTCACCGTGGCCGGGACAGATAAATCAGCGGCTTGGAGCGATGTGGCGCTGAATGCCTACATCGCGCACAAATTTGCCGGCCAGGAGCTCGAGCCAGGATTAAAGGAGACGAGCTTCTACGATCCGACCAACTTCACTTTCCCGGCTGGCTGTCACATCTGTGAAGTCGAAGTAGACCGCGACACTGGCAAAACCGAAATTGTCAACTGGACCGCAGTCGATGACTTCGGCACCGTAGTCAATCCTATGATCGTGGAAGGCCAGGTGCACGGCGGCATCGCGCAAGGAATTGGGCAAGCCCTTCTGGAAGGCGCGGTCTACGATAAGGACGGTCAGCTGGTGACGGGATCGCTGATGGACTACTGCATGCCTCACGCCCATGATGTTCCATCGTTTAAAGTTGGCCTGACCGAAACCAAGGCCCCCTCTAATCCGCTTGGCATCAAAGGCTGTGGCGAGGCAGGCGCGATCGCTTCGCCGGCGGCGGTGATCAATGCCATTACCGATGCGATAGGGACGGAAGAATTGGCAATGCCGGCCACGGCTCAAGCTGTGTGGTCGGCGCTCAGGCACGGGCAACCTCGTCAAGCGGCATAGGGGAACATCAATGTACAATTTCACCTTTCATCGTCCGACAACGGTTCGCCAAGCTGCCGGCCTGCTGTCGCGGAATCCCGAAGCCAAGCTGCTGGCAGGCGGACATTCACTCTTGCCCGTGATGAAGCTGCGGCTGGCGAGCCCGCCGGCACTGATCGATCTCTCGCTGGTCGACGGCTTGAGCGGCGTCGAGCAGAAGGGACGTTCGATCGTGATCGGCGCCATGACGCGTCATGCAGATGCGGCCAATTCGCCTGTGCTTCAACAAGTTTTGCCCGGACTAGCCGCAGTACCCACTTCAATCGGCGATCCGCAGGTCCGCAACCGCGGAACTATCGGGGGTTCGATCGCCAACAATGACCCGAATGCGGATTATCCTGCGGCCTGCCTGGGACTCGGTGCGACCATCATAACCAACAAGCGACGCATTGCCGCCGACGACTTTTTCACAGGGATGTTCTCCACTGCCCTGGAAGACGGGGAGATTATTACCAAGGTCAGTTTTCCTGTCGCCAAGAAAGCGGCCTACGAGAAGTTCAAGCATCCAGCGTCAGGTTTTGCGTTGGTCGGAGTCTTCGTGTCCAAGCGAGGCTCGGACATTCGCGTAGCGGTGACAGGCGCTGGCGCGAACGGTGTGTTCAGGGTCAAGTCGTTTGAAGAAGCGCTGAAAAAACGCTTTGCGGCGAAATCACTGGAAGGTATGACCCTCCCTGCGACTGGAATGAACAGCGATATCCACGCTAGCGCCGAATATCGTGCGCATCTTGTTGGCGTGTTGGCGCGACGCGCATTGGCGAAGGCGACGGCTTAACACGGCGTTAACGGGGGAACGCACAGGGGCCGCGTTTTGGGCGGTAACATTCATTCGCGCGAGATTCAGTTTGGCCACTTCTCATTTCGTGTACTGATTGCAGCGCCCTTGCCTATGTGCATCTGACTGCCTAGTCAGCTGACATCGCATCTAAACGCACGTGATTAGGCTGAGGCCTTCACTCGCTTCGAACGTGACCACAAGCCGCGTCAAGCGTTAGTGTCGCCGCAAGCAAACGTGCCGCTTCGGACAAGAAAATCGTCAGTCCGCCGAAATCGAAGAGCTGCAACTTTATGATCGGATTGATGATCCGCTGTTCTACCCTTGAACCATTCCCCAAAAATTTGTCACGACCAATTGTTACGAAAGGAAAAACGCCATTGGCGCAAAGAGAACATTTCGAGATTCATGTTACGTCTGCCACAATTTGTCACCAAGGATTTTCAAGGACTTACAAAACCCCCAAAAAGCTCCATGTAACATTGAGGTGACATTGAGCGGAAACTAATCCTACTTTTTTCAGCCCAGATTCCACCACCGCATAACAAGCAGACAAGACACCACGGCGAGAGTGCTGAATCACCAGGCGATCGCCGGATACAATCTTGGTCGCGAGCCAAAAACAGCCCCGACCTCGATGCTAGGGGGCTAGTGGAGTGAGATCGGGGCCGCGCTCTCTCTCTTTGGGGATCGAGAGCGGCCCCATTTTACTTCCCTTCCCGGTCTCACAATATCAATACTTCGCGATAACGAGACTACCGCATTGCAGTGCATCCGGAATGGCTGACGGGCCAAGAGTTTAACTTTATAGGCAGCGGCTCCCGCGCTGTGAAGTTGCAACGCGGGAGCGCGCCTTCGCGCCGCGCTGATAGGTAAGCGCCGG
>DATFXJ010000112.1:0-12958 GCA_035315965.1 Pseudolabrys sp.
GCGAAAAAAGCCGAGATTTCTGTGGCAGACCGATCCGGATCTTCGCGGTGCGCGAAATGGCCGACGCCCGGAAACATGGAAAGATCGAGATCGGCGAATGTTTCGCCGAGCCGGTCGGTCCAGGCATAAGGAAATAGCGGATCATGCTCCGCCCAGCGTACGCAGGTCGGCACTTTGATATGCAGCTGCGAGGGCGCTTCGCCCTTCATCATGGCGACACGTCCCGCATGGGTGGCGCGATAGTGTGCGAAACCGCCGACAAGATTTCCTGGCTTAAGGAAGTTGTCAGTGAACGCGGTCATTACGTCGTCGAAGGCATTCTTCCGGTGCGCCCAATGGCGAAGAAAGTGCGAGATATAAGTCTCGCAGCTTTGTCGCGATGCGCCAACCAGCGCTGGCGCAATTTCCATCTGATTGAACGACTGGTACCAGATCTCATTGAGACGGTCGGGTGCACCCATGCGCGGCCCGATTCCCGGATAAACAAAGTCAAAAAAGAAAAGTCCAGCGACGCGCTCCGGCGCTTGCCGCGCGAGTGGCTGCATGGCAGCGCCTCCCACGTCGTGGCCGATGATGCCGACGCGATCGATTTTGAGCGCGTCGATAAGCGCCAACATGTCGGTGGCATGATCAGTCGCGCCGAATGGCCCCTTCGGCTTGTCGCTGTCGCCAAAGCCGCGCAGGTCCGGTGCGATCAATCGGAAGCGATCCTCAAGCCGCCGCATCACCGGCTCCCAGGTCAGCCAGAATTCCGGCCAACCATGAAGAAAAAGCAGTGGTGCGCCTCGGCCCGTTTGAGCAACGTGAAATGAGGCGTCGTTCGCCCGCACGGTTGTGTGATGCATTGATAGCCCCCCAACACTGTAGCGCGTAACCAAAATGTTTGAAAACTCTTGCTGGTCGACAGCGGGTTTGGTCCGACACCCCCGGGGCGCTCATTCTCACAGGCTCACGCCATTCCTCGAGCAACGACTAGGCGTCTTCACCGAACTTGGTCCGCCCTTGATATCGATTTAGCACAACTGCGGCACCCGCGACGGGCCGGGTCCCGGAAAACTTGGCGAAAGACTGTGGGCTGTGTGTACCGAAAACCCTGTCCATATTGATGGGGAAGGGAATCGCCTAACGTTTGTTGGTTGGCATTTTGGGATCCTTTCTTAAGTGAACGACGGCATCTCGTGCCGTCACCACCGAAGCCCCGCAGCAGGCCCACCGCCCGCAGTCTCGGGTTAAAGCTCCATGTCCTGCACGCCAGCACCGAACGCGATATCGAAGATGCCTTCGCAACCTTGGCCCAACTGCGGGCGGAGGCTCTGGTGATCGGCACCGATTTGTTTTTTACGAGCCGAAGCAAGCAGCTCGCTGCGCTGACAGCCCGCCACGCGGTGCCCGCGATCTATCATTATCGCGGGTTCGCGACGGCCGGTGGTCTAATGAGCTACGGAGGCAGTGTTGCAGATGCATTCCGTCTGGCTGGCGTCTACACCGGCCGGATTCTCAAGGGCGAGAAGCCCGCCGACCTGCCGGTGCAGCAAGCGACCAAGGTCGAGCTGATCCTGAATCTCAAGACCGCCAAGGTGCTCGGGCTCACAGTCCCGCTGTCGCTCCTCGGCCGCGCCGATGAGGTGATCGAGTGAACAAGCGGAATGTCCGCTATGGGCCAAAACGAGACGTTAATCCTTTATGCTGCTAAGTTCTTGCATCCCGCCTGTATTTTAGTACGGTCGAAAACGCTCATATATTCATAGCAATCTGGTCAGTAGGGGCCGGCCAGCCGTGTACTCAAACAAACTGCTGCGGCAGCAGTAGGCGTTGCCTTCGACCACGGCGGCGACGCCATCTGACCAATTCGAACTTCCATCAACGAGTAACAAGAGTAGGAGAGTAACATGTTTGGAAAATCCAAAGGCAATGTGGCAGATCGCAATTTAGACTCGTCATTGGAGCAGCAGTTGGAGCACGCGATTGCATACTCGGCGGAACCGGCGGCGCCAGAAGCGAGCTCCTCCATCGGCTCTGGCCTTTCGATTGTCGGCAAGATTGTCGGCCACGGGAGGCTGGCGATTTTTGGTCACATCGAGGGCGAGCTCCATGCCTCGGCTATCCAGATAGCCGATGGCGCGCAGGTGGAGGGCAATATCGTCGCCGAGGAATTGACGATCGGCGGCCGCGTTAAGGGCACGATCCATGCCAACCGCGTCAAGCTAACTAGCACCGCTGTCGTTGAAGGCGATATCTTTCATCGGTCCTTGGCAATCGAGGAGAATGCGCAATTCGAGGGAATGTCGCGACGACAGGAAAATGGCAGCGATACATCGTCGCGAGTCCCAGCGAATGACGGCAACCGGAAAGGCAAAAAGAGACCGACTACTGACGCGGAAAGCACGAACGCCACCGCCATGGCGGAGTAACTACATGCGGGGTGCGGTTGGTACGGAGGAAAATCCTCATGGGTACATGATGAAAAGGGCCCCCGGGTGGCCGCCGCTTATATGGTGCTTCGGGGTCAGAAACGAATCCTGAATCATTTGCGCAAAGGGACGGGGGCATTTTAAATGTCGCGTTCATGTTGCGTGGAGCTGCAGAGAGTGATTGGAAATCGTTGGAATTAAAGGGGAACAGATTGCAACATGCGCGACATGACATATTCCAGGCTCTCAGGCCTAAGTCATTGATTTCTGGTGCGGACGGAGGGAATCGAACCCTCACGGGAAAATTTCCCAAGGGATTTTAAGTCCCTTGCGTCTACCGTTCCGCCACGTCCGCGTGGCAAGCCCTAACCCCCCGCCGGCGCGCGGCGGGTGGGCCCACGCGACGGCGCGTCAAATTATTCCGATAACACGTGTCCCCACGTAGACTGCCAGTTCTTGCCACCGGCATCGGTCACCGTGCCGTCCTTTTCGAAAAACTTGTTGGGCACCTGGAAGATTGCGATCATGGTGCCGCCCCTTGGGCACCAGGCCACGTGTCGGCTCCCCGCCGGACGCCAGACGAATTCACCGGGGCCAATTTCGAGACCGGCATCGGGACCTTCCTTGTCCACCAGCGATCCTTCCAGAACGTAAGTCTGTTCGATCAGTACGTGCTCGTGGTCGGGCAAGGTCGCTCCCGGCTCCATCTTGATTAAGACAGTCGCAAGGCCGCTCCTGGCATCAAACAGCAGTGTCTTGGTCTGACAGCCGGGGAACCGCATTTCTTCCCACGGCAGATCCTGCGGACGCACGTGATGTGAGCGCTTGTCGTCAACTGGTCTGACGCTCTGGGTAGTCGGCCTCACGTTCTAATGTCCTCCCCCGGCGGGGTCTCTTGAACGATGATACACCTAAACGGCATTAATTGTTCAATTTGATATTGGCCTGTTCCACGATCTTACCGAATTTTGTGCGTTCGGAATCCACGAAAGCCTTGAACTCGGCAGCTTTCATCGGCTTCGGTACGATGCCCTGCGGCAGCAGTCTGTCGGCGATTGCCGGGTCCTCAAGTACTGTATTCACGATGCCGTTGAGGCGTTCGACGATATCTAGCGGCGTACCGGCAGTCCCGAACATGGCGAACCAGTTAAGCAGCTCATAATCGGCAAGGCCCGGCGCGCCTTCGCTCAGCGGTGCCACATCTGGCAATTGCGGCATCCTCTCGCGCGAGGTGACCGCAACCGCGCGGATCTTGCCCGCCTGGATCAGCGGCAATGCCGCAGCGAGACTCGAGAAGCTCATGGTGACTGCGCCGGTTGCGACGTCAGTTACTGCCGGGGCCGAGCCGCGATAGGGCACATGCAACACCTGTATACCCGCCATGCTGTTCATCAATTCGCCGGCCAACTGCTGAGGATTGCCGATACCAGATGACGAGAACGACAGCTTGCCGGGATTGGCCTTGGCGTAAGCGATCAGCTCTTTCGGATTGCGGACAGGGCTTGCGTCGGCGACGACGACGACACAAGGCACGATACCGATCATCGCAATCGGCACCAACTCCTTCACTGGGTCGTAGCTCATCTTTTCCTTGAAAAGGAAATGGTTGATAGCGACCTCGCCGGACGCTGCCATCAGCAGCGTGTATCCATCGGGCGGCGCTTTCGCGACCGCGACGGTGGCCAACATCGCACTCGCGCCGGTGCGGTTTTCAATGACGATCGGTTGGCGGAGCGCCAATTTCATCGGCTCCTGCAACAACCGGGCGACGATGTCCACGCCGCCGCCGGCCGCGTAACCAACGAGGATGTGAATAGGCTGGTTCGCGTAATTCTCGGCGGCAGCTTCAGATAAAGTCGCGGCAGCCGTGATAGCACCAGCAGTCGCGAGCAGATGGCGTCGTGTCAGCATTGTGTTCCTCCAAGTTTTTATTTTGTCAGTCCCCGCCTGGGCGGATCGGCGGCTGGAACGCCAAACCGGTGTCCCATGGAAAATAGATCCATGTATCTTGCGATACCTCGGTGATGAAGGTGTCGACCAGCGGGCGTCCCATCGGTTTCGCGTAGACGGTGGCGAAATGCGCGCTCGGTAACAAGTCGCGCACAACACGAGCAGTCTTGCCGGTATCGACCAAATCGTCGACGATCAGCACACGCTTGCCTTTCGATTGCAGCGACGACACATCGGGTGCGATGCCCTTAAGCACGGAAACTTCACCTTGGTTGTCGTAATCGCGGTAGCTCAGCACGGACACAGTTTCGATCATTCGCACGTTGAGTTCCCGGGCGACGATTGCCGCGGGCACCAGACCGCCGCGCGTGATGCAAACAATTGCGTCAAACGGCCCAGCGTCGTGCAGACGCCACGCGAGAGCGCGTGAGTCGCGATGGAATTGGTCCCACGAAACCGGGAAGATTTTTTCTGGGCGAGGTACCGCTTCAGCGTTAGTCTGGGCCATTGGTCTGTCTCACACCGCGTGAATTTCCATTGCGGATGAGTGGAGCTTGTGGAGCGATTGGCATTCTAATGTGCTGTCCCCAATTGCGACTTTACTTTCACAAGCATTGTCTCGACCTCGGCTTTAACCACGGCAAGCTTTTCCGCATTACGAGATCGCACCACGATATTGGTATTTGGCCCATGCTTCTCGTCGATGAAAGGATAACTGCCGATGATCGCCTCCGGATGCGCTTTTGCGATGGCTCCAAGCTCCGTACCGACATCGCCTTCCTTGGCGTCGGCGCGAATTGTTTCTGACAGCAATAAGGTGCCGGTTTTGAGTTTTGGCGCGACCTCGTCGAGCATGGCTTGCATCACGGCGGGAATGCCGGCCATGGTAATGACGTTCCCGATCCAGAAACCGGGGGCGCCCGATACTTTGTTTGCAACAAGCTCGGCGCCACGCGGAATGCGCGCCATGCGCAAACGCGCCTCGTTGAGTTCGCCGCCGGTCTTGGCCAACCGTTCCCTCAAGATGGCGATGGCCTCGGGATGAAACTCGAGGCTCACACCGAAGGCTTCAGCCACGCACTCCGCGGTAATGTCGTCATGGGTCGGTCCGATGCCGCCCGTGGTGAACACATACGTATATTTCGCTCGAAGCTCGTTGAGCGCCTCCACGATTGCGGCAGCGTCGTCGGGGACTACCCGCACTTCCTTTAGGTCGACTCCGATGGCGGTGAGATAATCGGCTATATAGCCGATGTTCTTGTCCTTGGTGCGGCCCGATAGGATTTCGTCGCCGATCACCAGCACGGCAGCGGTGATGATGTCGGACTTCGCATTCATTTGGATTTCCTTACAGGCGATGCAATGGCCTAGCGTGGCCTCAACAGCTGCTCAAGCCGCTCTCGACCTGTGCGCTTAATTACTACGCAGGGAATGTGCGAGTTTTGGCCTACGGCCACTAACATCTTGTCTTTGTTAGCCTTTTCCATGGCCTGAAGTTTGCAGGACATAAAAGGTAACATCGATACTGGTATGCCGGGTGCGACTGTTGCGAAGCCGGCGGTGCGTGGGGATCGGTATGATTGCCGCCTTCGATGAGATGAAGGAACAAAATGGCAGTGTGCGCCCGGCCTATGGGGAGCTCACGCGCTGGCTCGACGAGATGCCGCCCGATGTGCTCGATTACCGGCGACGCGAGGCCGAGTTAATCTTCCGCCGCATCGGCATCACGTTTGCGGTTTACGGCGAAGGCGAGGCGCAGGAACGCCTGATCCCGTTCGATGTCATTCCGCGCATCATGTCGGGTACCGAATGGCGCTTGCTCGAAAAGGGCTTGACCCAACGCGTCAATGCCCTCAACGCCTTCATCAAGGACATTTATGGCGCCCGTGAAGTCTTGCGTGCGGGCATAGTCCCCGACGATCTTGTATTCCGCAATCCCGCCTTCCGTCCCGAGATGAGCGGCCAGGACGTACCACACGATATTTACGTGCATGTTGCCGGTATCGACATCGTGCGTGTCGACGCCGAAACATTTTACGTCCTTGAAGACAATGCGCGCACGCCTTCCGGCGTCTCATACATGCTGGAAAATCGTGAAATCATGATGCGGCTCTTCCCGGAACTGTTTTCGCGCCATCGCATAGCGCCGGTCGAAAATTATCCGGATGAATTGCTCGCTACCCTCAAATCGGTGGCGCCATCGTCGGCTTCCCGTGACCCGAACGTCGTGCTGCTCACGCCCGGCGTGTTCAATTCCGCCTACTACGAGCATTCATTTCTCGCCGACAAACTCGGAGTCGAACTGGTCGAAGGTCGCGATCTCTTTGTTAAGGACGAGATTGTCTACATGCGCACAACGCAGGGCCCACGCCGGGTGGACGTCGTCTATCGCCGTATCGATGACGATTTCCTCGATCCCCTTACCTTCCGTCCGGATTCTGTTCTAGGCGTGCCCGGAATAATGTCGGCCTACGTAGCCGGCAACGTCACGCTGGCGAATGCCGTGGGCACCGGAATTGCCGACGACAAGGCTGTTTACAGCTTCATGCCGGCAATCGTGAAATTCTACCTCGGCGAAGAACCGTTACTGAAGACTGTGCCAACGTGGCGTTGCCGTGAGGAAGAGCATCTTGCCTTTGTCCTCGATCATCTGCACGAGCTGGTGGTGAAGGAAGTACACGGCTCAGGCGGATACGGCATGCTGATCGGGCCCGCCACCAGCAAAGTCGGAATCGAACAATTTCGTGCCAAGCTAAAAACATCGCCAAAGAATTTCATCGCCCAGCCGACACTGGCGCTCTCAACGTGTCCCACATGCGTCGAGCAAGGCGTCGCGCCGCGCCATGTTGACTTGCGGCCATTTGTGCTCACCGGGCGCGACCGCGTACGCATCGTACCGGGCGGATTGACCCGCGTCGCATTGAAGGAAGGCTCGCTGGTGGTCAATTCCAGCCAGGGCGGCGGCACGAAGGACACGTGGGTGTTGGATGGCTGAGATGCTCTCACGCACAGCTGATAACCTGTATTGGCTTTCGCGCTACGTCGAGCGTGCGGAATATCTTGCGCGGATCCTCGACGCGACCCAGCGTTTGTCGGCGCTTCCCCTTGCCTATGTGGGCACCAGCAATGAATGGGAATCCGCAGTCGCAACTGCTGGCTGTGCCACCGCCTTCTTCAAGCTTTATGACGAGGCCAATGAGACAAATGTTACCGATTTCCTTGCCTTCTCAACAGCAAACTCATCTTCCATCCGCTCTTGCTTTGAGGTCGCGCGCGGCAACGCGCGCGCCGTGCGCACTGCCCTGACGGTAGAGATGTGGGATGCCATCAATGGTACCTGGCTAGAACTCAAGCGCTACGGCAACGGCCCGACCTCGCGTGAAGAGTTCTCACGATTTTTGCGCTGGGTGCAGGAATCTTCGTTGCGCTTTGATGGCTCGGCGTACCGCACCATGCTGCGCAACGACGCCTATTGGTTTTCGCGGCTTGGCGTTTATATCGAACGCGCCGACAACACCGCGCGGATCCTCGACGTCAAGTACCATCTTTTACTGCCGAAGAATGAACGCGTCGGTGGTGCGCTCGACTATTTCCAATGGGCGGCGATCTTGCGCTCGGTATCCGCCCTCACCGCGTATCACTGGGTTTACCGCGAGAGCCTGCAGCCCTGGCTGGTAGCCGATCTTCTGATCTTGCGCGATGAGATGCCGCGCTCGCTTGCTTCCTGCTACGAGGCAATCGTGCGCAATCTTGACTCGATCGCCGGTGCCTACGGCCGGCAAGGGCCGGCCCAGCGGCAGGCGCGCGGCATTCGCACGCGCCTGCAAAACATCCGGATGGATGGCATATTTCAGCGCGGCCTGCACGAGTTCATCGGTGAATTCATCGTCGAGAACAACAGACTCGGCGCGTTGATCACCGAGCAATTCCTGACATGAATGCCCGAGCGCCTTTCGCCACCGCATTGTGTGTTAAAAGAGTGCCGGTTCCAACAACAGCCAATCACCCGTGCGGATTCGTATCTCCCACGCGACCACTTATGCCTATGGCTCACCGCCTGCGGGCGTGACGCAGTTCTTGCGCCTGACTCCGCGCGATCACGATGGACAGCACGTGGTGGCCTGGCGCATCGATCTGTCGGAAGATTGCCTGCTACACCAGCACGAGGATGCATTCGGCAATATCACTCATTCCTTTACCGCCGAGGGACCGTTCAACAAATTAACCGTCGAGGTTGAGGGCGAGGTCGACACGCAGAACACCGATGGACTGGTCAGCGGCACAATCGAGCGTTTTCCTCCGCAGCTCTACCTGCGCGAAACTGCCCTAACACAAACCGATGCCGCGATCATCGAATTTGCACAGGCAACGCGTGCCGCTGGAGGCGATAGCCTGACTATTTTGCACGCGCTCATGACTGCGCTAAATCGTGAAATTGCTTTCGACACCGATCCGACCCACGCTGCAACCACCGCCGCAGAAGCGTTTTCTCTTCGGCGTGGCGTTTGTCAGGACATCACCCATATCTTTGTTGCAGCAGCGCGAGCGCTCGGCATTCCTGCGCGGTACGTCGGAGGTCACTTCCACCGCGTCGATGGCGTGACCTCGCAAGAAGCGGGGCACGCCTGGGCTGAGGCGCATGTCGAGAACCTGGGATGGGTCGGTTTCGATCCAACCAATGGCATTTGCACCACCGATGCGTATGTGCGGGTGGCGGTCGGTTTAGATTATCTTGGGGCCGCCCCGGTGCGCGGCACGCGCTTTGGGGGCAGCGGCGAAACCCTGACGGTAGCCATACGCGTAGCCCAAGCGCGCCAACAGACACAGGCCTCACAGTAGCTCACAAAATTGGCATCATCCGATCAATCGAGGACAAGATTGTTCGCCATCATGCCGCGACGTTGCCGAACGGCCCGTCGGGTCGCTATAAATCTGCAGCCGGGTATTTAGAAGAAGCTTCCATGACCTATTGCTGCGGAATCCTCGTACAGGCCGGTCTGGTTATGGTCGCGGATACCCGCACCAATGCGGGTCTCGATAACATTTCCACCTTTCGCAAGTTGCATGTCTATACGCAGCCAGACGAGCGCATCATGGCGCTTGCCTCATCCGGCAACCTGTCGCTTAGCCAGTCGGTACGTTCGACGTTGACCGAAGGCGTACAAAATCCGGAAACGGGCGAAATCGAAACGCTGATGAATTCACCGTCCATGTTCCAGGCCGCGCAGCGTATCGGGCGTACGATCCGCAACTTGCAGGTCGCCGAAGGCAAGGCGCTGGCTGCGGCCGAGGTCGATCATGAGGTCGCATTTCTGTTTGGCGGCCAAATCAAAGGCGGCCGCCTGCAGCTGTTCATGATTTACTCGGCGGGCAATTTCATCGAGTGCACAACCGACACACCGTACCTGCAGATCGGCGAACACAAATACGGCAAGCCAGTGCTCGACCGCGCTATTGGTTTCAATACCGACCTTTACGACGCGCTGAAGATCGGACTGATCTCGATGGATTCCACAATGCGATCCAATCTCGGAGTTGGACTGCCGATCGACATCCTCGTCGTGCGCAGAGACTCATGCAATTCTGAGGTGAATTATCGTATCGAGCCGGGGGAACCTTATTTCCAGGATTTGCGCGAGCGTTGGTCGGCGGCGCTTCGTGCTGCGCACATCTCAATTCCGCGTCCGCCCTATCGCAGCTCGAACTGAGCGATTCCATGCCGCTGAGCAGGTCCGGCAAACGCGCTTTCTCCTGAACGTTGGGTCCTCAACAAACGAAAAAAAGTAGTAAGTTTTGTGTCCCTGGGTTCCCGCTTGGCTGTGCTCGCCCGACAGTTCCTCTTGCGCGCTGCCGTTGTTCATTTCCATACAAGGCTTTGATTCGGCAGGCCGGTCACCGTCGCCGAAATCAGTGTGAACCTGCAGTCACCCCACTCAATCTTGCCCACCGAAGTACCCGCCGCTCTCGCGAGCTAAGATATCAAGCCAGCGGTCGCTGCAATGTCGGTGGTGGTTTGCGTGTGCGTTTTTATGATATGCGGGCGTCTCGAAGAATTTCAGGAAAGGACATCCAATGGCTGCCTCTGCGAAAATTGCGCTGGTGACCGGAGCTGGCACAGGCGTAGGCCGTGCGGTGGCAATTGCGCTCGCCAAGGCCGACTACAATCTTGTGCTGGCAGGCCGCCGCAAGGTGATGCTCGATAAGGTTGCCGGCGAAATCAACGTGGCGGGGGCGCAGGCCTTGGTCGTGCCAACTGACGTATCCAAACGGGAGTCGATTGTTTCGCTGTTCGCAACCGTAAAATCGACCTTTGGGCGGCTTGATGTGTTGTTTAACAATGCCGGTATTGGCGCGCCGGCGGTGCCGCTTGAAGATTTGCCATTCGACGCCTGGCAGAATGTCGTCGCGACGAACCTTACCGGTATGTTTCTGTGCACACAGGAAGCGATCAAGATGATGAAGAGCCAATCGCCGCGCGGGGGGCGCATCATCAACAACGGTTCGATTTCGGCGCATGCGCCGCGGCCTTATTCGGTTGCTTATACATCGACCAAACATGCGGTCACGGGGCTGACCAAATCAACTTCGCTCGACTGCCGGCAGTATGACATCTGCTGTGGTCAGGTTGATATCGGTAATGCTGCGACGCCACTGACCGAGCGCATGGTACAGGGTGATGGTGTCTTGCAGCCGGATGGGCGCAAGATGATCGAGCCGCGCATGGAGGCCGATCATGTCGGCAGTGCTGTCGTCTACATGGCGAGCCTGCCGCTCGATACGAACGTGTTGTTTATAACGGTCATGGCCAACAAGATGCCATTCGTCGGTCGAGGTTAGTTTTTATGGAAGCACTCCACCAGTGGCATGAATTCTACATTCTACTCGGCACGGCCGGCGCAACGTTGCTTGCGCTGTTGTTTGTGGCGGTGTCGCTGGGTACCGGTTTTCTAAGCAACAAGGATCAGCGGGGGACGCGTACCTTTATGAGCCCCGTGGTAATTCATTTTACCAGCGTGTTTTTCCTCTCTGCAGTGTGCCTGGTGCCCTCGCATGGGCCAGTTTTCTTCGCGGTCCTGATCGGATTGACGGCGGTAATAGGTGTTGCCGTGTCGATCGTCATCACCGTATGGGTTATGCGCACCGAACTGACGCAATACCTGCCGGACTATTTCGCATATGGGTTGCTGCCAGTCTGCGCTTATCTCGCGTTAATGGCCGCAAGCATTATGATCTACAATGGACAAGCGTATGCGCTTGAAGTGCTGGCCAGCGGATTACTGTTGCTGGCCATCGTCAACGTCCGCAATGCTTGGGATCTCACATTGTCTATGGTCCGTCGTCACGCCGGTACACGGTCGTCAAACTAGTCGAGCTTACTTACCTTCACCTCGATTCCCGTTTTTACCTTGGCAAGAACCTTTACGCTGCCGAGAGCCCTCGCAAACACGTTGCAAGGACTTGCGAGCCGCGTTTCATCGCCCTTTGAAATCGGAGTGCGGCCAAAGCCAATCGCGATTGCCGGACCCTCCGGCCAATAAGCGATTTCTCCCGGCGTGATCACGGCCCGTGCACCAGACTCGCGGGCGACATTTACAGGCACGTCGAAATAGACCTCTTCGCCCCACGTCAGCACCGCCGAAGAAATCGGTAGCACGGCAGCAATGGCCCTTGCGGTGGGCGTGTCGAGCAATTCGGCATCAAGCGTTAGCGCGCCGAAATCGAAGCGGATGCGGGTCATGCGGCTCCCTTTTTTCCGATTGCATTAGCTCAGGCAAGTCCGCATTTTCGTAAGTGTGAAAGCTTTGGCAAGGGAGTTCCTGCATGGCCAAAGCACAACGCAAATCAATCAAATCCACGCGTGCCAAAAAAGCCTCGTCGTCGCCCAAGGCGACAAAGGCCCTTCATAAGGTGCGATTTTCCAATGAAATTCGTGCATATCGCTTCGCCCGTAACTGACTGCTCGAAGCCGAGATCGGCTGCGGCGAGTTGAGCGTGTTGCGACGTTTCGGCGCAAACTGCCGATCGGCGGTGCGTTGCCGGTCGACTACACTTTCGAGGAAATCGGGAGCGACAGAGTACCGCATCGGGTAAATCTGTCCGAGCTTTTGGCGATAAGGTACAGCCCTTCTATGGAAAAACCCTGTCCGAGTTACACCTCGATCCTGGATGGGCTCGATGGAAGCGCAGTACATATTAGTCAGCACGTGAGTTTCGGGGTGGTGGCCAAGTCACCGATCGGGCGCATTCATGAGGTTGCTCGATCTCGTGGCTGGATGGGCTTGCGTTTGTTGTCTTCGGCCGGGACAACGTACAACCTCGACTACCACGGCGAGGACAACCAAGACTCTCATGCCGGCGCTCAATGTTTTTGTCCGGCGCAACGGCAAAGTGCATCACATTTATTGCACCGAATTGCTATTCGCGCCTGAGGACAAGGGCCAAGACGCCCGTCACGTGGATTCAATCTGGCCACTTTGGAATATGTTTGATTTCACACCTGACGGCCGCGGCGCAAGCTGGCATCCGAAATTGAGTTACGGCTGAAGCCCGCATGCGGACTAAACAAAGGCGACGCCGACAAACCTAGTGACGTGGAA
>DATFXJ010000113.1:0-50312 GCA_035315965.1 Pseudolabrys sp.
CACGGAATTGGCATCGAACTCATGACGCTTTCTTTTTCGGAGGACGGGCCTGGCCTTGCACTGTCAGCAGCCGTCGATTGTGACAAATCGATCACACCAAAAATGAAATCAAGTGGTCGCCACGGTTCGCTTTGATCCGGCCACGGTGTCGCCCCGATTGCCTGTCGGATTTTGGCACACGGGGACTGCAACATGTCTTTCATTGGTTGTGCTGTAAATCCGTATATCGATGCTGAGACGAATGATCTCGATGCCTCTTCGGCGCTGGTCCGTTTTCGCAACTTTGTTCGATTCGTTCCGGTCGTTCTCACAGCGATCACGGTTGCTGCCTGCAATCAATACACGGTTGCCACCAACAAATCTGGCTTACATTCCGTCAGCCGACATCTACCGGAGCAAAATCGAGAGGCCACGGTGGGGACGGTCCGGCACGTGGCGGCGAGAAGGGTAAAACACACACCCTTCAAGCGTCCGATCGGGACACAGTTCGCATCGCACGGGGTTGCCAGCTTCTACACAGAGGAACAGCAGACTGCGAATGGCGAGAACTTTAATCCGCGTGCATTGACCGCTGCTCACAAAACGTTGCCATTCGGCACCCGGTTGCGCGTAACAAACGTCGTTACCGGTCGGTCAGTGACAGTTCGCGTCAATGATCGCGGTCCGTACGTTCCGGGCCGCGTCGTCGACGTGTCGTATTCTGCCGCTGAATCGTTGGGAATTGTCGGACGAGGAATCGCGAAGGTCAAACTTGACGTTGTTCACTAGGGTAGGGGAGGCGAGCCAACTGCCCGAACGCGCTCAGGGGAAAACGCGTTCGGGCGGTGCTTCGCTAGGGCCTCCAGAGCTTTTGCTCAACTTCGGAAGGAATAAGTCCGCGGAAATTTCATTGGATTATGTATACCGGCCCTGGCAAAGGAGAATTTCGTGCCCTCGCGCGTCATCCACCTCATCAATCCGAAAACCGATTCCCTAACCACGCGTCCACTCTATCTGAATCGAGCACTCTACTCGCCCCTTGCGGGATTACTTGCGGTGGCAGCCTGCATTCCACGCGACCAATACGAAGTTGTACTTACGGACGAAAATATCGAGACAATCGATTTTGATCTGAAAGCGGACCTTGTCGGTATTTCCGCCATGACGAGCTACGTCAATCGCGGCTATGAGATCGCCGACCAATTCCGCGCCAAAGGCGTCCCCGTTGTCATGGGTGGTGTGCATCCAAGCTTTATGCCGCAGGAAGCGCTGAAGCACTGCGATGCCGTTGTCATCGGTGAAGTCGAGCTTGTGATGGATAGACTGCTCGATGACCTCAGACAGGGGCAAATGCGAGGAACGTACAAGTCCAGCACATTGCACCCGATGGTCGGACTGTCGATGCCACGTTACGACCTTCTGAAGAAGCACCGCTACGTCAACCGCACCTTTGTCCAAACCTCGCGCGGCTGCCATCAGGGCTGCACTTTCTGCGCCGAGCCGCTGATGAACGGACTCAGATTCCGTTATCGGCCTGTCGACGAGGTGATTCATGAGATGGAAAACTGCGGCGCGCGGACCATCTCGATCAACGACGCCGATTTTTTTGGTACGCCGGAACGGCCAAAAGAAGTTATGCGCGCGCTAAAAGGACGCAATATTCATTGGCAGGCTGGGGTCACCTCCAAGCTTGCACAAGACGACCGCATGCTCGAACTCGCCGCCGAGAGCGGCTGCACGCTGCTGAGCATTGGCTTTGAATCGATATCGCGCGCGACGCTCACCAGCGTGCACAAGCACGTCAACAGGCCCGAGACCTTCGCGGCCCTCGTCGAGAAGGTGCACTCCTTCGGCATCATGGTGTTCGGGCTGTTCATGTATGGGTTCGATGGCGACGGTCTGTCGGTGTTCGACGACACGGTTAAATTCAATATCAACGCTAAATACGACGCCTGCGCGTATTCGACTCTGACGCCTTATCCCGGAACGCTGACCTGGTATGAGATGAAGAAGGCAAACCGCATCGTTTCCTTTGATTGGACCATGTACGACCAGGGCCATGTCGTCTATCGCCCAGCGCAGATGTCTGGGGACGAGCTTCGCATCGGCGTAAGCAGAGCCTATGGAAATTTCTATTCGGCATCTTCAATCGCCAACCGATTTCCCTTGAGTGGAAAGCGCCACCGTGCGCAATGGCTGGTCTACAATCTGTTCATGCGCAGAGGATCACAGACCGAAAACATCCAGTCGATCGCCGCGCCAACTGCGGAACCAGACTTTGCTCCGATGCCGCCAATCCTGCCGATCAAGCGCGAATGGCGTGAAGCTGTGCTCGAAGGGGTGGGGCCGGGGCCGCACCTGAATTAAATCGATCGGCGAACGTCGGGTTATCAGATCGAGCCATCGTCGATTCTGTGTCCAAGTTTGATGGCCGCGAGGAATTCCTGGCGGGTTTTGAAGTTCGTGCGGAATACGCCCAGCATCCGGCTGGTCACCATGGTCACGTCCGGCCTGTGAACCCCGCGTGTGGTCATGCATTCATGGGTGCCCTCGACGACGACCCCCACGCCTGATGGTTTCAGCACGGTGTTGAGACAGGAGGCTATCTCCGCAGTCATTTTCTCCTGAACCTGCATTCGCTTCGCATAGACATCGACCAGCCGCACCAGCTTTGAAATACCGACAACACGTCTGCGGGGAAGATAGCCAATATGAACGCGCCCTATGATCGGCGCCATGTGATGTTCACAGTGCGATTCAAAGCGAATATCGCGCAACAACACCATTTCGTCATAGTCTGCCACTTCCTCGAAGGTCCGCTGCAGATACTCACGCGGATCTTCGAAATAGCCCGCATACCATTCCTCATAGGCGCGAACGACGCGCGCTGGTGTGCCGCGTAGCCCTTCCCGGCGCGGATCATCGCCGGCCCATTGAATGAGAGTTCGAACGGCATTCTCGGCCGTGGCGCGCAATGGACGCTCATTCACGCTAAGTACGCGCTCCTTCTTAAGCTTTCGTTTCTTCAGACCGCGACCGGATTTCATGGCGGGCTCCCAGCCTCGTGGCATCAATTTTTTAGCAATAGCTCGTCAGAAAAAACACCGCCAAGCTACCCATTATGTCGGCAAAGCACTTCCTGCGATCAAAACACCGGAAGAGCAACCGTTCCATCGGGGTTGCGGCCAGGAAAGCCCAGTAGTGCCCACGTCGAGAACCATACCGTGTACACTGGTCCAGCGGGCCGCTCGCGGTTTCTTCTTGGCCTTCAGAAGGCGGGGCTGGCGAGCTAGATGGTCGTCATGTCAGGAGAGGCATGTGCATCATTCGCACCGCTATTAGGATTCTCGATACTGGTACGAATAAGACTGTCGCCGCAAGCGTAACCAGGATATTCGGCAGGCAGGCGCTCACATCGGCAACAGCATCTCAAGCTTTTCGCAATCCGAATCGAGGGCCATACCGCAAACGATAATCCCGTGCCGGTGAGGCGGCGTTGTTTGGCCGCAGGTTGTACCAGTGACCTTGCCGGAAACGTGTGCGTCAGGCGGCGCCACGTGCATATGGACCGTGCGGGCAACTGCAACTGTGGCAATCAGGGCCGCCGCGGCTGCCGAAAAGAATTTTATCTTGCGCGATATCATATGAGCACCTCACGCGTTCCGTCGCTTTATGACGCAAATAACAAAGTTTTTGCTTTGCACAAGACACGCGTTGCTCACATTAATTTGTGCAGATATTTTAGTCTTTTATAGGAATATTGCGGTGCCGCATCCGATTGCATTGATTCGATGCCTGATCTGCGCTCGGCTCATGACGTCCGCGGTGGAAGGGGCACATCGAAAGGCAAGCAGCACGAGCCAATAGTCGCGCAACTCGACACGCCATCGCCAAAGCCCAAAGGGATCTCATGCCACTCTACATTTGCACCGCTTGCGGCACGCAATATTCGGACAGCGCGCGGCCGCGCGCGCAATGCAGGATCTGTGAAGAGGAGCGGCAATACGTGCCGCCGCACGGACAGACCTGGACCACGCTCGCTGAGCTGTCGCAAAGCCACATGAACAGTTTTCATGAATACGACACTGGCCTGATCGGCATCGGCGCAGGTTTTGCTATTGGCCAGCGCGCGCTACTGGTGCGCACCGAAGGCGGCAACATATTGTGGGACTGTGTCGCCACGCTCGATGCGGCGACCGTTAGCATGATTAAAGGTCTCGGCGGCTTGAAAGCAATCGCGATTTCGCACCCGCATTTCTATACGACGATGAATGAGTGGGCGCAGGCCTTTGATTGTCCGATCCATCTCAATGCCGCCGACCAGGATTGGATTATGCGCAAAGGTGCGGCCGTGAGGCTGTGGGAGGGTGACACGCTCAAGCTCTGGAACGCCGTCACTCTGGTGCGCTGTGGCGGACACTTCCCCGGCGGAACGGTAATGCATTGGGGCAGCGGTGCCGGAGGGCGAGGCATCGTTTGCGCTGGCGATATCCTCACCGTCGCTACTGACCGAAAATGGCTCTCTTTCATGCGGAGCTATCCGAATTTCATTCCACTTTGTGCGCGCGAGGTGGAAGACATCGGCAAAGCGCTGGCGCCGTTCGAATTCGATATGATTTACGGTCACTATTTCGATCGCGTGATCGCCAAAGATGCCAAGCAAGTGCTGGAGAAATCGGTCATGCGCTATGTAGCGGCGATCAACGGGACCAGGGGGTATTGAAGTCTAAGTACTTCGATGCCTCACAGGGTACAGCGCGACATCACAGCCACATGTCGAGCGATGCTCGTGAGTTGGTTTGGCGCTCGACATTCCAACAGGCGGGATCGTCGACCTCACCCGTGTATGCGAACTTAGTTTCGAAAATCGCAATAATGTTTATGCGGAACTTGATCGCGATTCCGCGGGCGATAAGCGATTTTTACTCGCCTTCCTTTTCGGTCTTGCCGCCCAGCTGCTTGAGCTTGGCAAAGACGGCGTTGACATCGAGCTCGCCCGGCTTTTTCTCGGGTTCCGCTGCGGCGGAAACGTCGGCCTCCTTGCGCGCGGTAGTCTCGGCGGCCGGAAGCAAGGTCGCTCCGGTGTTGACGGGAGCGGGTTTTTCCTTGTTGGCGCGCTGCACTTCGAGGTCGAGATCGATCTGCGAGGCGAGGCCAAGTGTCACAGGGTCCATCGGCGTCAGGTTGGCCGAGTTCCAGTGCGTGCGATCGCGGATCGACGCAATGGTCGACTTGGTGGTGCCCACCAGCCGCATGATGGCGCTGTCTTTGAGTTCCGGGTGGTTGCGCACCAGCCACAGGATGGCGTTCGGCCGATCCTGACGGCGCGAAACCGGCGTGTACCGCGGCCCTTTCTTGGCGCGCTCGGAGGTCGAAACCGCGACCTTCGGCTCTGTCAGCTTCAGGCGGGATTCCGGGTTTTTTTCCGCCTCCTCGATCTGCTCGCGGGTCAGCTGACCTGTAAGGATGGGGTCGAGGCCCTTGATTCCCTGCGCGGCGTCGCCATCGGCAATCGCCTTCACCTCGAGTGGGTGCAACTTGCAGAATTCGGCGATCTGGTCAAACGACAACGCGGTGTTGTCCAGCAGCCAGACGGCAGTCGCCTTCGGCATCAAGGGTGCTGCGCTCGCCATGGCAAAATCTCCTCTATGCTTCGCCCCTTGGGCGAAGCTTCGGATCATCAGTGATGATCGGAAAGTGGGCGAAATATAGGGGCAGTGGCGGGGTCCTGCAACCGTTACGCTTGACATAGTGGGCCGGTGCAGCCCATGTCCATGCCAGAAATGCGCGCCAATGCGGCGTGCTTTTTCCAGGTCAAAAAATGTCGTCAAGCTCACCCAAGCCCGTCCTGAAGGTGCTGCTGTGCTCGCCGCGCGGTTTTTGCGCGGGGGTAGTGCGGGCCATCGAATCGGTGGAACGGGCCCTCGCGATCTATGGGGCGCCGGTCTATGTGCGTCACGAAATCGTGCATAACCGGTACGTGGTCGACGGTCTGCGCGCGAAGGGCGCGGTTTTCGTCGAGGAACTCAGCGAAGTTCCCGATGACCACGCTCCAGTGATCTTTTCGGCCCACGGCGTGGCGCGCGCAATTCCAGAGGAAGCACAGCGGCGCAATCTGTTCACGATCGACGCGACATGCCCGTTGGTGACCAAGGTGCATCGCGAGGCCGAAATTCATAATCGCCGTGGCCGCGAGATTGTCCTCATCGGACACGCCGGCCACCCCGAAGTCGCCGGCACTATGGGTCAATTGCCGCCCGGCAGCATCACCCTCGTTGAGACGCTCGAAGATGTGAAAAAATTTACTCCGCGCGATGCCAACCGGCTTGCCTATGTGACGCAGACCACGTTGTCGGTCGACGACACGGCGGCAATGGTCGATCTGTTGAAGCAGCGATTTCCCGATATCGCCGGCCCGCACAAGGAAGACATCTGCTACGCAACGACGAACCGTCAGGACGCTGTCAAGCGCGTAGCGCCGGTTGTCGATGCCATGATCGTGGTCGGCGCACCCAATTCGTCAAACTCACAGCGACTCAAGGAAGTGGCCGAGAAATCCGGCTGTCCGCGTGCGGTTCTCATGCAACGCGCCGCCGACATCAAATGGAGCGATTTCAGCGGAGTGACCCGGCTCGGCATCACCGCCGGTGCTTCAGCGCCCGAAGTATTAGTCGAGGAAATCATGGGTGCCTTCGCCGAGCGCTACGTACTCGATATCGAGACCGTTACGGCGACGGAGGAGGGGGTGTTCTTCCCACTACCCCGTCCGCTGCGGGAGCACGAGGCGGCGGAGTGACGCTGTATGGCGGTCTACACCGACGTTTCGGCGGAAAATCTCACCCGCTTTCTTTCCGCTTATGACATTGGCGAACTGCTCGCCTACAAGGGCATCGCCGAGGGGGTTGAGAACTCCAATTTTCTGGTACACACCAGTGCCGGCAATTTTATCCTTACGCTCTATGAAAAGCGCGTCGCGGGGGGCGATCTCCCGTTTTTCCTGGACCTGATGGAGCATCTTGCGGCACGAGGCATCACCTGTCCGCAGCCGGTGAAGAACAGACACGGTGGCGTGCTTGGCAAGATCGCCAGCCGGCCAGCCGCGCTCGTCACTTTTCTTGACGGATTGTGGATCCGGCGCCCAAGTCCAAACCACTGCGCGGCCGTGGGCGACGCGCTGGCGCGGCTGCATGTCGCCGGTGCGGATTTCAGGCCGAGGCGTTCCAACGCTTTGTCGATTGAGAGTTGGCGGCCACTTTATGAACATGCCAGACCGCGGGGAGACAGCGTGCGACGAGGACTTTGCGCCGAG
Source organism: Pseudolabrys sp. (assembly GCA_035315965.1). Classification (GTDB taxonomy): domain Bacteria; phylum Pseudomonadota; class Alphaproteobacteria; order Rhizobiales; family Xanthobacteraceae; genus Pseudolabrys. Next base: position 7,289 of record DATFXJ010000113.1, read on the forward strand.
ATCGCAACAGAACTCGAGGTATTGGAAAAATCTTGGCCCCGCCGGCTTCCAAAAGGTGTAATCCATGCGGATCTCTTTCCGGACAATGTCTTCTTTCTCGGCGACAAGCTGTCTGGGGTGATCGATTTCTATTTCGCATGTACCGATACCCTTGCCTATGACATCGCGATTTGCCTCAATGCTTGGTGCTTCGAGGCGGATCATTCTTACAATGTGACCAAGGGGCGCTCACTCCTTAGCGCATATGGAAAAGTGCGTTCGCTCTCGCAAGCCGAACGGACCGCACTTCCTGTACTCGCGCGCGGAGCGGCCATCCGCTTCCTTCTGACAAGGCTGGTCGATTGGCTGGCAGTGCCAGATGGCGCGCTTGTAAAGCCAAAAGACCCGCTGGACTATTACCGCAAGCTACGTTTTCACCAGTCGGTGAAAAGCGTGCAAGATTATGGCCTCGGCGCTTGATGCCGAAAGTTATGCTCTGGGTTTCGGACAAGACCATGGGCAAGGGACAATCTGCGTGAGCGAGCCGCGCGTCACGATCCACACAGACGGTGCCTGCTCCGGCAATCCCGGACCTGGCGGCTGGGGCGCGATTCTCACTTTTGGTGACCACGAAAAGGAACTCAAAGGCGGCGAACCGCATACTACAAATAACCGCATGGAACTGATGGCAGCGATTTCAGCTTTGGAAGCGCTCAAACGACCGTGCGCGGTCGATCTTCATACTGACAGCGAGTATCTCAAAAACGGGATCACTGATTGGATTCACGGCTGGAAGAAGAATGGCTGGCGCACGGCGGACAAGAAGCCTGTGAAAAACGTCGATCTCTGGAAGAGGCTGGACGAGGCATTAGCTCGCCACAAGGTGCACTGGCACTGGGTCAAGGGCCATGCCGATCACGCTATGAACGAACGCGCTGATGTACTCGCACGCGAAGGTCTTGTGGCCAAGCGAGCTGGCGCAATCGGAGCGATTAAAAAAAATAAAAGCCCCTCACAGGGACAAGTCCGGTGACGACAAGTTCGAAAAATCAAAGCTGCGCCAGCAGCGCCTGGCCGCCGGAAACCTCGCACTTCCCGGGCGCATCTTCGACATTAAGCTTTTTAACGACGCCATCGTCAACCAGCATCGAATAACGCTTCGAGCGCGTGCCGAGGCCGTTTCCGGAGCCATCAAAGGCCATGTCAATTGCCTTAGCAAATTCGCCGTTGCCGTCGGCGAGAAAATCGATCTTGCCCTCGGCGCCGGTCGATTTTTTCCAGGCCTCCATAACGAACACGTCATTGACGCCCGTTACCGCGATCGTGTGCACACCCTTCGCCTTGATTGCGGCTGCGTTGTTCAGGAAGCTCGGGATATGCAGGTTATTACAGGTCGGCGTGAAGGCGCCGGGCACCGCGAAAAGTGCTACCTTTCGACCTTTGAAAACTTCGCCGGTGGTTTTCCAAACAGGACCTTCGGTGGTCATGACGCGGAATTTTGCATCTGGTAATCGATCGCCGACCTTGATAGGCATGGGTGTTCTCTCACGTTACAGAAGCTTTGTGGGCTCGGGTAATTACCCTCTTGCCGCCAATTAGTCGAGATGGGTTTTGACCTCGACCGCGCGTTCGCCGGTAACGACTGTGAAGGTCAAATCAAATCGGCTCTTTGGATCGATGTCTGGCGGCGAGCCGTCAAGTTCGAAGCTGAATTGGGCTCGCCCGGTTGGCGCAGGCTTAACTGGCTTTGGTATTGGCAACGCCCATTGAGGCGTTGGCCCCTCGACAAACAAATCAACCGGTTGGCCTGCGGGCGCGGCGACAACAACGGCGACCAGCGGCTTTGCGCCGGTATTGACGCGTCGCGCGGTCAGCCCCGCTTGCACAGCCGTGACTTGCTTCGGTACGCGTGCTTCGGCTGCGGTCAATTCTGAATTGTGCGCACTATTGCCTGGGGTGAGCATGAGTTCAGCGCGGCCCTCAGCCGGTACGCACAATTTCTCGCAAACCGCGTAGTCGATCTTCAGACGCAGCTGAACAGGCCTGCCTGGCTGCTGCGGTGACACCACGACCGGAAAGACGACCCTCTCTTTGTAACCAAGCGTTTGGCCGGTCTCGTCGACGAACCGATGCGGCGCAGGGTAGAGCACAGTGGCTGTTTTCAAATTTTCCGAATTCGAAAAATCAAAGGTGGGAGGCACACCAGAATCGCCCGGATGACGCCAATAGGTCTTCCAACCTGGTTGCATCTTGATCTCGATGCCCGCGCGCAGCTGTGCGTCGCCGGTCTTGTTTGTGCCGGCAATGATTCTCGCAGCGGAGCGGATATCCTTGCTCCAGGGTGATTCGTCGGCAGCATGCCCCGATGTGCCCCAGAAGGCGGCGATTCCATAGGCAACCAGCGCCGCACGAAATGATCTGAAAATATCGTCCATTGTCGAGGCTCTAGTCGGTAACCGCATGCCGCGCCACTGAATTCATCGTGAGCGGGCGTTGAACATGATCCGGGCGGGTAGCTGCCACAATTATCCAATCGAATATGACAGTAGTGAAGGGGTGAACTTTCGATCGCAAGGTTCGTTTGCAAAGGCGGGTCATTCAGGTAACCTTTTGCCATGAGGATTTCACGCATGCAGCAAGGCCCCGGGCGAGGCTATCTCGATGGGCAAATGCTGATCGCGATGCCGGCAATGAACGACGAGCGTTTCTCGCGCGCCGTTATCTATGTCTGCGCGCATTCCACGGAAGGCGCCATGGGCATTATCGTTAATCACCCAGCGGCCAATATCAAATTTCCCGACTTGCTGGTGCAGCTCGAGGTTATTCCAGCCGCCGAGCGGATCCAGTTGCCGACCCGCGCCGGGGACGTGAAGGTGCTCAAGGGTGGCCCTGTCGAAACCGGGCGCGGCTTCGTACTGCATTCAGCGGATTTCTTCATCGAGAATTCCACATTGCCGATCGACGAGGGTATCTGCCTCACAGCTACGCTCGACATTCTCAAGGCGATCGCAAGAGGCAACGGGCCGGCAAGCGCCATTCTCGCGCTTGGTTATGCCGGATGGGCCCCCGGTCAACTCGAGCACGAAATTCAGCAAAACGGATGGCTGCACTGTGCGGCTGACGCCGAGTTGATCTTCGGCCAGGATACCGACTCAAAATACGAAAGGGCCTTGCGCAAGATCGGCATCGATTTGGGTATGCTGTCGAGCGACGCCGGTCACGCGTGAATTTCGGACAGCCTGAAATTATTCAGATGCAATCTTGAGTGCGCGCAAACGCGTCGGCTTGTCGATCAGCGAATCGCGAACGGCTTCTGCACTCATCGGCTCGCCAAAAGCAAAACCCTGCGCATATTCGCAACCAAGCTGATAGAGCTCGACAGCGTCGGAATCGGTTTCGGCGCCTTCCGCTACGACTTCCATGCCGAGATCGTGCGCAAGCGCGATCATTGAGCGGAGGATCACGGGTCGCGTTCCGCGCGGCGTAGTGCGCACGAAGGATTGATCGATCTTGATCGTGTCGAAGGGGAAACGCTGCAAATAGGCAAGGGAAGAATGCCCGGTGCCGAAGTCGCCGAGCGCTAACCCGGCGCCAAGCTCCTTAATGCGCGTCAGCATCTGGGCGGTGTGCACCGGATTTTCCATTATGAGAGACTCGGTGATTTGGAGTTTGAGTGTGCCCCAAGCAAGCGCGGCTCGCCCAAGCACGGTGCGCAAATCCTGGATCAGGTCATGTCGCAGCAACTGCCGCGACGATACATTAACGCTGGTGAACATCGGCTCACGCGCGTGAGTTGCTTCTTGCCACTGAGCCAGGTTCCGGGCGGTGTGGTCGAGGACAAAGAGGCCGAGATCGGCGATCAATCCGATTTCCTCCGCAATCGAGATGAATTCCGCCGGTGACAAGCGGCCAAGCTTGGGGTGATCCCAACGCGCAAGCGCCTCAAATCCTGCAATCGCGCGATCTTCCAGCCGCACGATCGGCTGGTACAACACCGTAATTTCTTCGCGCTCGATGGCACGGCGCAGTTCCGACTCCATCGTCAATCGGTCGGTCTTGCGTGAGCGCATAGCTGGCTTGAAAATCTCGATGCGATCGCCGCCGATGCGTTTTGCATAGTACATCGCGAGTTCGGCGTCCTTCAGGACTTCATCGGTGCGGTGCGCTTGATTTTCAGCAAGGGCCAATCCGATTGAAGCCGTGAGGAAGATTTCGCGGTCATTGAATGCAATCGGCGCGCGCAACGTCCGCCGGATTGTTTCGGCGAAAGCCACGATGCGCGCGGGTTCGCGCTCCGACAAGATGATCAGCGCGAACTGATCGCCCGACAGACGCGACAGCGTGTCTTGGGGCTTGAGCAAGCGCGAAAGCCGTCGCGCGATGGTCAGCAGAATCGAATCGCCTACCGCGATCCCGACGGAATCGTTGACTTGTTTGAACCGGTCGAGATCGATTACCACTATCGACGGCCGTATTTGCGGATCAACGCGGGCGAAGCCAAGTGCCGCCTCCAGGCGGTCAGTAAATAGTTCACGATTGGGCAGACCAGTGAGGTTATCGTGAACAGCATCAAACAGCAGCCGCTCCTCTGCGTTCTTGAAGTCCGTCACATCGGAAAGCGTGCCGACGAGCCGCACGACCTCGCCATCGGAACCGACGACTGGACGGGCTTTGAGAGCAAACCAAAGATAATGTCCGTCAACGGTACGTAGCCGGAAGTCCTGGCTGAGCCGGCCGCGCCGCTGCTCGACGATGCCATCAAGTGAAGCGCGGAATCGATCGCAGTCGAGAGGATGCAGGATCTGAAGCCAGGTTGCGGCAGGCCCTTCGAGCGCGCCGCGCTTCAAGCCGAGCATGTGCTCGGTCTCCGGACTCGTAAACACCTTGTCAGCGGATACGTCCCAATCCCAGATCAGATCTCCGGCGCCAGTGAGCGCAAGCGCCCGGCGCTCCACGTCGGAAACGATGCCCTGTGTGATGCCGCCAGCGAAGGCGTGCTGCATTACTGTAAAGCCGATCAGCATCACGATCAGGACCAGGCCGCCGAGCAGTGCTGGGCCGATAATATCGTTCGTGACCAGTCCAGTAACCGCGAGGCCGGCGGCTGCGGTCCATGCAACCAGCAAAAGCCAGGTCGGGATCAGCAACACAGCACGGTCGAAGCCGTGCGTGGAAAGATAGATGACAAGGGCAAGCCCGAGCAAAGCGATGCCGGCAAGCGACATTCGGGCGATGCCAGCGGCGACTGCCGGCTCGAACACGGCTACGGCAATCAGCGCCGCAAGCGCCGCGAGCCACGCGATGGTGATGTGGGCATAACGCACGTGCCAGCGCGACAGGTTAAGATAGGCAAAAAGAAAAACCAGCAACGTGGCCGAAAGAATTGCCTCGCCGCAGGCGCGCCAAACGCGCTCGACGCCGGACGACATGTCGAACACTTTGCCCCAGAAGCCGAAGTCGATACCGATGTAGATCAACACTGCCCAGCCGAGAGCGGCAGCAGCCGGAAACATTATCGAGCCCTTCACCACGAACAGAATGGTGAGAAACAGTGCGAGCAGGCCCGCAATGCCGATCACGATGCCATAGTAAAGTGTGAAGGAGTTGATCTTGTCCTTGTAGGCATCTGGCTCCCACAGATAGATCTGCGGAAACTTGTCGCTGCGCAGTTCCGCAACAAAGGTAATGACGGTGCCCGGGTCGAGCGTAATGCGAAAAATATCTGCGGTTGAATCCTCTTGGCGCACGGGGCGATCGCCGGTCGAGGGCGTGATGGCCGCGATGCGCGAAAGGCCGAGGTCCGGCCAGAACAGGCCTGAGCCGACCATGCGGTAATGCGGGACGACGATCAGGCGATCGATCTGTTCATCGCTGTTATTGGTCAGCGCGAAAACTGCCCAATTGGTGTTGCCTTCGCGCGCACGCACCTCAATTCGCCGGACGATGCCGTCCGGACCGGGCGCCGTTGACACCTGGATACGGTCGCCATCGGTCTTTTGCACCTCGGTCGCAGCGGTCAAATCGATGGCCGCGACATCGAGCCGCACATTCACCGATTCGACGGCGCCCGAGACTTGAGACGCCAGCAGCAGAGCGGCGATCGCAACCGCTACGGCCGTCAGGCAGCGCATCATAGCCAAATTAAAACCCCCGCCCGCGGCATCGCCCTGTAGCCTGGGGCTCCGGCCTCGCCGACATGAAAATTCGCAAACAATCGCACCCTATTCAGTTTTTAAGTCCGACATTGCGCCGATTTCGCGGCTTTTGGAAAAACGGACATCCGATCAAATTGTTAGCACGATTTTACCGATATGGGTGCTGGTCTCCATAAGCGCGTGCGCCGCACCTGCGGAATTCAGTGGGAACGTCTTATAGATGACGGGCTTCACCTTACCAGCCACGATAAAGGGCAAGACATTTTTCTCCACTGCGCGTGCGATTGCACCTTTGTCAGCGACTGAGCGCGAGCGCAAGGTCGAGCCGGTGTGGTGCAGCCGCTTGAGCATGATCCGGCGAAAATCGATTGTAGCCTTTGGGCTGCCCAGGAATGCGATCTGCACTATGCGCCCCTCTACGGCTGCAGCTTCATAATTGCGGGCGATGTAGTCGCCGCCTACCATGTCCACTATAACCTCGGCACCCTTTTCGCCGGTCGCCGCTTTGGTGGCCGCTACAAAGTCCTCAGTCTTATAGTTAATGGCAACGTCCGCGCCGAGTCTGCGGCAGGCCTCGCACTTTTCTTCCGAACCGGCGGTCGTAATCACACGCGCGCCGAATGCCCGGGCAAGTTGAATTGCGGCTGTGCCGATACCAGACGAGCCGCCGTGGATCAGCAAAGTTTCGCCGCTTTTCAGACCACCCCGCTCGAACGTGTTGTGCCAGACCGTGAAGAAAGTTTCCGGTACTGCCGCCGCTTCCACCATCGACAAACCGGAAACCGGCAGAGCGTGGCTTTCGCTGGCAACGCAATAGTCGGCGTATCCGCCGCCTACTACTAGTGCCATCACCCTGTCGCCAATCTTCCAGCGTTTTACGTTGGGTCCCAGCGCCACAATCTCGCCGGCAATCTCCAATCCGGGAATATCCGGCGCGCCTGGCGGCGGCGGATAAAGGCCCATGCGCTGCATCACATCAGGACGGTTCACGCCCGCAGCGGCCACCCTCACCAGAATTTCGCCATCACAGGGAACTGGCACCGGGCGTTCTTCGCCGACGAGCATATCCGGGCCGCCGGCGGCTTTGATGCCGATCGCAGTCATGTTGGTTGGAAGCTCCGCCATCGATCCCCTCGCTTTCTGCAAATTGGGAGCCTTGTTTAGGCGGGCCTGTTCTATGTGACAACCTTGACCACCGTGGCTAGATTTGCGTTCAGGAGGTTAGCCATGCCGGCGATTGACGAGGACGATAAGCCGAAGAGGAAGATCGCGCATGAAATTGGACAGGATCTAACCTTGCTCTCGGTTGAAGAGCTCGCAGCTCGCGTGCAATTGCTGCATGACGAGATCAGCCGTCTCGAGGCCGACATGAGGCAAAAGCGCGCCTCGCGCGCGGCCGCCGATCAGTTTTTCAAGCGTTGAGACCTGTCGCACGATTCCTCCGAAAGGAGGTATCAGTCTGCCGGAGAGCGCAAAAATATTTTGTATTGCGCCCATGTTCTTAAGTTGTCGTTAAGCTTTCTCGACCATTACTGGCATCGTCCATCTTCAGTGGACGTTGAGTGGCTCCTGTCCACTCTGTTTGACGCCTCCCTGTTATCACCTTGAGCCGCTGGCAATGGCGGCTCTTTTTTTGTCTCAATATGGGTCAAAATCCGCAGCGCCGGACGTGGCCCCCTTGGATTTGCGTGGCAACTATATCGCTATGTTAACCATAGCGATGTCTGGACATAGGCACTGCAGGCGCGTCATGCTTACCCAATTGTGTACGGGGTGTGTATCGGCCCCGCGTAAGTAAGGTCGTTGCGTCAATGTCCGAGAAGCCTTTGAGCGAAGTGCAACCGGTGTCGTTCAGGGAGCGGCTCGCTAGCTCGCAAGCTTTCGCCGATTTGTTTCGTGATGGCATGGCGCTGGTCGAAGAAACGGCAACCTATCTCGACGGCCCAGGCCGGCAGCAATCCAAGAAACTCGAGCGCGCCGCAGCTCTGGCCTATGCCACTGAAAGCATGCGGCTGACCACCAGGCTGATGCAGCTTGCGTCCTGGCTTCTGCTTCACCGCGCCGTCAAGGAAGGCGAGATGTCACTCGCGCAGGCCAGCAAGGAAAAAAGCAAGGTCAAGCTTGCGATCACGGATGGCCACGATGCTGCCAGTGTTGAACTACTGCCTCCAACGCTGCGCGGACTCATCGAGCGCTCGCAAAAACTGTACGCGAAAGTGCGGCGCCTAGACGCGACTATCTACAACCAGAGAAGTGCCGAACATCCCGCAACGAGCAATCCCGTTGAGCGTCAGCTTGGCCTGTTGAAGGCCGCTTTCGGAGCGGAGAGCGTTTAAGCAATAACTAAAAAGTCTGGCCGGGCTTGTGACACTTATAATTAATGCGGAAGTCGGGCAGGCCCGACTTCCGGTGCTATCTCGCTTGTTAAAGCGCGGCTATGCCTTCCTAAACGCAATTACCGGATCACGGCGCTTTGCGCCGGCCCGGTGATGACAGAAGATAAGCGTGCGAGATTTTGTTACGCAATGAGAGTCGCGCTTATTTCTTCCCGTCGGATTTGAGGAAACCGGAAAACTTCTTCTGGAAGCGCGAGACGCGGCCACCGCGGTCAACGATTTGCTGCTGCCCGCCGGTCCAAGCCGGATGAGACTTCGGGTCGATGTCGAGGTGCAGGACATCACCCTCTTTACCCCAGGTGGAGCGGGTGGTGAATTCGCTGCCATCGGTCATCACCACCTTGATGATGTGGTAGCCGGGATGGATATCTTGTTTCATCGTTTCTGGTGCACGCGACAGGAGCGCCAATAGCTGCCGAATTTAAGGCTCCTATACAGGAGCCCGTTGTGGGCAGCAAGCCACGACAATTGACCGCTGTCGGGGCCGCAAGGCATTAAGGACGCGGGGGGCGTTGGTTCGAAGGTATCGCATGAGCTTTTCCACCGATGGGAGGGGGCTCGATGTTGCGGGCGCGACCGCGCTAGGAGAGCGGCGCAAGCTAACGCTTAAGCCGCTCGCGCGTTTGGTTCCCTACATTGTCCGCTATCGCGGCCGCGCATTTGCAGCATTGGCCGCCCTGATAGTCGCCGCCCTCACCACGCTGATCGTACCGGTCGCAGTGCGCCGCATGATCGATTTTGGCTTCTCCGACAAGGCCGTGCAGCTGATCGACAGCTATTTCGCGGTGATGATCGTCGTTGTGGCGGTGCTCGCGGTCTCAAGTGCGCTGCGCTACTACCTGGTGACGACGCTTGGCGAGCGCATCGTAGCTGACTTGCGCTCAGATGTATTCACGCACCTCACGCGCCTGTCTTCCGCTTTTTTCGATGCGGCACGCACCGGGGAAATTGTGTCGCGGCTGACCGCCGACACGACGCAGATCAAATCGTCTGTCGGCGCGTCGGTGTCGATCGCATTGCGCAACCTGCTCCTTTTCTTCGGCGGTGCGGTCATGATAGTCGTCACCAGCCCACGGCTATCGCTTTTCGTGCTTGGGGCGATTCCGGTGATTGTGCTGCCGCTGGTCGCTTTCGGACGCGCGGTCCGTAGACGCGGCCGCGCTGCACAGGACATGCTTGCCGAGGCATCCGGCTACGCCGACGAACTCATCGGCGCAATGCGTACTCTGCAGGCTTTCACCAATGAGAAACTGGCGCAGTCGCGTTTCTCGTCTGCGGTGGAACGTGCTTATACCGCCGCGTGCGATGCTACCAGAGTGCGCGGCGTGCTCACCGCCGTGGTGATCTTTCTGGTCTTTGCCAGTATCGTGGTGGTGCTATGGGTCGGCGCGCAAGACGTGCTTGCCGGCGACATCACACCAGGCCGGCTCGGCCAATTTGTGCTCTATGCCGTGTTCGCCGCTGGCGGACTCAGTGAGCTCAGCCAGGTGTGGGGAGAAATCGCTCAGGCTTCAGGAGCGGCGGAACGCCTGTTCGAAATCCTGGATGCCGAGCCGCAGATTAAGGCGCCGCCGCGGCCGGTTGCATTGCCGAAGCCTGCTGCCGGCGAGGTCGAATTCAACGACGTGACCTTTGCGTATCCAGGCCGACCCCACGCGCAGGTTCTCGATCACGTTTCATTTCGGGTTGCGGCCGGTGAGAAGCTCGCCCTTGTCGGTCCGTCCGGCTCGGGCAAGAGCACCGTTTTCCAGTTGATCCAACGGTTTTATGATCCGCTGTCGGGGGCCATTAGCTTTGACGGCATTCGTCTTGCTGACACGGATCCGGCGGCACTGCGCGCGCAGGTCGCATTGGTACCGCAGGACGCCGTGGTATTTGGCACCAGCGTGCGGGAAAACATTCAATTCGGTCAGCCTGATGCGACCAATGCGGAGATCGAGAGAGCAGCAGAGGCCGCGCACGCTTCCGAGTTCATTCGGCTTCTGCCGTTCGGCTACGAGACTCCGGTCGGCGAGCGAGGTGTCACGCTGTCAGGCGGTCAGCGTCAACGTATTGCGATTGCGCGCGCCATTTTGCGCAAGGCGCCGCTTCTATTGCTCGACGAGGCGACTTCATCGCTAGACGCTGAAAGCGAAACCCTGGTCCAGCAGGCCCTTAAGCGGCTCATGCTCAACCGCACCAGTATCGTAATCGCGCACCGGCTCGCCACAGTCCAGAATTGCGACCGTATCCTTGTGCTCGATCACGGTCGCATCGTCGAGAAGGGCACTCACGCGTCGCTTGCTTCCGCGGGAGGCCTCTATGCCCGGCTTGCAAAACTGCAATTTGAGATGGCTTACCACTAGGAGCGCCACGCCATCCTATTTACCGCTATTCCCGACACCGGATTTTTGTCTTCGCCGACATAGGCAAAGCCGTGCTTTTCATAAAAGTGAATCGCGCGAAAATTATCCTTGTTGACTAGAAGATCGAGTCCTTTCGGCGACAGACGTTTTGCTTCATCTAGCAGGGCAAGCGCGACTTCCGAGCCCCAATATTCGGGAGCAACGACGATCTGATCGAGATGCATCGTTTTAGGATCGACCGTAACGAAGCCGATAAGCGTGTCACCTTGTTCTGCGAGTACGATGTGCGCTACGGGCACCAGCTCATTGCGCCAGCGATCACGCCACCACGGAACGCGCGCATTGAAATCGAGATGCGAATAATGTTTTGACCAGGTGGCCCGCCATAGCTCGATCGCCGCGTCTTCGTCGGCGGCGGTGTAGGGACGGAGTCTGAACGACTTGAGATGCGTCATTGGATGGTAAGCCGCTCGGCAGACTCGCTTCACCGCTTCCATAGCGAGAGGTCGACCGCCGAAGGTGGGGTGGTGAGGGGTTATAGCCTATTGTGAGTCCGTTGCCGCTTCACCCGGATCGCTTTGCAATCGGACCTCTCCAACAGGGGGAGGTGAAGAAGCTGGGGGCTACCGTTCGGTTAGCTTGAACTCGATGCGGCGATTGCGCCTGTAAGAATCCTCGGTCCTGCCGACGTCAATTGGCTGAAATTCGCCAAAGCCGGCAGCGACCAGACGCTGCGGAGAGACACCTTTACCGATGAGATATTGCACCACCGCAATAGCACGGGCGGCCGACAAATCCCAATTGGACCTGAATAAGCCGGTAATCGGCCTTACGTCGGTATGGCCATCGACGCGCAGAACCCAGGCAAGATCAGCAGGTATCTTCTTCTCCAGTTCCAGCAGCGCCACCGCGACACTGTCGAGTTCGGCACGACCCTCAGGCCTGAGATCGGCCCGGCCAGTGTCGAAGAACACCTCCGATTGCAACACAAAGCGGTCTCCGACCACACGTACGTCGGAACGGTCCCCGAGAATTTCACGAAGCTTGCCGAAAAAATCCGAGCGGTACCGCTTCAATTCATTAACCCGCTCCGCCAAAGCCAAATTAAGCCGCTGGCCGAGTTCGGTGATGCGGGTTTGGGATTCCTTGTCCTTTTTTTCAGCGGCATCGAGTGTCTGTTCGAGGGCAGAGAGCTGGCGGCGCAGGGCTGCTATTTGCTGGTTGAGTACTTCGACTTGAGCCAATGCCCGGGCCGAGATTCTTTTCTCCCCTTCGAGTTGACCGGCGAGCTCTGACGCTTTGCCCTGAGCCGCCGCCGCCCCTGCACCGGCGCTTTCGGCAGCGCTCTTGAGGCGATCCCGCTCATTTTCGGCGGTTGCGAGCGTCGCACGCAATTGCGCGAGCTGGTCTTCGAGATTGGCCTTGCCCGACTTCTCAAGCCCCAGCAGCTCGGTGAGCTGTGCTATCTGCGCATTCAGGCGGTTGAGGGCGGTATCCTTCCCCGCTACTTCCTGCTGCAAGTAGAATTGCACCACCACAAATACGGTAAGCAAAAAAATGATGCCGAGGATCAACGTCGACAGTGCGTCGACGAAGCCCGGCCAGTAGTTCATGCCGCTTTCGCCGCGGCGGGCTCGTGCCAGCGCCATAGGTTTCAGCTCACCTTCGCGTGCTCGCGCACCAGAACTTCCAAGAGCTTCTTGATCTCGCGCTGCTGTGCGGCTTGCGAGTCGACCCAGTCGCGGATCATCTGCTGTTCAGTGCGCATATGGTGCACAAGACCCTGGATAGCCTCGGCAAGATTCGCCATTGCCGCGGAAGCAGACTTGCCGGACTCAACCTGATCGACCGCGCCTCGCAAGCGCTCAATCGCAGAACGCACCTCGCCGCTGACGCCGGTGGCAAGCGCCGGCTCGGAAGCTTGATCGTACACGGTCGTCGATAGCCAATCCTCGAGTTCCGTGTAGAAGCGATTCTGCGCCTGGCTCGATTGCAGGTCGAGGAAACCGAGCACCAGCGAGCCGGCTAGGCCGAATAGCGATGATGAGAACGAAATGCCCATTCCCGAGAGAGGTGCAGCGAGGCCATCGCGCAGGGAGTCGAACATCGAGCCGCTGTCTCCGCTCGCCTTAAGCCCCTGAATGACCGCGCCGACCGAGCCAACGGTTTCGATCAGACCCCAGAACGTGCCGAGCAAGCCGAGGAAAACGAGCAGGCCGGTCATGTAGCGGGATATGTCGCGGGCCTCGTCAAGGCGGGTAGCGATCGAATCGAGGATACCGCGCATCAGTTGCGAAGACATAGCCATGCGCCCGACGCGGCTTCCAAGAATTGTGGCCATCGGTGCGAGAAGGACTGGAGCTCTCTCGACTGCAAGGCCGGGGTCAGCAAGGCGGAAGTTATTGACCCAAGCGATTTCCGGATAGAGCCGCAGCACCTGGCGCAGCGAGAGCACAATGCCAATTGCCAACACTCCGATGATCAGCGCGTTCAGGCCTGGGTTTGCCATGAACGCCACCTCGATCTGCTTGTGCAATACGAACGTGATGAGCCCGACCAGGATGACGAACACGAGCATCCGCACCAGGAAGATACGAGGAGACGATAGCTTGAGAGGATCGAGTTCTTTGGCCATTAGCTTCAGGAATTGCGCCGAATCCAGCCCCTGCCGAGCACTATGACACAGACCCCTCACAGGGAAAAAGCAGTTGAGGCGGAACTACAAGCATTAACCCACGGATTGAGTTGAAATTACGGAGGGCTAGGCTCTGCCCGCCGTTTTAAGCACGGTAACCAGCTCTTTCTGGATCATTTCATTCCCCGCAGCGATGTGCCCTTTTCGGAAAAAGTCCTCGCCGCCGTCACAATCGGAAACAAATCCACCGGCTTCTCGAACCATGATCAAGCCCGCCGCCATATCCCATGGGTTGAGGTCGCGCTCCCAATAGCCGTCGATCCTCCCAGCCGCGACCCAGGCAAGATCGAGCGCGGCTGCACCAAATCGGCGCAGGCCGGCAACATGTTCTTGCATCGCACCGGTTTCTTTCCGTGAAAGTCCAATGTCGCCACGACCGTGGTGCGGTAGACCGCAGGCAATAACTGCATCGGCAAGATGCTTTCGCGCGGCAACCCGGATGCGCTGATCATTAAGGAATGCGCCTCTGCCGCGCTCGGCAATAAACATTTCCTCATTCGCAGGATTGTAGATCAGGCCCGCGACTATGGTTGCCTCGCGCTTCAAGGCGATTGAGATCGCGAACTGGGGAATACCGTGCAGAAAGTTGGTAGTGCCATCGAGCGGATCGACAATCCAGGTATGGGTTTTGTCACTGCCCTCGCGACAGCCACCTTCTTCTCCGAGAAAGCCATAGCCTGGTCTGGCCTTCATCAGTTCGGCGTGTAACGTTTTTTCGGCACGGCGATCCGCGATCGACACGAAATTTGCGGGGCCTTTCAGTGAAACCTGCAATTTCTCCAGCTCGCCAAAGTCACGTTTGAGCAGGCGGGCAGCCTTGCGTGCGGCGGCGATCATGACGTTGAGCAGTGCGGAATGTTGCATGGGGCGTGCGGTCTGCCTGCGATGGCAGGCGCCGTCAAGGGCGGACCGACGCGACGGTCGATAACCATTTCTTGGCCGCCTTGTCCGCCGCTTCACGTACCGCGGGCATTTGCTTGGCAGCGAATATGTCGAGGTCAGGGTCGCTGGCGCCGCCCGCCTTTGCAACCATGTGCCATTTTACGGCTTCGGTCGCGTCAGCAGGCATGCCACGGCCGGCCATAAAAATCCGCGCCAGTCGATTTTGCGCGACCGGACTACCGAGATGCGCGGCTTTCAGGAATAGTTGCGCGGAGGCAGTCTCGTCTTTGTTGACGCCTTCGCCGTTGAATTGCGCAATCGCGAATTCGACCATCGCATCGAGATTGCCAGCGATCGAGGCCTGCTGCATGAGCCGCGCGGCCTTACTTATATCCTTAGGCGCTCCACGACCTTCCTTATACATCGTAGCAAGCGCGTACTGCGCTTCCGAATTCCCGGCTTCCGCGGCGGCCGCGAATAGTTCTCCGGCGCGCTTGAAATCCTGCGGGAACTGCTGACCCTGGACATAAAGCAGGCCGAGATCATAAGCGGCGACGGGGTGGCCAAGCTTGGCGGCGGCTTCGAGAAGCCGCGCCGCTTCGGTGGGATCACTGGGTCCGGCGCGGCCTTGAAAGTTGAACATTGCCAGCGCGAACAGAGCGTCCCGGTTACCTTTGTCGGCGGCCAATTTGTACCATTGTGCCGCCTTCGTATCGTCGCGACCCACGCCGAGCCCTTGCGCATAAATCTCACCGAGCAACGTCATCGCGGCCGGATCGTGTTCTTGAGCGCGTTTGGTCGCTTCGTTGAACGCGGTCATATAAAAGCCGCGCTGAAAGGCACCGTAGGCAATGTCGATGTTGGACTGGTCCACGCTGACGGAACTATTGGGAGGCAGCTGCGGCCACGGCTGTAGGGTGTTTCTCGTAGTCTGCGCTGCCGTCGGCGTGACGGCGGCAATCACTGGAAGCGCGATTAGCGCGGTGAGACGGTATAGCGTTCTTCTCATGCAGCTGGCTCCGGTAGCCTGAGACAGCGACCGGCGTCAGCTATTGTTGCGGAGATTGCGTGTGTGTCCCGCCACAGAAAATCACCCAGCGCAACAAAATCGGCGCCTGCTATCACCAGTGGCGTAATTTCCTCGAGCGATGCGGCATATCCAACACAGGGAATTTCGAACACTTCCGCCCACCAGCCAACGCGTTCCTCGATCACAGACAAGGGTGGACGCTTGCCCGCGGCGTCCGGCTCCCCGAACATGACATAGTCCGCTCCTTGCTCCGCGGCGAGCATGGCGTCGTGCCGCGTTGCGAGTCCGCCAGCGCCCGCGATGCGTTCGGGCTTAAGTTGACCGATCGCGTCTTTAAAGGCCTCGATGCTGGTCAAATGCGCGCCGTCGGCGCCGGCGCTTGCGACGAGGTTGGGGCGGCCATCAAGCAAAAGTGCGCAGCCCTTAGCTTGCACGGGAGTCGTGAGCGCTTTTGCGCAATTGATCAACGTGCGTTCATCGACGCCGCCAAGGCGCAGCAAAACCGCCGCGACCTCGTCCGCTTCAAGGGCGGAGGCCAGCTGCAGAGAAAACGCAGATGCATCCGCGATTTGCGGGGTGATGAGATAGAGACGTGACGCTGGGCGAGGGGTTGGCTGTTTGGGTCGGGAAGGCATGGTCTTCGCATGCTAGTCCAATCGGGCGAAAAATTGACTTCAAGAATTACTTGGTCGCGGCCTTTTAATATTCTCCTGTCGTGCGGATTAGCAATTTGCGACCGTGTGTAGCAGTTGGCCCGGACATTACGGCATCGGCACAGGGCCCATGTCCCTCGGTATCTTGTAACCCTTCTGGACTGCCGGGCGCGCGGCAATGGTTTCGTACCAGCGCTTCACGTTTGGGTACTGCTTCATGTCGATGGTTTGCCATTCGAAACGTGAGATCCAAGGCCAGATAGCAATGTCGGCGATCGAATATTGATCGGCGACAAACTCGCGGCCTTCCAGACGTGTATTGAGCACATTGTAGAGGCGATGCCCCTCTTTCAAGTAACGCTCCTCGGCATAAGGCGCCTTGCCTTTGTTGTACTTCACGAAGTGGTGCACCTGGCCAAGCATGGGACCGGGCCCACCCATTTGCCACATCAGCCATTCAATGACGCGATAGCGTCCTTCGCCCGATTTCGGCATCAGGTTGCCGGTCTTGTCCGCGAGATAGATCAGGATCGCGCCCGATTCCATGAGCGCTAAATTAGTGTCGCGATCGACGATCGCAGGGATGCGGTTATTGGGAGCAATCTTGAGGAAGGCGGGTGCGTACTGCTCATCCTTGGAAAGATCGATTGGGTGAACAGTGTAGGGCAGGCCGAACTCTTCCAGAGCGATGGAAACCTTGCGGCCGTTGGGGGTCGTCCAAGTGTAGAGATCAATCACGTTTCGTATCCTTAAGTTACGTAGAAGCTAGGGGAACCTCGAAAGGGGAGGCGTTGGTAGGCGCGGCTTCTTACAGGAGAGAATCTAACGGGGCCGACAACAATGTAGCAATTGCGGCTGATCCCGTAGCAATGGATAAACGCATAAAGCCGCGGAACCGCGCGGCCTTATGCACGTCATGCCGCCTTTTTCTCCATATCGGCTTTCCATTGACCGAGGGCGGCGAGCCCGTTCATTTTTGCTCGGTGTGAAAAGGCGCGCTGCGCGGCGGCGACGTTCTCCGACCTGCCCTTCCAGGTCGTCTGCGGTGCATGTTGCAGCGCGCGCCCGTAAGAGAACGTGAGCTTCCAGGGCAAATTGCCAATCTTGTTCATTGCATCGAGGTGAGCGGTAGCTTCCTCGTCACTCTGCCCACCAGAAAGGAACGCGATTCCGGGCACAGCGCTCGGCACGCAGTTCTTGAGCATCTTGACGGTTTTCACGGCGACTTCCTCGACACCGGCCCGCTTGCTGTTCTTCTTGCCAGAGATCACCATGTTGGGCTTAAGCACTATGCCTTCAAGCGCAACGCGCTGGAAATAAAGCTCCTCGAATTGGGTCTTTAATACCAGTTCGGTCACCTGATAACAGCGATCGATATCGTGATCACCGTCCATCAGAACTTCGGGTTCGACGATTGGCACGATCTGGGCCGCCTGACAGAGCGCAGCATAGCGTGTAAGTGCATGGGCATTGACCCGTATACAGGCGTAGCTTGGGATGTCGGCGCCGATGTCGATCACTGCGCGCCATTTGGCGAAGCGCGCGCCCTGCTCGAAATATTTGGGGAGCCGATCGGCTAGCTTGTCGAGGCCAATGGTAACAACTTCGCCCGGGCACATCGGCAGCGGTTTGGTGCCTTCATCCACCTTGATGCCAGGGATGGCACCAGCCTTCTTGACCAGCTCGACCAGCGGCGTACCGTCTTTGGCCTTTTGCCAAATCGTCTCGTCGTAAAGGATGACGCCGGAGATATGTTTCATTCCCTCGGTCGAGCGGAACAGCATTTCGCGATAGTCGCGCCGATTGTCCTC
This sequence comes from Pseudolabrys sp., assembly GCA_035315965.1. Lineage (GTDB taxonomy): Bacteria > Pseudomonadota > Alphaproteobacteria > Rhizobiales > Xanthobacteraceae > Pseudolabrys. The sequence goes on from DATFXJ010000113.1 coordinate 25,235, forward strand.
GGTCGACTCCACGCCGATGGCGTCAAAACGCTTCTTGATCGTGCCAGAGGATTCGTCGGCAGCGAGGATGCCCTTGCCGGGCGCTACCATGGCTTCCGCTACTTTGTTCAATTCATCGAGATTCATCGCCTTCTCCCTCTCAATCGTCGTTCCGGCGCGCGCTGAAAGCGTGAACCCGGAATCCAGAATACCCAGAATCCAGAAGACTTGCACTTGGCTCAGGGTTCCTGGTTCGCGAACGGCGCTCGCGCCCCGAGACGGCCGGAGCATTTCGCGTCTATTTTACTCGCAACACCTCAACTCCAGGCAAGGCCTTGCCTTCGAGCCATTCCAGAAATGCACCGCCGGCGGCCGAGACATAAGTCAATCGATCGACTACTCCCGCGACCTTCAGCGCGGCTACCGTATCGCCGCCGCCCGCTACCGAAATAAGCTTGCCAGCTTCGGTCAGTTCCGCGGCGGCTTCCGCGACTTCGATAGTGCCGTTGTCGAATGGTTCCATTTCGAAAGCGCCGAATGGGCCATTCCACACCAGCGTTTTGGCGCGCGCCAACACGGAAATAACCTGTTCAATGCTGCGCGGCCCAATGTCCAGAATCATTTCGGCGGCACCGACTTTATCGGCATCGACGACGCTAGAAAGCGCGTGGGCCGCCAATTTATCGGCCACGACAACATCGACCGGGAGCACGATTTCACGCTTTGCGGCGTTGGCCTTGGTCATGATCTTGTGCGCGGTGGCAGCGAGGTTAGCTTCTGCTAGTGATCTACCAATCTTTTTTCCTTGCGCGAGCAGGAATGTATTGGCCATGGCACCGCCGATGATCAGCACGTTCACTTTATCGAGCAAGTTGCCAAGCAAATCGAGCTTGGTCGAAATCTTGGCGCCGCCGACGACCGCGACCAGCGGCCGGTCAGGATCTTCAAGCGCCTTGGTGAGTGCTTCAAGCTCGGCCTGCATCGTGCGCCCCGCATAGGCTGGCAGCTTGTGACCCAGGCCTTCGGTGGATGCGTGCGCCCGGTGCGCAGCCGAAAAGGCGTCATTCACCCAAATATCGCCCAGCCTTGCCAGCGCAGCGACGAACGCGGGATCATTCTTCTCTTCACCTTCGTGGAAGCGAGTATTCTCGAGGCAGAGAACATCCCCGGGTCGCATCGCGGCGACAGCGCGTTCCGCTACCTCTCCAATACAATCGTCGGCGAATCCGACGGGGCGTTTGATGATACGCTCCACTTCGGCAGCCGCCGGCTTCAAAGATTGTTTTGGATCGTGCTCCTTCGGCCGGCCGAAATGCGAGAGCAAAATGACCTTGCCGCCTTTGTCGGCGATCTCGGTAATGGCCGGTGCTGCGCGCGCGATGCGCGTGGCGTCTGTGACGACACCGTTCTCGATCGGTACGTTCAGATCGACGCGCACGAGGATGCGCTTTCCCTTCACGTCGACGTGGTCGAGCGTTCGAAAAGTGGTCATGACAGGCCCAGCAGTTGACCGTTAGAGCAGCTTGCCCATTGCCACGGCGGTATCCGCCATGCGGTTGGAGAAGCCCCACTCGTTGTCATACCAGGACATAACACGCACCAGCGTGCCGTTCATGACTTTGGTCTGATCCATGTGGAACGTGGACGAATGTGGGTCGTGGTTGAAGTCGGTTGAGACATTAGGATCGTTGGTGTACGCCAGAATGCCTTTGAGCTGCTGCTCCGAGGCGCGCTTCACGGCATCATTGATCTCTTCCTTCGTCGTTTGCCTCTTTGCGACGATCTTGAGGTCAATCACCGAAACATTCGGGATAGGCACGCGAAGGGCGACACCGTCGAGCTTGCCCTTAAGCTCCGGCAGCACCAAACCGATCGCCTTGGCAGCGCCGGTCGATGTTGGAATCATCGAAAGTGCGGCCGCACGCGCGCGATAAAGATCCTTGTGCATGGTGTCGAGCGTCGGTTGATCGCCGGTATAGGCGTGGATCGTGGTCATGAACCCGGTTTCGATTCCGACCGCATCGTTGAGCACCTTGGCGATCGGTGCCAGGCAATTTGTGGTGCAGGAGCCGTTGGAGACGATCTTATGATCCTTGGTTAGCTTGTCGTGATTGACGCCAAACACCACGGTGAGGTCGGCGCCGTCGGCGGGCGCGGACACCAGGACGCGTTTGGCGCCCGCAGTCAAATGCGCCGAGGCTTTATCCTTTGCAGTGAACAAGCCGGTGCATTCGAGCGCGATATCGACCCCGAGGTCCTTCCACGGCAGTTTCGACGGATCACGTTCGGCTGTGACCTTTATGGGGCCGTTACCAAGACTGATCGCGTCTCCCATCACGGTCACTTCGCCGGGGAAGCGGCCGTGCACGCTGTCGTAGCGCAGCAAATGAGCATTGGTTTCAACCGGACCCAAGTCGTTGAGAGCAACCACCTCAATGTCCTTGCGCTGGGCTTCAGCGATGGCCCGCAGGATATTGCGTCCGATGCGACCGAACCCGTTAATTGCAATGCGTACTGTCATATAAAGTCGCTCCGACCTTCAGGCTGCCGCGCCACGATGTACCACGACACATATAGACTTCCGTTACGTCTTCCCAAGTTTGGTTAGCACCGCGTGCACGACTGCTTCGGCAGTAATCCCGAACTTCTTGTACAGTTCCTTGTACGGCGCGCTCGCTCCGAATGACGTCATGCCGACGAAGATGCCATCGGAACCGATGATTGCGTCCCAGCCCTGGCGCACCGCGGCTTCAACGCCAACGTTAACCCTGGCCTCACCAATGATGGCGCGGCGATATGGCTCTTTTTGTTCCAGGAATAGTTCGAAACAAGGTACCGAAATTACGCGCGCTGCGATGCCGCGCTCCGCAAGTAACTTCGCGCCCTCAACCGCGATGGGGACCTCAGAACCGGTAGCGAAGATCGAGACTTCGGAGCGGTCCTCCGGCCAGGCGATTTCGTAAGCGCCACGCGCGCACACATTTTTAGCATCAAACCGATTGCGCAAGTGTGGCAGGTTTTGCCGCGTAAGGGCGAGAACGCTCGGCCTACCCTTTGCTTCGAGCGCGAGCTGCCAGCACTCGGCTGTTTCCATGGCATCGCAGGGACGGAAAACCAGCAGATTCGGTATGGCGCGCAAGGCTGCGAGGTGCTCGACCGGCTGATGTGTTGGCCCGTCCTCGCCGAGCCCAATAGAATCATGAGTCATGACATAGATGACACGTTTGCCCATTAGCGCGGCAAGCCGGATCGCCGGTCGGCAGTAGTCGGAAAATACAAGGAATGTGCCTGAATAGGGGATGATGCCACCGTGCAACGCCATGCCGTTCATCGCCGCAGCCATTCCGTGCTCGCGCACACCGTAGTGGATGAAGCGGCCGGAGAAGTCGGTGGCGGTGATCGCCTGCATGCCTTTAATGCGCGTGTTATTGGAGCCGGTGAGATCAGCCGAGCCGCCGATCATTTCTGGAAGCGCAGGGATCAGGCTTTCGAGCACTAATTCGCTCGCCGCACGCGTGGCAATGTCTTTCGGTTGCGCCGCTAGTTTTTCTTTAACCGCACACACAGCATCCGCGAGCGGCTGTCTGGGCAGGTCGTCGTTCATGCGACGCTCGAACTCGGCGCGCTTGCCGCAGTCGAGCGAGGCCAGTTGTTTCTTCCAGTCCGCATGCGCGCCTTTGGAGCGCCCGCCAATCGTGCGCCACGCCTTCAGGATATCGGCGGGCACCTCGAATGGTGGAAATGTCCAACCTAGCGTTTCGCGCGCGCCCCTGATCTCTTCCGCTCCCAGCGGTGAGCCATGTGATTTTTCCGAGCCCTGCTTGGTCGGCGCGCCGAATCCGATCTTGGTCTTGCAAGCGATGAGCGTCGGCTTGTCGGATGTTTGAGCCTTTTCAAGCGCCAAATTGATAGCTTCCGGATTGTGCCCGTCAATTCGTATGGTGGCCCACCCGGCAGCCTCGAAACGCTTTAGCTGATCAACGCTGTCGGCAAGCGAGAGCGCGCCGTCGATGGAAATGCCGTTGTCATCAAACAGCACGATCAACTTGGTGAGCTTGAGATGGCCAGCGAGCGCGAGCACTTCCTGGCTGATACCTTCCATCAGGTCGCCGTCGGAAGCGATCACGTAAGTCCTGTGGTTGACCACGTCATCGCCGAACACCGCGGCGAGATGCCTCTCGGCGATTGCCATGCCAACAGCATTAGCGAATCCTTGTCCGAGGGGGCCGGAGGTGGTCTCGATGCCGGGCGCATGGCCGAATTCCGGATGTCCGGCGGTGATCGAGCCAAGCTGGCGGAACTTCTTAATCTGATCGATGGTCATCGCTTCGTAGCCGGTAAGATAAAGCAATGCATAGATCAGCATCGAGCCGTGGCCGGCGGAGAGCACGACGCGGTCGCGATCCGGCCAGGCTGGATCGGCTGGGTCGAACTTCAAAAAGCGCGAGAACAGCACTGTTGCCACGTCGGCCATACCCATCGGCATTCCTGGATGGCCGGACCTGGCCTGTTCCACGGCGTCCATTGCCAGCGCGCGGATCGCGTTAGCCATGCTCGCGTGGGAAATGCCGGGAGCCGGGGCCGACTGCTGGCGACGCTCTGCAGGCGCCGCGGCTGCCGTCGGCGAGGCTTTTGCGCTCATGAAAGGGCCTTTTTGGCGGGTGGATAGCATGTGAGCTCTCTGAGTCAATGTAACCACCGCCGTGCTCACCCATCATGCACAGGGTCACGAAAACAGCTGGGCAAATCGTCCTGCAAGCGTTGACTGTATGGTCGCGCAGCACGTAAGATTCTTTGCCTAAATATCTGCCACCGCAAGAGTTTTTGGTGCGGGCTAAAGGCAATGACGGATCAAAGCGTAATCGATACCACAGTCAGGCGTCTCGCACTCGCTCTCGACGCGCTCGATGCCGCAGTTGAACGGCGAAAGCAGGCTGATCGTAACGAAGAGGGGCTCGCAGCCCAGGTGCAGGCTCTTGGTGTTGACCGCACTCGATTGGCCGCGGCGCTGGACAGCGAAACCGCGCGTACGCGGGCGCTCGAGACAACAAATCGCGAAATTGCCGAGCGGCTGGATACCGCGATCGCATCAATTCAGTCGGTGCTGAACTTGAATGAGTGATCCATGACGCAAGTCAACGCCACTATTGCCGGCCGTCAATTCCGCCTTGCTTGCCAGGATGGGCAGGAAGATCACCTGCAGACACTCGCCAAGGATATCGACCAACGCATCATCGATCTGCGCCGCAAGTTTGGTGAAATCGGCGACACGCGCCTCACAGTGATGGCGGCGCTAATGTTAGCGGACGATCTGGCCGAAGCGCTGCGGAAGATGCGTCGCTTCGAGGAGGATATTGCCGCCTTGCAGAACGCCCGCCTCGTCGCTTCTGATCGCGCCAAAGCCGCATCCGACGCGGTGGTCGGGGCCTTCAATTCCGCGGCCGAGCGTATCGAAGGCATTACCAGGAAGCTTAATCAAACCGTCGGCAACGGCAACGTGGCGATCGGGTGACGTGTTTCGCCACAAGTGGCGACCGAACGACATAATCAGTACATTCTACGAGCGGGGCTGCCGGGTGCGTTAGGAAACACAATCCCCCGGGGCCTTATCGATCCTTAAGGGAGCTGTCCCTGGCCGGGCTCGTGGGCTCGGACATATGGCGCCCACCTACTTTCGTAGGGAACCCGGGATCGATGCTCCGACGGCCATTGCGGCTCCGCACTTTATTATTGCATGACCAAACTCGTCGACCTGGAATCTCAAAAAGGCCGGCTTCGTCAGGAAGCACTCGCATTGCGCGATGCTTTGCCGGCAGCCGTGCGCGCTGCTGCTGCCGAGTCGATCGCAGTGCGGCCGTTCCCGCTAAAAATCGAGCGTGGTGCGGTTGTGTCTGGGTTCTCGCCAATGAAGAGCGAAATCAACCCGGTGCCGTTGATGCGCAAGCTCGCCGATGCCGGCGCGAACCTTGCGTTGCCCGCCATCGCCGGGCGCGGCAAGCCATTGGTAATACGCGCCTGGAATTTCGGCGAACCCTTGACCTCCGGCCAGTGGGGAATCCGTGAGCCAATGCCTGAGGCGCCAGAAGTTGCGCCGGACATTCTAATTGTACCGCTTGTTGCCTTCGATCGGTCCGGTCACCGCATCGGTTATGGCGCGGGTTATTTCGACCTAACAATCAATGCGCTTCGCGGCAAAAAGCCTGTTACCGCCGTTGGTATTGCCTTCGCTATCCAGGAGATTCCGTCAGTCCCAGCCACCGAGCGCGACGCGCGGCTCGATCTCGTGCTAACGGAGCGCGAAACCATCGATTTCCGCGGACGCTAATGCGTATTCTCTTTATCGGCGACGTGGTCGGCCGCTCGGGGCGCGCGATCGTGATCGAGCGGCTGCCGGCGTTAATCGCCCAATGGAAGCTCGAACTGGTCGTGATCAACGGAGAGAATGCTGCCGGTGGCTTTGGCATTACTGAAGTCATCTACAATGAGTTGATCGATGCAGGCGCGGATGCCATCACGCTCGGCAACCACGCCTGGGATCAGCGCGAGGCGCTTGTGTTTATCGAGCGGGCACCACGTTTGATTCGCCCCGTCAACTATCCAAAAGGTACGCCCGGCCGCGGTGCTGCACTGGTCGATACGAAGAACGGCAAGCGCGCACTCGTGATCAACGCCATGGGGCGTATTTTCATGGATCCGCTCGACGATCCCTTTGCCGCCATCGAGCGTGAACTTTCCGCTTGCGTGCTTAACTCGGGCGCGGACGCCATCATCATCGATTTTCATTGCGAAGCGACTAGCGAGAAGCAGGCAATGGGCTATTTCCTCGACGGCCGCGCGAGTCTTGTCGTCGGCACGCACACGCATACGCCCACCGCGGATGACCGTATCCTTCCAAATGGCACAGCGTTCGTCTCGGATGTCGGCATGACCGCCGACTACGATTCCATCATCGGAATGATCAAGGACGAGCCGCTCAACCGCTTCCTTCGAAAACTACCTGGCGCGAAATTCGAAGCCTCAACAGGCCCCGCGACGTTGTGCGCGCTGGCGGTCGAGACGAACGACGCTACCGGTCTCGCGCGCAAGGTCGGCGCTGTGCGGCTTGGTGGTATCCTGCAAGAGACGCGCCCGCAATTCTGGGACTGAAGATTTTTCAAACGGTGCGCGTTGAGCTCGAATTGCGGGGATAATTCGATAGGCGAAGTTCATTCGCAGCTTGTGCTGGATCCGGCATAGCGACCTCGGTTTCATGAATCTGCAAGTCAATAACAATCTGGCGCTGGAATGGCCGCCCGATATCGTGCCCCTATCGCCGCCAAAAAGGGGACCGACCCTCGCGCCGGGCTCGCAGCTCGGTTCATTTCGTGTGGCGCCCCGCATCTTCGGCGCGCAACGCCGGGAGTTGATCTCCCGTGCGGCTCGGGATCGCCTGATCGACACCTAGTTCGCTCGTTATGAGGACGTTTGTTGATGTATGGCCGTGCACAGCGGTGATTGCCGATCGATGACGAGCCTTTGGTGGTCAGCGGCCATTGTGTCCACACTCCTGTGTGCCCTCACTTCGGCTGAGCTTGCGGCCTGAATCTTTTCTTCGTCCCCAAAAGAAGTGATCGAGTTTATTTTTTTAGAGAGGCAGCCTATATAGCTGCCGGCATCAATAAACTTGCGCGTTTTATTATGGCCGGTCATTCCCAATACAAGAACATTATGCACCGCAAAGGCCGCCAGGATAAAGCGCGGTCCAAGCTGTTCGGCAAGCTCGCGCGTGAAATAACGGCATCGGCAAAACTCGGCCTGCCTGATCCGGCATTCAATCCGCGGCTGCGAGCCGCGGTACTCGCGGCGCGGGCCGAGAACATGCCGAAGGATAATATTGACCGCGCCATCAAGAAGTCGCAGGGCGCCGACCACGAAAACTACGACGAAATTCGCTACGAGGGTTATGGGCCAGGTGGCGTCGCAGTAATCGTTGAGGCCTTGACCGACAATCGCAACCGTACGGCCGGCGAAGTGCGCGCGATCTTCTCCAAGAATGGCGGTAACCTTGCTGAGACCGGCGCGGTGTCCTTCATGTTCAACCATGTTGGCGTGGTCGAATTCGGTGCCAAGGCCGCAAGCGCCGACGCTATCCTGGAAGCGGCTATCGAAGCGGGCGCCGAGGATGTCACGTCAAACGAGGACGGCCACCAGATTTTCACGACTCCGGAAACATTGAGGGATGTCGCCAAGGCCCTGGAAGGAAAATTCGGGGAGCCGCGCAAGGCGGCGCTGTTATGGAAGCCGCTGAACACCGTCGCACTCGGCGACGACGCCGGCGAAAAGATTCTGAAACTGATCGAGTCGCTCGACGACAGTGACGATGTGCAGAATGTCTACGCCAACTTCGAAGTGTCCGACGCACTGGTTGCCAAAATGAGCGCATAGGGCTACGCGCCGTTAAACTCCAGAATATAAAGTCCGGCATTATAGTCGGTCGCATAGATCAACCCCTTCGTGTCCACGAACACGTCTGCCGATTGGATTACCCGCGCGCGGTTCGGACGGGTGTCGGCGAGCGTCGCCGGCTGCGGCGGCACCAGTGCGCCGACTTCCTTGGGTGCGAACGGATTGGAAATATCGAAGGCGCGAATGCCGGCGTTCTGATAGGTCGCGAAAATGAGCTGTGAACTGATGAAGCTACCTGGCCGGTTTTCGTGAATATTATGCGGGCCGAAATGGCCGCTTTTTGCCTTGTAGTCGGCTTCAGTCGGTGTCGGGAAAGTGGAAATACTGACCGGATTTTCGCGCGCGCGGTTATCGAACACCCAGATCAATTTCAGTCCGTCTTCCTGGTGGTCGAGCACGGCCTCATCGAGCACGACCAGCAGGTCGCGATCGGGCAGGGGCAGACAGTTATGCGTCCCGCCGCCGAACGGCGGGGACCAGTTTTTGTGCACGATCAGTTCTGGCTTTGTGCGGTCTGCGATATCGAGCACCACCATGCCGGCGTCGCGCCAAGCGGCATAAGCCGTATCGCCATGGATGATGGCGTGATGCAGCCCGTAGCGCCGGGCCGGTGCCCATGACGGCGTCTCGCCGACCGCCAAATTCATTCCGGGAATCCACCACCGCCCGGCCTCTCGCGGCTGCGTCGGGTCGCCGATATCGACGGTCATGAAGATGTAATCTGTAAAACCATCGAGCAACACCGACACATAGGCCCACCGCCCGCCGGTGTACCAGATCCGATGGATCCCGCCGCCTCCAACCGGCATGAAACTGATGCGGCGCGGGTTTTCCGGCCGGGAGATGTCATATACGGCAAGGCCCGCGGTCCAGTCGCGCATTCGCTTTGCTTCCGCGGTGCCCACAGTCTTGCCAACCGCGCCCCGGTAATAAGCCCGTTCATCGGCGAATTCCGTGGCCGCAAACATGTCCTTGGCGTTGATTACCAGCAGCAGATCGTCATGCGCTTGCAGGTGAATAGTCCAGGTGTTGGGTGGCGCCGCGACGTAGTTCACCGGGCGGGGATTTTTGGCGTCATGCACATCGATGACCGAGAAGCCCTTGGAAAACATGTGACCGACATAGGCAAAACCACCATGCACCATCACCTGCACGCCGTCAGGCCGCCCCCTCTGGTTAGAGTGGCCGACGATGCGCATGTTGCGCGCGTAATCCGGTTTCACCAGATCGCTCATTTGTATGCGTCGAGGAAATGCGGCACCGCAATCCAGTCCAGCATAGCGCCATCGCTCTGGAGCAATTCATGCATGCGGCGGTCTTCCTCGGTCTTGAGGTTGACGCCGAGATGAGTGCCGAGCTTGCGACCGTGGAGCACGATATTGTTTCCGATCGGCTGGCGCTCGGCGTTGTAGGCCTTCAATGCGGCGTCGATGTCATCATGATTGCGCAGGTGCTTTGCCAAAGCTTGTGCGTCGGTACCCGCCTTAGCCATGCCAAACCCCATATGTGGACGTGCATTCGCTGCGGCGTCACCCACCATCGCGACACGGCCGAATACGATTGCCGGCGCAGTAAAGTCGTAAATGGGTGTAATGAAGGGCTGCTTGATTTTCATCAGCGTGTCTAGCAAGGCGGGCGGCAAAATCTCGCGCGCATCCTTGTACATGTCCGTAATCAGTTCCTTGCGGATCAGCGGTGGCGGCACCGAATATTCGTGCTGCACGCCGTTTTCGTCCATGTTCATCTCGTGCAGTTTTGCGGCGTCGGCGACACGATACCAAATAAAATTGAAACGGCGTTTGCCCGGTCGCAGATCGTTGTCGAATCCTGAAATCGGGTAAGTGATCACCTGCTGACGTTTAGGCAGGTAGAACGTAAACAGCGGATAGATGGTGCGGAGCGTTTCCGGCGCGAGATCCGTTTCGTTCGGCGCGCCACGCCAGATGTAATAGCCGGCATAGATTGGCTGCACTTCCGGTGCCATCTGCGCGCGCACGCTTGAACGGATGCCGTCACCACCGACGAGAATATCGGCATGCTCCACGCGACCGCCGGAAAACTGCGCGCGCACGCCTCGGCCGTCCTGGTCAACCCGCTCGAAATTCCAACCGAGGTGGTAGCGCGCTTCGTCGATGGTCGCGCGCAAAAGCCGTTGCAGGCGATCCCAAGACGTGAGGATTTGCCTCAACGGGCGTTCGTCGGTGATGCGGCCCTCGCGATCGATGGCGATACGCTTGGGCACCTCGATACCGAGATCCTTTGTCCCGGCGCCGCTCGCTTCCAGGGTTTCCAGTAATTCTGGATGACCCGTAATTCCGGCGCCGCGGCCTACAAGTTCGACGCTCGAGCGCTCATAGACGTCCACATCCCAGCCGATCTGGCGCAGGAAGGCGGCGGAGAAGAGCCCGGACATAGAGCCGCCAATGATGACGGCACGTCGCTTGGCGCGGCGCGGCGAGGAAGAACCCGGCATGCGTCGCGATCCTAATGCAAACACGTCCGAAGTTCCGAATCCGCCCTGGTTGCAAGCTTTCGGATCACCGGTGGGAACGCGCAATTTCGGTCCTAGGCTGCGGGCGGGCGCGGGGTTATCAACGGGGCCATGGCCCGGCGTCCGATTCGCATTCTCGGTATCGATCCGGGGCTCCGCCGTACCGGCTGGGGCCTGATCGAAGCTGACGGCAATCGGCTCATCCACATCGCCTGTGGTTCCCTGGAAACCAGCGAGCGTGCCGGGCTCGGCGCACGCTTACTGGCGATCCATGACGGATTGATCGCGGTGATCGAGCGATATCACCCGCATGAGGCGGCGGTGGAGGCCACCTTCGTCAACACCAATGCGGTAGCGACCCTGAAGCTCGGCCAGGCGCGCGGCATCGCAATGCTCGTGCCCGCCAAGGCGGGGCTGACGGTCGCCGAATATGCGCCCAACGTCGTAAAGCAGACGGTGGTCGGCACCGGCCACGGCGAAAAGATGCAGATACGCATGATGATCGGCGTACTGCTGCCGAAAGCCGACCCGCAAAGCGAGGACGCTGCTGATGCGCTCGCGATCGCTGTGTGTCACGCGCATCATCGCGCAAGTACGGTATTGAAGGTGGCGGCCTCATGATCGGCAAGCTCAAGGGCATTGTTGACAGCTATGGCGAGGATTACGTCATCCTCGACGTCGGTGGCGTCGGCTATCAGGTGCATTGTTCGGCCCGCACGTTGCATGCGCTTCCATCGCCTGGCGAAGCCGCCACCCTGTCGATTGAGACCTATGTCCGCGAAGACCAGATCAAGCTGTTCGGGTTCCCCAACAACATCGATCGCGAATGGTTTCGAACGCTGCAAACGGTGCAGGGCGTTGGCGCCAAGGTCGCGATGTCGGTGCTTAGCACGTTGAAGGCTTCCGAACTCGCTTCAGCGGTCGCTATGCGGGACAAAGCCATGGTAGCTCGCTCGCCCGGCGTTGGCCAAAAGGTAGCCGAGCGCATCGTCACCGAATTGAAGGACAAGGTTCCGGCATTTGCCAATATCGATCCGGCGGTGGTGCACCTTGTCGGCGTGCTCGATGAGAAGCGTGCGCCGAGGCCAATCGCCGACGCCGTCTCCGCACTGATCAATCTCGGTTATGGCCAGCCGCAGGCCGCTGCCGCAATTGCTGCCGCCGCGCGCAATGCCGGTGAAGGTGCCGACACCGCGACGCTTATTCGGCAAGGGTTGAAGGAGCTGGCGAAATGAACAGTCCCCGGCGACTAATGGCTGCCGACGGGCGCGACGACGACGTTGATGCTTCATTACGTCCGCAGCTGCTGAACGAATTCATCGGCCAGGAACAGGCGCGCGCCAATCTCAAGGTGTTCATTGAAGCGGCGCGCTCACGGAAAGAGGCGCTCGATCACGTACTTTTCGTGGGCCCACCGGGGCTGGGCAAGACGACGCTGGCGCAAATCCTGGCGCGTGAATTGGGCGTCAATTTCCGCGCCACATCGGGCCCGGTGATCGTTAAAGCTGGCGATCTCGCCGCGCTGCTCACCAATCTTGAGCCACGCGACGTGTTGTTTATCGACGAGATTCATCGTCTTAACCCCGCAGTCGAAGAAATCCTGTATCCGGCAATGGAGGATTTCCAGCTCGACTTGATTATCGGCGAGGGTCCCGCGGCGCGATCGGTAAAGATCGATCTCTCTCCTTTCACGTTGGTTGGAGCTACAACCCGCGCAGGACTGTTGACCAATCCGTTGCGCGACCGTTTTGGCATTCCCGTGCGGCTCAATTTCTATTCCGAGAAAGAACTTGAAGAGATCGTCTATCGTGGTGCGCGCGTGCTCCATATTGGCGTCGCACCCGACGGTGCCAACGAGATCGCGCGCCGTGCCCGCGGCACTCCGCGCATTGCCGGCCGCCTTCTACGCCGCGTGCGCGATTTCGCTCATGTCGATGGCGCTAGGACCATCGACCGAAAGGCCGCCGACCGGGCACTCGTCGCGCTCGAGGTTGATGCCGCCGGTCTGGACGCCATGGACAGGCGCTATCTGTCGACCATCGCGTCGAGCTATGGCGGCGGGCCGGTCGGCGTCGATACGCTCGCGGCAGCTCTTTCGGAGCCGCGCGACGCAGTCGAGGACATCATCGAGCCGTTTTTAATCCAGAAGGGCTTTCTGCAGCGAACGCCGCGCGGTCGCCTGCTTACCGGGCTTGCCTTCCAGCATCTCGGCTTACCCGAGCCTGCGCGAAATCCCACTCAGTTTGGCTTGTTCGGACAAGAAGAGCAGGAGTAGGGCGTTGGCAGTCAATGCGCTCGACGGCGAAATCTGCGACGGCCGGCATTACCAAGCCGTGCGGGTGTACTACGAGGACACGGACTTTTCCGGCATCGTTTATCACGCCAGCTACCTACGGTTCATGGAGCGCGGACGCACCAACTATCTGAGGCTAATCGGCGCCGACCATCGCGTGTTGTTCGAGCAGGCCGAGAAGGAAGCGCCGGGATTCACATTCGTCGTGCGCCACATGAGCGTCGATTTTAAGAAGCCGGCGCATATGGATGACGTGCTCAACATTGTCACCGCGCCGGAAGAAGTAAAAGGCGCTTCGGTTACACTCAATCAGAAAGTCGTGCGCGGCGAGGATCTTCTGGTGGAAGCGCATGTTCAGGTCGCCTTCGTTTCCGGAGGCCGCGCCAGGCCCATTCCGAGGCCGCTGCGTATCGCCATGAAATCAGACCAGGAATCGGGCGGCGGCGCCTGACGCGGCGTGCTAGTGTGCGTATCTCATGACGGTTTACAGTTTCTCGGTATTCGACACCGCAATCGGGACTTGCGGCATTGTCTGGACCGCGCGCGGCATCGCAGGCGTACAGGTCCACAATGCTAATGAACGCGAAACCCGTGCATCCCTGTTGCGCCGTTTTGCCGGCGCACAGGAAGCGGCGCCTCCTGCGCCGGTGCAGCGGGCAATCGATGGCATCGTTGCGCTGCTGCGCGGCGAATCCATCGATTTGAGCGATGTGACAATCGATGCCGACGGCATTCCAGAGTTCAATCGCAAAGTCTACGACATTGCGCGCACGATCCCACCCGGCTCGACAATTACCTATGGGGAAATTGCCAAACGCCTTGGCGACAAATTGTTGGCGCGCGACGTCGGGCAGGCGCTTGGGCAAAATCCGACCCCCTTGATCGTCCCCTGCCATCGTGTGCTGGCCGCAGGCGGCAAGACAGGTGGCTTCTCAGCTCAGGGCGGCGTGGTCAGCAAGCTACGTCTGCTAACTATCGAAGGCGCGCAGCCAAACGGTCCGACGCTGTTCGACCATCTGCCTCTTGCCGCTAGGCGCCACCGGCGCTCGTAGACGTCCGCATCGACGCGTAGGCGGACTCATGTTAATCCCATTCACATGAAATGGGGCAGGCGCTCCGAACCGCGTGGCTATCACCATGGCAATCTGAAAGAAACCCTGGTACGAGCCGCGCTCGAATTGATCGCCGAGAAGGGTCCGGCGGGATTTACTTTTGCCGATGCGGCGCGCTGGGCGGGGGTAAGTCCTGCCGCGCCGTATCGTCATTTCCGCGACCGCGATGCGCTGCTCGCCGATGTTGCGCGCCGCGGCTTCGAGGAATTCGCAACCGCTCTAGCGAAGGCATGGGACGAAGGCCATCCCGACGTCATGACCGCATTCGACCGCCTCGGAAAAACCTATCTCGCTTTTGCTAAGCGGGAGCCGGCTTATTACTCAGCAATGTTCGAGGCCGGAGTGGCACTTGACAGTGACCGTGAGCTGCGTGAGTCGAGCGAGAACGCTTTCGCCGTGTTGCGAGCGGCTGCAGAGAAGTTGGTTACGTTGATGCCGCCGCAAGGGCGCCCACCGGCGTTGATGGTCGCGCTGCACGTCTGGGCGATGACCCACGGTATCGCTTCGCTGTTCGGCCGCGGCGATGCGGCTCGGCGGGCGCTTCCCATGTCGCCGGAAGAACTGCTGGAGGCCGCTGTGCTGATCTATTTGCGCGGGCTTGGGCTTACCGCCGCGGCGGCTCCGCGGCGGTGAAATCTCAGCGAGTCTTTTCCGCTCAGGGCTGGCGCAAAAGGTGAGGCTTACCCATTTTAATATTCGCGCCGCTTGACAAGAGCCTCGCACAGGCCTAGCTATGTAAATGTTATTTACATTCACGCGAGGTCGACAATGCCCATCACCGCAAAGCTGGATGAAATCGGCAAACCCGCCTGGATCGCACTGATCATTCTCGGGTTCATGGCTTGGTGGCCGCTTGGCCTTTCCGTCCTCGCCTTCACGATATGGAGCGGAAGAATGGGATGCGGATACTACGGCGGCCAAGACCGTTGGCAGAGCAAAATGGAGCGCTTGCAGAGCAAGATGGATTGGATGCGCAGCAGAATGGCCGGCAGCCCTTGGCATTTCGCACCGTCGAGCGGCAACCGAGCCTTCGATGAGTATCGCGCCGAGACCTTACATCGCCTGGAGGATGAACAGCGCGAGTTTCGCGAGTTCCTCCAACGTCTACGGGCGGCGAGGGATAAGACCGAATTCGACCAGTTCATGGCGGAGCGTCGAAATCGACCTGGCCCTGACACAAGTCAACCTCAAAATTGAATTCTTTTTTTACTCAGGCCGCCCGAAAGGGCGGCCTTTAAGTCTGCGGTCGAGGCCTGAAAGGTAACGACTCTTTAACCATAATCAGCGCTGTTATGGGGCGAAAGGCCCGCTTGCGCGCCCAAGTTTGGCCAAGTTTCGCTGGGATTCCGTAGCCGCCGGTGGACGGGACATACGAATTTCGCGAGACATTCGACTTTTGGCTTAGCGCGTGGGCGTGATCGTCGCGCGCGCTCGGTGATTTCGGATTTGCGCCGCGCCGGTTCGCCTGACGGAACCGGATTGAGCGGAAAGGACGTGCCTATGACTCCTGCCGACGTGGCACAGTCGGTGCTTCCGCTGACTTCCTCAAATCTTTCCCTGTTCACGCTGTTCTGGAACGCCCACTGGGTCGTCAAGACGGTGATGATCGGTCTTTTGATCTGTTCGATCTGGGTCTGGGCGATCGCGATCGACAAGACCATGCTCTATGCCCGCACCCGCCGCGCCATGGACCGTTTCGAGCAGGCATTCTGGTCGGGCCAGTCCCTTGACGAACTTTATCGCGCGCTGTCCTCGCGTCCCGCGCATTCGATGGCGGCATTGTTCGTGGCCGCAATGCGCGAATGGAAACGCAGTTTTGAGGGAAACGCGCGCGCTATCGGCGGACTGCAGATGCGCATCGAAAAGGTTATGGAAGTGACCATTGCACGTGAAGTCGAGCGGCTTGAGAAACGGCTGCTGGTGCTCGCTACCGTCGGCTCGGCCGGGCCTTTTGTGGGATTGTTCGGCACGGTCTGGGGCATCATGACAAGCTTCCAGTCGATCGCCGCATCCAAAAACACTTCTTTGGCGGTGGTCGCGCCCGGGATCGCCGAGGCGCTTTTTGCGACCGCACTCGGCCTTGTCGCTGCCATACCGGCGACCATTTTTTATAACAAGTTCGCGGCCGAAGTTAACAAACAAGCCCAACGGCTTGAGGGGTTTGCGGACGAATTCGCCGCAATCCTTTCGCGGCAAATCGACGAGCGCGCATAGGGGATTGCCTCATGGCTGCCAATGCCGGCACGCCGATTATCGGGAAGCGCAAGCACCACCGACGCCGGGTGATGAGCGAAATCAATGTGACACCGATGGTCGACGTTATGCTGGTGTTGTTGATCATCTTTATGGTGTCGGCGCCGTTGCTCACGGTTGGGGTGCCAATCGACTTGCCGCAAAGCCAGGCCAAAAGCCTCGATCAGGACAAGGAACCGCTCACAGTTTCTATCAACGACAAGGGCCAAATTTTCCTGCAAAATAGCGAGATCGCCGTCGACGATCTGATCCCCAAAATGCAGGCGGTGGCCGGGGCACGCGGCGGCACCGAGGCCCGTGTCTATGTGCGCGGCGACAGGAAAGTGGATTATGGGACCATGATGAGGGTGATGGGACGGCTGTCATCAGCCGGGTTTCATCGTGTAGCCTTGGTTACCGAATTTGAGCAGGACGCGAAAGCGCGGTGATGAGAAAAGCGACAGCGATCTCGGCTGGCCTGCACGCGGCAGTGCTGCTGTGGGCGACCTTGTCGTTTTCTGGAAAGACATTCGACGTCACACCGGCAGAGTCGCTGCCAGTCGATCTAGTGAGCGAAAAAGACTTCTCTGAGATGACCAGGGGTGTGAAGGACGCGCCCAAGGTCGAAACGCCAAAACCCCTGGTCGAGAAAAAAGCGGAGGAGTCGCCGAAACCGGTCGAGGATTCCAAGGCCAAGATCACCGAGAAGAAAGAGGTGCAAGCGGCAAAGGAAATCACCCCGCCACCAGAGCCGCAGCCGCCGAAGTCCGATCCGATCGCGGACAAGATCAAGCAGCAGGACGAGCCAAAACAGACTATGCTCGAACAACCGCTGCCACCGAAGCGGCCTCCCCAGAAGCAGCAGCCGAAATTCGATGCCGACAAAATTGCGGCTTTGCTTGACAAGCGCGACCCGCAACGCAACGCAGCGACCGGAATGGAAACTAATGCCTCGCCCTCTCTAGGGACGTCCTCGGGCATGGCTGCCAAGTTGTCACAGTCTGAAATTGATGCACTCCGCGCGCGGCTTATGGCGTTGTGGAGTCCTCCGGTCGGCGTGCAGGATCCAAATGAGCTGATCGTCAATGTTACCGTCAAGCTACGCCCCGATGGTCGACTGGCAGCCCCGCCGTTTGCGCGTATGAACGGCCGCACCGTCGCCGCAATGGCCTCTCGCGACAGCGCGGTACGCGCGGTGCTGACCGGCCAGCCTTTCGATATGCTCAAGCCGGAGCACTATGAAAGCTGGAAAGAAATTGAACTGACCTTCGATCCCAAAGATATGTACCGGTCCAATTAGCCCTGTATTGAAATGCCCAAATTCCAATTAAGTTTTCCCTTGCCGCTAAGCCGCCGCCGACTGCTCCTCGGCGCCAGTGCATTGGCAGTGCTTTCGCCACGCCCCGCGGGCGCGGTGCTCAAGCTCGACATCACGCAAGGTAATGTGCAGCCGATGCCGATCGCGCTACCGGATTTCATTTCCGAAGCCGATAGCGGCCGCAGTGTCACGGCGGTCATCAGCAACAATCTTCAACGCAGCGGTTTATTCGCGCCCATCAATCCGGCCGCCTTCATTGAAAGGATCACGAACAGCGATAGTGTGCCGCGCTTTCCGGACTGGCGCGCGATAAACGCCCAAGCCCTAGTCACCGGTCGCATCACGCGCCAAAGCGATGGGCGGCTAAAGGCGGAGTTTCGCCTTTGGGATGTGTTCGCGGGCCAGCAGCTCGACGGCAAGCAGTACTTCACAACGCCCGACAATTGGCGGCGTATTGCACACATTATTTCAGATGCGATCTATGAGCGTCTCACAGGCGAGAAAGGCTATTTCGATAGCCGGATAGTATTCGTGGACGAAACGGGTCCGAAAGATCGTCGAGTGAAGCGCCTCGCCATCATGGATCAGGACGGCGCCGGCGTCCGCTATCTGACGAGGGGCGACGAGCTGGTGCTGACGCCACGTTTCAATCCGTCGACGCAAGAGATCACCTATATGTCCTACGGGCAGGGCGATCCGCGCGTTTATCTCTTAAACATCGATACCGGGCAGCGTGAGATTGTCGGCAATTTCCCCGGCATGACCTTCGCCCCGCGATTTTCGCCCGACGGCCAGCGCGTAATCATGAGCCTGCAGCAAGGTGGCAACGCCAACCTATTCGTGATGGATCTGCGTTCGAAACAGACCACACGGCTTACCGATACGCCGGCGATCGACACCGCACCATGTTACTCGCCTGATGGTACCCGTATCTGCTTCGAAAGCGATCGCGGGGGTACTCAACAGGTCTACATTATGCCGGCGACCGGCGGGCCGGCGCAGCGCATCAGCTTCGGCGAGGGCCACCATTCAACCCCGGTCTGGTCGCCGCGCGGTGACTACATCGCATTCACTGGTCAGGCCCGAGGCAATTTCGCGATCGGCGTCCTTAAACCTGATGGCTCGGGCGAGCGCTTGCTCACCGAGGGCTTTCATAACGAAGGACCGACGTTCGCGCCGAACGGGCGTGTACTGATGTTTTTCCGCGATGTGGGCCAGGGCCCGGCACTTTTTATGATAGACATTTCCGGCCGTAACGAAATGAAGGTTCCTACACCGGCTTACGCCTCCGATCCGGCCTGGTCGCCGCTTTTATCCTGATTTGTCGCAAACCGGCCTTATTTTCACCGTGTCTTAACCATCAGAAATGGTTTAAGGGACTCCGACAGTTTTAATGGGCCCGTGCAAGGTTCCATCAAGGTTGATGGAACGTTCGCTTAACGAACGACCTGCTAGACCCACACGCAAGCTCCGGTCGATACGCGTGAATGGAGACACCGGAATGATTGATGTGAAGAAAATGGTGCTCGTTGCCCGGTTCGCAGCCGTCTTCGCTGCGGCTGTGGCGATCTCGGCCTGTGCCAACAGGGGCGAAGACGCGCAAGCAAGTGCCGCAGGCCAAGCGACGCCTGGCAGTCAACAGGACTTCGTAGTCAATGTCGGCGACCGAGTGTTTTTCGAAACCGACTCGTCCGAACTAACGCCGCAGTCTCGGACGACTCTCGACAAGCAGGCGCAATGGCTTACCAACTACAGTCAGTATTCGCAGTTCACGATTGAGGGCCACGCCGACGAGCGCGGGACGCGCGAGTACAATATTGCGCTAGGTGCGCGTCGCGCGCAGGCGGTGCGCGACTATTTGATCTCTCGCGGCATCCAGGGCCAGCGCATGCGGACCATCTCCTACGGTAAAGAGCGGCCGGTCGCGGTCTGTAATGATATTTCCTGCTGGTCGCAGAATCGCCGCGCAGTCACCGTGCTCGGGGTCAGTTCGTAAAAGATTACTAGCTAACCCAAGCTCGCCCGCAGAGTTTATATTTGGGCCGCGCAGTGCGCGAACCCGGTGGCTCGCCCCTGGAATGACGTGCACAGTCACAATTTCGACGCAGCGCGCTCTATGGTACTCGTATTGGGAACCGGCGGCCGCCGGCCTCATCTGACATGATGCGTTTACGCCCATCACCTCGCGCTGCGGTTCTTGCCGCATTTTCCGTGCTGCTTCTGGCCGGCTCGGCGCCGGCGCAACAGCAGCGTGGGTCCGGAAATTTTCTCGACGACCTGTTCAGCCGCGGCGAGCCGGCGCAATCGCGTCAACCCCAGTCGTCGGGGAGGGTCGCCGATCCCAGCGATGTTTCAGTTCGACTCGACCGCATGGAAAGTGTGCTGCGGCAGCTCACCGGCACCATCGAGCAGCTTCAATATCGAAATCAGCAGCTCGAGATGCAGCTCAAGCGCATGCAGGACGATACAGACTATCGCCTTCAACAATTGGGATCGCGGGGTGGGGCTGCACCGCCAGCGCAGGCGGCGCCCATGGGCTCGGGGAACGTGCCGTCGGCGACGCCACCCGGCCGCCGTTCTGACGTGTTCGATCCCACGCAGCACCCGACCGCGCCAGGAGCGCCGCGCACGCTCGGCAATGAAACAGTGATCGCCGCGCCCGAACGGATTGAAGACAGTGGAACGTCGGTCGGCGCGCCTGGTGGCCGCGCTGCCGGCGCGCCGCTCGATCTTTCGACGCTTGCTGGCAACGATCCGACCCCGCCACGTATAGCAACGCCACCGGCGGCGGTTGCGTCGGCAAGTGCTACTCAAGTGCCGAGATCGCAAATGGCAACGACATCGTCGCCGCAAGTGCGTGATGCTGTGCCTTCTGCCTCTAGCGGGTCGCAGGTTGCGACGCTACCGCCCTCGGCTTCGCCGCAAGACGAATACGACATGGCCTATGGCTATATGCTGCATAAGGACTATTCCTTGGCCGAACAGTCATTTCGGGACTACCTGAAGAAATATCCGAACGAGCGCCTCGTGCCGGAGGCGCAATTCTGGCTTGGCGAAAGCCTGTTTCAGCAACAGCGTTACCGCGATGCCGCAGAATCCTTTCTCGGGGTGTCGACCAAATTTGAACGTTCCGCCAAGGCGCCAGACGCTCTGCTGCGCCTTGGTCAGTCGCTTGCTGCTATGAATCAAAAGGAAGCTGCTTGTGCCACGCTTGCCGAGGTCGGACGCAAATATCCGCGTGCCTCCGCCAGCATAAAGCGCGGGGTCGAGCAGGAGCAGAAGCGCGCACACTGCTAGGGTATGATCGCAAGGCCCAGCCGCGGACCTGATCCGGTGGCGGAAGTCCGGCTTCGGTGACGATCATGCCTACGCAAAAATCAACGGCCATCTCGCCGTCTGAAGCAAAAACACTCTTTTCCAGGCTGCAAGCTATTCCCGTAGTCGTGTTGGCGGTATCCGGCGGACCAGATTCGACCGCGCTGATGTTGCTCGCCGCGCGCTGGCGCGATTCACTTAAGGTGAAGCCAAAACTCGTTGCCGTGACGATTGACCATGCCCTGCGCAAGGAATCCAGGCACGAAGCTGCCTCGGTCGCCCGTCTCGCGCGCAAACTGAAAATTGGCCACCGCACGTTACGCTGGCACGAACGCAAGCCGTCGACCGGACTGCAAGAAGCCGCGCGAGTGGCGCGCTATCGGTTGCTAGGTGATGCCGCGCGCAAAGCAGGAGCGAGGCATATCGTCACCGCGCATACGCTCGACGATCAGGCCGAAACCGTACTGATCCGTATGACCCGCGGCAGCGGGCTGACGGGCCTGGGGGCGATGCAGAAAATCTCTGTAATTCCAGGACGCGGCCCATCAGGCCATGGCGAGATGACTGAAAGGGATGATGAGATCTATCTGGTGCGGCCGCTGCTCGAGATTCCAAAGTCTCGGCTGATCGCGACACTGCGCGTTGCAAAGATTCCCTATGCCGATGATCCGTCCAATCGCGACCCGCGCTTTACGCGCGCGCGGCTGCGTGGCGTAATGGGCACTTTGGCGAAGGAGGGCCTTGATCTTCACCGGCTCGGACAACTCGCGCACCGACTAAAGCGGGCGGACAGCGCGATCGAGGCCGCGGTCGATCGCGCTATGCGGGATGTAGTAGTGGGGTTGCCACCCTCCGGCGCGCTGGCGATCAAGGCACACCGCTTTGCCGATTTGCCAGCCGAAATCGCGCTGCGCGTACTCGGCCGTGCAGTGGCCAAGGCAGGCGACGAGGGCCCTGTGGAGCTTCACAAGCTGGAGGCGCTTAAATGCGCTCTCGATCGCGCCCACGCTGCGGGCGAAGGGCGCTTTCGCCGGACGCTCGCTGGCGCGGTAGTAACGCTGACCAATCGCCACCTCGTAGTCGAAAGAGCGCCGCCGCGTCGCAAGCTCTTAACCAAGCGCGGATACAACCCTACGGCCCCAGCGAAAAGACGCTAGAATATTAAGAATCTAGGCCTTTTCTTGCGGGCCGGTGCTGCCTACATTGGTGATTCTAGTCCGACGTGAAGTCGCCATGAACCGGATGCATAAATTTACACAGCCGCGAAACTAGCGCGCGGCGGGGTCAGGACACCTGATGAACGCTAACCTTCGTAATTTCGCCCTCTGGGTGATCATCGTCCTGTTGCTCTTGGCGCTGTTCACGCTCTTCCAGAATCCGGGTCAGCGCACCACCGCGCAAGATATCTCGTTCTCCCAGCTGCTGTCTGAGGTCGATCAGGGCCGGGTGCGCGACGTCGTAATCCAGGGGCCCGATATTCACGGTACCTTTGCCAACGGGACGAGCTTCCAGACCTATGCCCCGAATGACCCCGGTCTAGTGCAGAAGCTTTACTCCAAGGGTGTCACGATCACCGCGCGACCGCCGCAGGACAACGTCCCGTGGTTTGTCTCGCTGCTGGTGTCGTGGCTGCCATTCATCGCGCTGATCGGCGTATGGATTTTTCTGTCTCGCCAGATGCAAGGCGCAGGCGGTAAGGCGCTCGGCTTCGGCAAGTCGCGCGCAAAGCTTCTGGCTGAAGCGCACGGCCGCGTCACCTTTGAGGATGTTGCGGGCGTCGACGAGGCGAAGCAGGATTTGCAGGAGATTGTCGAATTCCTGCGCGACCCCGGCAAATTCCAACGCCTGGGCGGCCGCATCCCCCGCGGCGTGCTGCTAGTCGGACCACCCGGCACCGGCAAGACTTTGATTGCGCGCGCGGTCGCCGGCGAAGCCAATGTGCCCTTCTTCACCATTTCAGGCTCAGATTTCGTCGAAATGTTTGTCGGCGTCGGCGCGAGCCGCGTGCGTGATATGTTCGAGCAGGCTAAGAAGAACGCGCCCTGCATCATCTTTATCGACGAAATCGATGCGGTCGGCCGTCATCGTGGCGCCGGCCTCGGCGGCGGCAATGACGAGCGCGAGCAAACTCTCAACCAGTTGCTAGTCGAGATGGATGGCTTCGAAGCGAACGAAGGCATAATTCTTATTGCAGCAACCAACCGACCCGACGTGCTGGATCCGGCGCTGCTACGCCCGGGCCGTTTCGACCGCCAAGTGGTGGTGCCAAATCCTGACGTGGTTGGTCGGGAAAGCATCCTGAAGGTGCACGTACGCAAGGTGCCGTTGGCACCGGACGTGAACCTGAAGACGATCGCGCGCGGAACGCCCGGGTTTTCCGGCGCAGACCTGATGAATCTCGTCAACGAAGCGGCCCTGATGGCGGCGCGGCGCAACAAGCGTATGGTCACGCAGTCCGAGTTCGAGGACGCCAAAGACAAGGTAATGATGGGTGCCGAGCGCAAGTCGCTGGTGATGACGGAGGAAGAAAAGCTCCTCACTGCCTATCACGAGGGCGGCCATGCGATTGTTGCTATCAATGTGAAGGCTACCGATCCGGTACACAAGGCGACGATTATTCCGCGCGGGCGTGCGCTTGGCATGGTCATGCAGTTGCCTGAGCGAGACAAGCTATCGATGAGCCGCGAGCAGATGACGTCGCGCCTCGCCATCATGATGGGCGGGCGTGTCGCCGAGGAAATGGTGTTCGGCAAGGAGAAGGTGACGTCCGGCGCCGCCTCCGATATCGAGCAGGCGACCAAGCTCGCGCGCATGATGGTGACGCGTTGGGGCTTGTCCGACGCGCTCGGTACTGTTGCCTATGGCGAGAACCAGGACGAGGTTTTTCTCGGCTACCAAGTATCGCGCCAGCAGAACGTTTCCGAGGAAACTTCGCGCAAAATCGACGCTGAAATCCGCCGGCTCGTCGAAGCCGGATATGCCGAGGCGACTCAGATTCTCGCCGAAAAACGTGCCGATCTCGAGGTCCTGGCCAAAGGTCTGCTCGAATTCGAGACGCTGACGGGAGACGAGATCACCGATCTGCTTGCGGGCAAGCGTCCGGTGCGCGAGTCGGTCATCGAGCCGACCACCCCGCGCTCATCTGCAGTGCCGCCAGCCGGCAAGCCGCGCCCGCGGCCCGAGCCGCCATCTGGCGAGGTCGCCCCGCAACCGCAGGGCTGACGCTATTCCAGCAATCGCCATGGGCGGGCTTGTGCCGACCATCTCGATTCTTGAGGTTACCGCAATGCCAGCCTAAGCCTGATATTCCGCGCAAGACCGCAATGTTATAAACTAATGCCCCTGCAAAATCGCGTCTCTCCATTCGGTGACTTATGGGCGTTATCTGCCCGTGGAACGTTGATGGGCAATCGCGGCGGACGTCTGCATGATGCGCAGCGTAAGCTCACAGCGCGCCGCTGGCTGACACGGGCGTGGATCTGCTGCAAGCTTGAGTTCAACAATCGCCATCGGAATGTTTGGGGCGACAGTTACACGGAATTGTTTTTCCTCGACGAGGTTACTGCCTTTTCCGCGGGCCATCGGCCCTGCTTCGAATGCCGTCGCAAGGATGCCGAACGATTTGCAGTGCTGTTTTCAGGGAAGAAAAATCGCGCAGCGACAGCGACGATGGATAGGTTGCTTCACGCTGAGCGACTAAAGGGCAAAGCAAAGCGCACCCACCAGCGCAAACTGGACACGCTGCCCGACGGCGCCATGATCGCGTTCAACGGCGAGCCCTTCGCTGTCCGGGGCAAGCAATTATTGTGTTGGACGCCTGCCGGATACACAGGCTCGAAGCCGCGCTCGCACGGTATCGAGGTCGATGTACTTACGCCGCCGTCGATTATTGC
>DATFXJ010000114.1:0-6389 GCA_035315965.1 Pseudolabrys sp.
TTCGCCTTTTCCCAGTCTCATCCATAAATCGGCCAAGAAAGCTGCGACACGGCATTTCGCCATCTTGCTCATGAGCATTATGTGTTCTTGCGTACGTTGAAGCTCATTCGTTGTCGCGGATAACAAGGTACTTGCAACTCGACTGTTCCGACAGGCCAGAGAAAGCAAGGCGCTACGTTTTAGAAATAGGACCAGTGCATCTGTAGCTGCTTCGAGCGAGAGCGGGTGTTTCCGATCAGTCCAGCCGAACAGGTCGCCCGGGAGATAAAATGCACCAATGATGCGGTCACCGTTTTTGTATACTTTACAACTGCGCACTACACCGCTGACGACAAAGAAAAGATAGTTCGCGGCATCTCCGTCACAAACGATCACCTTACCACGATAAATGTGAACGGGCCCCCGCTGCAGCGCGGACAAAGCTCGCGTTAGACGTACCTCGTCAGCGAAGTTTGCGGAGGCACGTACTGGGCTCAAAATCTTATTGTCGTTGGCCACGACGAGAGGCGTCGTGCCGAAATCAAGGTTGGCCATTGCCACACCCACGCAACGAGGTGGATTTGTCAGACTACAATTCTGCCGATCGGCCAATAGGTGGACCTTGGTCCAACGCTTTTTAAAGCAACAGAGGCCCTCACGATGGCGATGACATGGTGCGGCGCACCCTTGGACGCGCCAAGATGCCAAAAACGTGATACGGCATCGTCATAGTGAAGGATATGATGGCTTAGTCCCTTCGGGGGGACCGCCCATGGCAAAACCGACTTATCACCGTTCCGACTTTGGAGCGGGTCAACTAACGCTTTTCATCGTGGCGACAATAGTGCTCTTGGTATTCGCGTGGACTTACGTGAATTAACGCGCCACGCGGGAGCATGCCGTCGTTTGGAATGTCCGCTAGGGCCACAAGCGGACATAGGGGAAGATTATCACGACTGACTGCGGTCGCGCTCAGTTCAAGGGTTACAAGCCTCGCCAATAGCGTGGCTTGGTAAAGTTGACCAATTATGCTTTCGATATTGCATAGGCTCCGCGCAATCGGATGCACGGGAACTAGGTCGCCGTATCCTCGACGTCAGAGTGACAAAACTCAAATAAGAGACCGAGTTGGCAAGGGCTGGAGTCGTGAAAATTTTCACTAGGCATCACTTTGCAAATTTCGACGCTTCGGGCGCGCATCGCGTCAGGTAGTTGCTACGTCGAAACGCCTGAGACGCGGCGATGACCGGCGCCGCAAAGGAGTGGCCCAATACACGCCGGAATTTACGATTCGGCAGCCGGCTTTCGCCTGAGCGCGCGCAGTTTGCGTTCACTCTGACGCAAGGCTTCCTCGACCTGGCGTCTATCGCTGATATCGACGAACGTAATGACGACGCCATCGATCTTGTCGTCAACGGTCCGGTACGGACGCAAGCGCATGTCGTACCATTTGCCGGCCCGGCTTTTCAGCTCGCGGCGGATGGGAGCAAGGTCGGAAAGGACCGCCCGCGTGTCCTTGATCAGACCGTCGTATTCGAGTTGATGTGCAAAGTCGGTAATGGGCCGGCCCTCGTCAGCCGGGGTAATGCTGAACAGCTTGGTCGCCCGTTCGGTGAATCGCTTTATGCGCAGGCTCGAGTCGAGAAACAGCGTGCCGAAATCGGTTGCAGCCATTAGGTTCTGCAAATCGCTATGCGCGCGCGAGACTGCTTCGAGCTTCAGTTTCAGCTCGCTGTTGACCGTTTGCAGCTCCTCGTTGATCGACTGCAGCTCCTCCTTGCTGGTCTCGAGCTCTTCCGAGGTTGACCGATACTCTTCGTTGATCGACTGCAGCTCCTCATTGGCAGCACGCAATTCCTCGTTTGCTGCATCTGATTCTTCGCGAACGGTTCGCAGCCGCGCTTGCGTCAATTCCAGTTCCTGCGTCAGGCGGCGCACCGTCTCATCCGTCGCATGCTCTCCGGCAACCGCAAGATTTTCGTCGATTTCCTCCCCTTCGATGAACATAACAACAGCGTTTCGTGCCTCGCCGACCTCATCGGCGTGCGCAGCCTGCACCTGGATCAGGACTCGATGTTGCGCGCCGTTGAAGCGTACCGGAATCGGCAGGCTTAATGTCGATGCCTGTTGTTCGAAAATGCGGTGCAAAGCGGAACGCAGCTCAAATCGAAGTTCGGGCCGAACAAGGTCGACCACGTCTCCCGTCAGTGCGCCGCCCGATGGTTGCAGAAAACGCCCGGCATTGTCCGACAGGTGGATCACACTGTGAGCTTCGTCGACAAGAATGCTTGGCGGAGCCAGTTTTTCGAGAGCGCGGCGATGAATCACCGCATCAGTCAGAGCCCCGGCGGGCGACGTCGTACGAAGCTGGGCGACTTGCTCGCGCACGCGAATCGGGCCCAAGAGCCGCGGTAGCAGCCTGGGCTTTTCTCCCGATTTCAGCGCTGACTGGTAGATGCGTGCATTGCGCTCAATAGTCCGGAACAGCCCGGACGGATGATCGGCACTTTCAGCGGACCCGAGAAACAGATATCCCCCGGGATTGAGTGCATAGTTGAAGGTGCTGCACACCTGTTCCTGCAGCTCACGGTCGAGATAGATCAGCACATTCCGGCATGAAATCAGATCAACTCGCGAGAACGGCGGATCTTTTAACAGGTCGTGATGCGCGAACAGCAGGATGTCGCGCAATTCCTGCCGCACGCGGTAGCCCTCACCTTCGCGCGTAAAGAAGCGGCGTAAGCGATCTTCGCTGACATCAGCTTCGATAACGGACGGGTATCGCCCTTCCCGTGCCGTCGCAAGAGCGCGCGCGTCAAGATCCGACGCAAATACCTGGATCGAGGGTTTGAGATCGTGTCGCCCCGCCTCTTCAAGAACCAATATGGCAACCGAATAAGCTTCCTCGCCGGTGGCGCAGCCACAAACCCAAATCCGCAATGGTTCCGACATGTCCTCGTGATCGAACAGCTGCGGAAGCACCAGCTTTCTAAGGCTTTCATAGGCTTCGCTGTCGCGGAAGAAAGTGGTGACGGAGATCAGGAGATCGGCGAGAAGCGCCTGCGCCTCCTCAGGCTTTTCACGGAGAATTTCATAGTAGTCGGAAATTTCGTCAGTTCTCGTGACCTGCATACGCCGCGCGATTCGACGCAAAATGGTCGAACGCTTGTATTTCGTGAAGTCATGCCCGGTACGGACACGCAAGTGCGCGAGAACGCGACGAAGCAGTTCCTCATCGACTTTTGGCAGATCAGTAATTGAGGAGGAACGCTTCAGTCGAATGAGATCAACCAAGCGAATGGCGAGGTCGCGTACCGGCAGGACAACATCGACGACCCCGGTCGTGATCGCGCTGCGTGGCATCGATGGGTATTCAGCTTCGGATGGCTCCTGCACCATGATGATGCCGCCGGATTCCTTGACCGCGCGCACACCGAGAACACCGTCCGAACCGGCACCGCTCAGAATAATTGCGAAGCCATCGCCAAGCCGCTCGGCGACCGAACGGAAGAATTGATCAATCGGCGACCGTGCGCCGTGAGGTTCGTCGAAAGGAGTCGCTGAAATCTCATGATCCACCATCTCAAGCCGGCGGTCGGGCGGGATGACGTACACGTGGTTGGCTTCGATTTTCTGCCGATCGTGCACCTGGACGACCGGCATCTTCGTGCGCGTGGCCAAGATGTTCGCCAGCTCGCTGCGGCGCTCGGGATCGAGATGAACAATCACGACGTAAGCTGCGCCCGTGTCCGAAGGGATCGAGCCAAAAAACGTCTGCAAAGCGCGCACGCCGCCAGCTGACGCTCCCATGGCGACAATTACCGGCTCATCAATAGCTTTGTTATTAGCTTCGTCGGCCATGGTGAGGCCAATTCAGGGGAAACCGTGTCACCCCTGAGCATATCGGTCGCGGGCCAATTTGCCCACCGCAAATCCGCTCCGCCGTGAGTGAGGTGGAACCGCCGTAACGCCGGAACGTTGTCCTAGACATCAAAAAAGGACAACCTTTCCCATGGCCAATCGCGACATCCTGGCCATTGGTGCGTCGGCGGGGGGCGTCGAGGCGCTGGCTTTTCTTGCCAAGAATTTTCCTCGCGATTTTCCCGCGGCCATCGTCGTGACTATCCATCTCTCGAGCGAGGGTAGGTCGATCCTCGATGAAATCCTCAGCCGCGCCGGGTCTCTGCCGGCAGCTTTTGCCCAGCGCCACGACAGCCTCAGAAAAGGGCACATTTACATCGCTCCTGTTGACCGTCATCTCATGCTCGAAGGCGACACAATACTGCTCGGTCACGGGCCGCGCGAAAACAACGCCCGACCCGCCATCGACCCCATGATGCGCTCTGCAGCCGCCTGCTGCGGTCCGCGCATGATCGCGGTCGTGCTGACCGGAACACTCGGTGACGGGGCGTCCGGGCTATGGGCGGCCGACCAGTGCGGCGGCATCACGGTCGTGCAGGATCCATCGGACGCGGCGTTTCCCGATATGCCGACGAACGCATTGAACCGGGTGCGCCCCGATCACGTTGTACGGCTGGATGCAATGCCCAAGCTCCTGGCGAATCTCGTGTCGCAGCCAGCGGGTATCCCGATGCCGATCCCGGAAAGCGTGGGATTCGAGGTCGAAATTGCCAAAGGAAGGCAATCCTCCACCGACGATATGGACCGGATCGGCAAGAGATCGGCATTAGCTTGTCCCGATTGCCACGGCGTCCTGTGGGAAGTCGACGAAGGGAAGCTTGTGCGTTATCGCTGCCACGTCGGGCACACCTATACGGCAGATCGAAAGAGCCTGGCACTCGATGAAAATCTGCGACGCGCGCTTGGCAGCGCGTTGCGCGCGTTGGAAGAACGGCGGGCGCTCGCTCGCAAACTGAAAAAACAGGCGGAACAAAGCGACCAGGCTCGTCTCGCTGCCTCGTGGGCACGCCGCGAAGAAGAATACGAGAGGGAACTTGTCGTTATCAGGGATTCAGTGCGCCGGCTCGACGAAATATGTGCCAATAGCAACATCAAGCAAGGCAGGTGATAGACGGTTTTGTCATCTTCGACAGATCGCAGTAAGAAAGCCGAGACTTGTAAGTTTGAATCGCTTTCGGCTCAGCCGGGAGTCATTATAATGATCGGAAATTAAATCATCAGATCGACTTCGAGCGTGCGCTATGCCGGTCTACCATTTCCTCTTGAAACCCACCTGGAACCCGCCAGTCATAGATCGTGACGGCGAAGAGCTCCCCGATGATACCGCAGCCTACCGACATGCTGTGGAAGTCGCGCGGGAGATCATGCGCAATCGTGAAGCGAACTGCCGTTCGTATCGCCTGGAAGTGCTCAACGAGAATCTAGAGACCTGCCTTGAGATTCTGTTTGCATCCGTTGATGAAACACTCGAGCCCCTTCCGGTCGATTTCCGCAACCCGATCATTGAAGCCGCCCGCGCTACGGCATCGCTCGACGAAACCATTGGGGAAGTGAGGCGGACGTTAAGCAACGTCAGAGAAACGCTTGCCACGGCAGAGGAAGTTCTTGCCTCGGCGGGCTAATAACGATCAGCAGGGCCGCTCCTCGGAGCTCTCTCCGACCTGCACAGGATCCTTTAATTGTCCTCTGAGCAGCGCCTCGTAATTTGACCTTACTGCTCGATAGCACTCACAAGCCACATTCTGTAGCTTGACAGGGTCACAAATTAATATGCGGCCACGCTTGTATTTGATCATGCCGGCGTCTTGAAAATTCTGAGCGGTCAGGGTCACGGTGGTACGCCGCGCGCCCAGCATTTCCGCAAGGTTTTCTTGCGTCAGCAAAAGCTCGTGACTCCCATGCAAATCTACTGCGCGTAGAAGTCGCCGCGCCAATCGGTTTTCTAGATTGTGGGTGGCATTGCATGCGGCTGACTGCTGCGCGTCAGCGAGCAGCGCTTGTTCGTGCGAGATAATTATCGACCGAAGTTCGGGAATGTTTGCAATGGCGCTCGAAAGCGTTTCGACCTCACAAGACAGACATTCGCCAGAAATCTTGACGACTGCACGACTTGTCGAATTCTTTGCTCCAAAGGCTGCGAGTCCACCTATCATCCCATCGCGCCCCACCATCGCAGTCTCAACGGTTTGGCCATTCGAGAGTGGAATGACCAAGGAAATGACGGCGTTAAGTGGGAAATACACCCTTCGAATTGGGCCGCGAACATCAAAAAGAACCTGATGCTGGTGAAGCGCATCGTGTTTCAGGCTAGGCATAAATGAGCGCGCTAGGCTGCTAGATAGCGCAGCCAGCAAAAGATTGGTTGGGTGTGCTATCGTTTTCTCTAGCATGGCGACATACTCCGCGCCGGGGCTTGGTCTACAACTCGGAATCATTTAGTTTCGATCCAAGCCCGTCAACGTGTGCTTCGATCTCAAGCTGACTGTCGA
>DATFXJ010000115.1:0-6086 GCA_035315965.1 Pseudolabrys sp.
CGGGCAAGTCGGAACGCGTTAAAGCACGGCCTGAACGTGAGCATTCGCCATGAGCCCGGTGCCTCAGAAAAAATTGAGCATCTGGCCGCGGCGATTGCTTGCGATGGTCCTACGCCGCAGCGAATGCAAGCCGCACGCGATATTGCCGAGGTATACCTAGAATTGAGGCGCGTTCAACAATACAAACTTACGCTCATAGAAAGCGAAGCAACTAAACTACATGCCACAGCTACAGATGATCACGGAGCTGATCCTACCGAACAGGTTACGTACAAATACGCGCAAGCTTATCTGCAAGCTCTTTCGGCCCTTAGCAAGGTTGAGCGCTATGAGAGAAGAGTTCTGTCGCGACATCGACGCGCGAATCGTGCGTACTTGATCGCTGCTGGCGAATGAAGTCCGCCGATGGGCATCATCGGGCTAGCCCCAATGAGGAGCCGGGAGCTCGACACGAAGCTTGGTTATTTTTTCCGTCTGACCATTGGAGTTACTTTTAGTGGTTAGATTCTGGCCCTCGGCGCCTCATTCGATGCTGACCAGCGCCGACACCGATGTGTCCCGCTCGACAGCCCTATGCATGCCCTCCGGTATGTCTCGTCGTCCAAGGGGGGCAAAACTGTGTGACCGAGCGCGCCTTGTTCTAGAGGCGCGCGCAAGATCCTCGGCTGTCCATCGAATGAGCCCGCTACGAGACAAACCTATGGCGTCAAACAGCACAAATTTTGTTGCTGCTGAGTTCAATAGAATTTCACGCTAACGATAGTTTTGCAGATGAGCGTCCACATTTTAGGAAGGTGCGCAGCAAGCAACGACGGTATCCGCCGTTTGATTTCGCTCCCTTTTTGAGATCTGCTGGTCGCGTGAGATAGTATAATTCTTGGTCTGCTCAAATTTCATAAAACGACCACCTGTGGCACGAGAGATGGCTGGAAAGTACCCAATTTGGGCGCGTTCTCGGCATTGGACACAATCTGCCGCAGGAAGCCCCGCAAGCTTTTGCCGAAGCGGTCGTCGACGTCGCCAAAGCTTAAATGGTGTGCTCTCGGGATCGATCAGGGTGAAGCTGTCCGCTTATGGCCCAGAGCAGACATTCCCGCTGCGCTACTGAATGTCCGAACCCGCGCCGCGACCATCGCGTGATAGTACTGCATTTCGCATGGGTACTGCCGTTAAGTGCTTTTGTCCTCATCTGGGCGGTTTGGTCATTGTTACACTTGTCACACATCGTATAGCTATCGCCTCAGTCCACCTTAGGCACGCGCGATTTGGGTTCATCTGCGTCTCTGTCGCACATGCGGCTATGTCGGGTGCTGTGATGATTCTCCCAATCGTCACGCCACAAGACACTTTCACGCTACTGGCCACCCGATTATTGAGGGCCATGATCCGCCCGAAGGATGGGGCTGGTGCTACGTCGACCAAGTGACATTTGATTTGTCGGACCGCATGACGCCGCATAACGGGCCGATCCCTCGCTACATCTAGGTTTAAGAGCCGCGTCAGGGTCGATCAATGTCCGCTTTTGGGGGTAGAGCGGACATCACTCCCGCATCGCAGAATGTTCGCTAATGACCCAAAGCGGACATCGGGTCGTCCCTTAACGAGCTCTATTTGGAACGCTAGCGTTGCCTTCGCCGCCCATAAGCAGCCATTAGAGTTTCGCTACTGTCACCTCGGTTCTAACCGAATTGGCAATGAAACAATTCTCGTGGGACGCATGGTGCATTTTATCGAGCTCTTCTGCACTGGGTTTTCGGTCGCCGCCCCACCTAATTCTTGGGCGTAGTTCGACCCGCGTTATCGCGAACTTACCGTCGGCATTCTTCTCCAGATGGCCAACCGCTTCGTCCTCGTAGGAATCGAGCACGAACTTCTGCTTACACGCAATTGCTAGGAACGTGAGCATGTGACAACTCGAGAGTGAAGCGACAAACGCTTCCTCTGGATCGACATGGGCCGGATTGCCAAGATAAGCCTGGGCCGCCGTCGCAATCACCGTATAGCCGCCGTCAAAGCTCCAGGTGTGGTCGCGCGGATATTTTTGATATGAAAACTCAGCGTCCCCGCGCTCCCATTTCAAAGTCACTTTGTGTTCGGACATGACTTTATATAGGGTACACTCGAGCACGCCGCAACCGCTTGACGGTTCTCTCGTACTCGCTCGTAGCCTCACTACAGGTCCGACGTGGCCGGCTTGGCATATTGACCACCGAATAAGCTACGGTGCGCGCCAATGGCTCAGTCCTACAAACATTTGGCGGATAAAGCGTTTGATTTCTGGCTCGCGCGCGGCGCCGTGCTGGTCATTGTCATTTTGCAGGTCGTCATCGTGAACGACCTCACGGTAGGCCCGCGCTGGCTGGCGCCTGTTCTTGAGCTCACGCTTCTCGTCCCGCTGTCGATTGCGACGGCATGGTCGCAGCGGCATGCACGCAAGGCGACGACGGACGAGCAATGGCATCTCGTCGGCCGCCAGCGGTTGATAGTCCGCCGGCTGGCCATCTCTCTAACAGCCCTCGTGACGTTAATGAACTTCGGTGCGCTGGCGCGTCTGGTCGAAGCCATCCTGGCGGGTCATGCCGGCAGCGGCCGCACGCTGCTGCTCGATGCACTCAATATATGGACGACCAACGTCATCATCTTCGCGTTGTGGTACTGGGCGCTCGATCGCGGCAGTCCCGCCGCGAAAGGATCCCGACCTGATATCCGCAACGATTTTCTGTTTACCCAGCAGCAGCCAGCCGGCGAGTCGTGTCTGCATCCCGGCTGGGCGCCCGGCTTCGTCGACTATCTGTTTCTCGCCTTTACCAATGCAACGGCATTTTCGCCTGCCGACACGTTTCCACTCACCGTGCGGGCCAAACTCCTGATGATGGCTGAAGCCGGAATATCGTTTGCGACCATTGCGCTGGTGGCATCACGCGCAGTCGGCATTCTCAACTGAATGAAACTGACTTCACCCTTGGCTCGGGACACCAGGGTCAGACTCACCGGCGATAAAGCAGACATTTTACGTCGCCCTCATTGGACCACAGTCCAACTCGATCTCTCCGGCACTGAGCTGGCATAATCACAGTTGGAACTGACAGGCAGAGCCGCGTGAAATTCTCTGTCCTCGCGCGGCTGTCTCGGCCCCGGAGGGGCGTCATGATTAGAGCCGCTGTTCCAACACTTGCCATAGCTCTCGTGCGCCTCCGGAGACGGCGATGAAACGGCGCGAGTTCATCACCCTACTTGGCGGCGCGGCGGCCGCGTGGCCGCTGGCGGCAAGGGCGCAGCAGCCGAAGGTGCCGACGATCGGCGCGCTGGTCATTGGTAATGCCGATCCGGAAGAGTTTTGGCGAGAGTTTCGGCAAGGGCTGCGCGATCTGGGGTATGTGGAGGGGCAAAACGTTCGATTTGAGTTTCGATCGGCGGAAGGACAAGTTGAACGAGTTCCCGAATTAGCCGCCGAGCTGGTCCATCTCAAAGTCGATGTGATCGTCACTTGGTTCACGCCCACCACCCAGGCGGCAAAGCAAGCGACGAGCCAAATCCCGATCGTCATGGCAGACGCAGGAGATCCGGTTGGCACCGGGCTGGTCGCGAGCCTTCCTCGCCCGGGCGGAAATGTCACCGGCATCGCTGGCGTAACCGCCGAGCTGTCCGGCAAATGCATCGAACTCATCCGGGAGCTGTTGCCAGCGGCACGCCGCGTGACCGCTCTGGCCAATGCGACCGATCCCTTCTCCAAACCTTTCCTCGAAAAGGTCCAGCTTGCCGGCGAAGCCACCGGAACTACGATCAACCCCGTCAGGATCAGCAGCAGAGAGGAGTTCGAGGGCGCTTTCACAGCGATGGAGAAGGAGCGGCCTGATGCCGTCATCGTTCAACCCAGCCTGCCCAGCAAACGTGCCGCCGAGCTGGCGCTGAAGCATCATGTGCCGGCGGTTTCAGTGCCGCGGTGGTTCGCCGAGGAAGGCGGGCTGATGTCGTACTCCGCAAGATTTGCCGACCTGTATCGCAAGGCTGCCGTGTACGTTGACAAGATCCTGAAGGGCGCCCAACCGGCTGACCTGCCGGTTGAGCAGCCAACCATATTTGAGATAGTCATCAATCTCAGAACCGCGAAGGCGCTCGGTTTGACCATACCCCCCGCATTCATTGCTCGCGCTGACAAGGTGATCGACTAGTGCTTGTAATGTCCGCTCATGCCCGAACGCGGACTTTAATGCGGTTACTGAATGCCACGCGGACTTGATCATATAGTTCATGCAGTGCGCGATCTCGACGCGGGGGCGGATCTTTATCGGCGGCTTGGATTTATCGTCGGCGCACGAAATCGACATTCTCGATCTTGGGGAACGCAAAATCACATTATCCAATTCCCGGGCACCTACATTGAGTTACTGGCCGTAACTGATACGACGGAGATTGCCCCGCATTTGCCCCGGCATTTCTCGTTCGGCGCCTTTAACCGCGATTGGCTTGCGCGCGGGCAGGGGCTTTCGATGCTGGTGCTTGAAGGGAGTGGCGCCCCGGACGCAGATGTTTTTCGCGCGGCCGGCATCGGAGATTATGAGCTGTACGAGTTCGAGCGCCAAGGCAAGCGCCCGGACGGCACGCCGGTCAAGCTCGCCTTCGCGCTGGCTTTTGCATCGGATCCACGTGCGCCGGGCATCGGGTTCTTTACCTGCTTCCAACGCGACCCGGAGAATTTCTGGAATCCCGCCTTCCAGTCCCACGCCAATACGGCGGTGGCTGTTGCTGGCGTTGTACTCGTCGCGCAAGTACCGAGTGATCACGCAGAATTTCTTGCGGCTTTCGCTGCCGCGGACAGTCGTCGGACACCGGATGGCGTGACGATCACGACAGCGCGGGGCGACATCGAGGTTCTGACGCCTGCAGTCTTCGCCTCGCGTTTTGGCGTGTTGGCGCCGGATATTTCAGGTGGCGCAAGGCTGGCGGCGTTACGGTTTTTGGTGAGAGACGCCAACTTGCTTGCGGAAGTACCTGGCATTGCCGGGCTTTATGCCGGAAATATCACCGTGATAGGCCAGCAGGAGGCCATGGGCGCGGTGCTCGTATTTGAACCGTCCCGTTGACCGAATGAATATCCTGCTTTGTGCTGAAGCGCGTCGCCTTGTTTTGCATCGCCGAATGTCCGCTTTTGACCGAAAGCGGACATGCCAGGGCGCAGGACAAGGGTCCGCTTTCGGATCGCAGCGGACGATGCAACGCGGGCCGAGGATCGACGTTTGATCGATAGGCGTATCCATTTCCACGGAGGTGTTCATTGGCGACATCGGCTCAGTCCGACCATCGGGTACTCGCCGACGCCCTCCGGCGCCGGGTGCTGGAAGGGCCAGGTGAAACCCGTCCTGAGCTACGCGAAGCGGTAGCGCAACGAGCGGCGGGTGGGCCGCCGATTCCGGGCCCGTGCGACGACCTCGCACGGCAAATTGGAGAATCGGCTCGTCGTGTCACGGACGCGCAAGTAGCAAGCGTCCTCGCGGAGATGGGGAGTGAGAAGGCCACGTTCGAAATTGTAATCGCTGCGGCCGTGGGAGCTGGTCTCCTTCGCTGGCACCAGGCGATCAGTGCATGGGAGGCGGCCACCGATGCGGATTCGTGAGATCGACCGAGGCGATGGCATCCTTAGCCGTGTGCTCATCTCCTTCATCTCGCTGGTGTCGGGAATGCGCCTGCCAGATGCGGCACGGGTCGCATTTTACCACAAGGATTTTTTCGGTATTCCGATGGGCGCTTGGACCCAGGCAGCGATGCGTGGGTCTAGTTCGTGGAGCGTTGGCGAGCGCGAGCTAATGGCCGCGATGATCGCGAAATGGAACTCATGTGCATTCTGCGAGGGCGCCCACGGAGCGGTCGCGGCAAAAGAAATTCAAAGATCGCAGGTTGACGCGACACTTTCGGACTTTCGTACGGCGCCCATCTCTGAACGTCTAAAAGCTGCGCTGATATTCTTGGAAATTATGACGCTGAGGCCAACGGAGCTAACACCTGAGCACGCAGATGCTGTGATTCGGGCAGGCGTAAGTGCAGAAGGTCTAAAGGATGCAATTGCGGTCGGTGCTATTTTCAACATT
>DATFXJ010000116.1:0-25008 GCA_035315965.1 Pseudolabrys sp.
GTCAGCCTCCATGCTCCTAATAACACCGAACGCCTGTCAGTATTCGCCGCCAACATCATCAGCCGTCGGCGTAATGTCCGCTTTACCCCTGAAAGCGGACATTTGTCGGTGCAAATGCGGAAATCAGCGTCACAACCAAGGGGAAGAAGATTTTCATGGTTAGGCTCCAGGGACGGATAAACCCTATTTGAGCCGGCGGCAGGATCGGAGTTGGACCGAGGTCCAATGTCCGCCTTGGGTCAATAGCGGACATCAAGACTAACTCCGAATTGCGATTCTGTTACCTGACTCGATAATGGAACCAAGTGACTTCTTGTAGGATCTCACGGAAAATGTTTGTTTCCGTGGATTAGCTTTGGGCTGTGGACTTGTTCAGTGCCACGGCGGCGCGAACGAGAGTCTTCAACGCCTCCTCGTCTATCTTCTCACCCTCGTGGAAGTCGATGGCACGCCTTGTGTTCCCGTCAAGACTGGAGTTGAAGAGGCCCGAAGGATCTTTCAGAGCAGCCCCTTTGGCGAAGGTCATCTTCACGACGTTCTTGTAAGGCTCGCCTGTGCAGATCAATCCGTGGTGCGACCACACCGGAACCCCTCTCCACTTCCACTCCTCGACGACTTCGGGATCGGTTTCTTTGACTAAGGTACGGAGCCGGCTGAGCATCTTGCCCCGCCAGTCGCCTAGCTCCTTGATTCTCGCGTCTATTAGCTGACAAGGAGACTTGCTTTTCTGCGACCCGCTCTTCTTCATGCCGGTTTCCTCCTTAGTCCCGAGGCTTTGATACGCGAATACGGTGACAGGAGTAACGATCCCCATCGCAAGTTTGACCGGGCCTAGTGCTCCTGTCACGCTATTTACCATCCCTGTGCTTCAGTCTTTCCGCGCCACTACCTGCTCAAGCGAGTGACGAACCGCTGCCACCCGCCTTAGGCGCCCTGGCGTGTAGCCATGTCACGGTGCGACCATTTTACCGTGCCGCCGCATGGCCATTCCTGCGGCTCGTTAAGGTGAGCAAGCCGTCGGTACTGTGAATGTCCGCTTTACCCCCTTAAGCGGACATTGACCGGCACGAATGGGACGTCCGCTAAGGGCCAAAAGCGGACTCATGCAGTGCAACAATTTCTATTCGATCACCTCGTCGGCGCGAACGAGCAGCAGCTGGACGTGGCTTAGGCTTTCTGGTTACCGGTTAGAAAGTTTCGGATAGCGTATCCGACAACGATAGTGCCACCGCCGACTACTGTCGAAACGATCCAGGCGGTTGCGTCGTGGTGCGGATCGAAAGCGGCGAAGCCCAATAAAAGCGTGGCAAAGACATAGCTGACCCAAACCACCACGTTGCCAAGTCGCGCTGACATCGGTTTTCCGCGAGAGTCCCCCGATGCGTCTATCGTGAATTTGTAGCGAGTAGTCATGGCGACATGCAGCGCGACGCCGAATCAGCGGCGACGAATGGTAGCACAATCTCGGGCCTTGACGGTTGACGTTGGCCTATTGCGAGGGGTTCAGGCCGACGTAATGCACCATACAGGCGTCGTGCATTTTCCGTGACGTTCGCAATGTCCGAGCGCAAGTCCGGGAAGTCTTATGTTGGGGCCGAGGCGATGAACTAAATTCCGCTTTTCAATATTGACCGGCGCGGCCGCATTTGGTCGTCGACAAGCGTATCACGTCGCCGGGGCGCTAGCGTTCATCCGATGGCAGGATCAACAGCATCTAGAAGCAAAGGTCCGCGCTCGAGCCTGGAATGAAACTAGCCCCATTCTGAAGCGGGATGCGAGAATTTGGCTGAGGCTTACGCGCGCCTTGCGGAGCAATCAGAGTAGGCTTCGGGCGCTGACCTTACCGACGACCCAATATGGAACCTTTTGGACCACACTGACAAACCAAAGAAAGCAAACGCAAATAGCAATGACCTGCGCAAGATCTTGTCCCCCCGTTAGCGGCGCCCGAAGAACAATAAATCTATTTATTTCATGTAATCGAAGCTAATCAACAGCAATCACGTCTTTCCGATGCGTCAATTGGTTCCGCCATGCTATGTCATGAGAATCCAATGGCTAGATTGCATGACGCAAATGTTGAGTGCGCCGATGACTCTTTTCATCGCCAAATTAATCTGGAGCCTCGGATGCGTGGCGTATTACATTATTCGCTATCCGCACCAATGCCGCGCGCGCAAGACCGCAGTTGCAGACCGCCGCGATCACATTCGGGAAAGAACGTTGATGCTGATTTCCTACGGTGGCCTGTTTGTAATCCCGTTGATCTACGTGCTCACGGAGCAACCCAAGTTTGCAGGCTATACATTCCATCCAGCCCAAGCCTGGCTTGGCACGCTCGTATTAATCGCCGCCATGGCTCTACTCTACCGTACGCATCGCGATTTAGGTCGTGCCTGGTCGATTACACTCGAGATCCGTGACCAGCACACTTTGATCACCTGCGGAATCTACAAAAGACTGCGTCACCCGATGTATGCTGCATTTTGGCTGTGGGCAATCTCGCAGGCGCTCCTGCTGCCAAACTGGATCGCAGGTTTATCGGGCCTTGTCGGTTTCGGTACGTTATTTTTCGCCCGCGTCGGCCACGAGGAACGGATGATGCTGGAGACTTTCGGAGACGAGTACCGCGCCTACATGGCTCGTACACATCGGCTTATTCCGGGGATTTATTGAACTCTACCTTTACGCCGAAACGGCGATGATTTTCGCGCTTGAAGTTCTGGCTTCTGAAATGCAATAGACGGGGCTTGAAAATTCGAACCCACGAACGGCGGTCGGGTTGGGGAAGTAGTATGGAAGTTCTCCTGTTACAAGTTGGAACCCATGAAGCCCTGGGCGCGACCACTGCTCACGATGTTTCAGATTACCGTGCGCCCAGTCCGTTGGCTGTAGCCAATTTGGGAACCGCTTTTTTAAACGTCGCCCGTGCCCGTGCGGATCATCCTGCGGTTGCCGCAAATAGGGACGTTTTCTCCTACGACTGGATCCGCCGCGCGGCGAATTGCGTGGGTGGATGCTTGCGTGCCCGTCTCCGGCACGTGCTGGGAGCGCGCGTGGCTCTGCAGCTTTCCAATTCGCCGGAATACCTGGCGGCTTTTTACGGTACGCTACTCGCTGACTGCGTTGTAGTGCCGTTGCCTATTTCGCTGGAAGAACACCGTCGACGACAAATTCTCGAATCGTGCAAGCCAGAAATACTGATCACCCGACTCTCCGATTTCAACTCGCAGGAAGCCCATTCGCCAGCCACAACGTTGGCCTTGCCCGAGAATAGCAACGAAAAGATTTCGTTTTCTCCTCCAGTCCGGCGAGACCGAGATCTAGCAATGCTGCTCTTCACCTCGGGATCCATGGGCATGCCCAAAGGGGTCATGCTCAGCCACCGCAACCTGCTGGCCAACGCCGACTCGATCCTGCGCGGACTGCCTATTTGCGCGGATGACCGTGCACTGGCTGTGCTTCCATTCTGTCACGCATTCGGCAACTCAATTTTACAAACTCATATTCTGTCGGGTGCTACGCTCCTCATCGACCGATTGACATTCCCATCTTCGATTGTCGAAGCGTTGCGCCGGTTGGAAGCCACGAGCTTTTCTGCGGTGCCCGAAGTGTACAGCATGTTATTGAAGTATGGGCATCTTGGGGAGCTGCCCCTTCCAGCACTAAGATACATGACGGTCGCTGGTGGCGAATTGCGTTACGATTTGGCAACGGAAATCGAGAACCGCATTCGACCGGCGTCTTTTCATGTCATGTACGGCCAGTCGGAGGCCACTGCCCGCTTGGCATCGCTGCCTCCTGAGCAGCTCCGCATTCGTCGTGGTTCGATTGGGAGACCGATTTCAGGAGTCGATCTGGCTGTTATGGACGAGGCAAATCGCGAATTGCCAGCAGGTATCATCGGCATGCTTTGCGCTCGCGGAGAGAACGTGATGCTTGGGTACTGGCAGGATAAGTCAGCGACCACCGATGTGCTCAGTGGCGACGGTTGGCTGCGAACTGGTGATCTCGCGCACTGCGACGAGGATGGATTTTTCTACCTGCACGGTCGTGCCAGTCTGCTGGTTAAAGTTCAGGGACACCGCGTCCACCCGGCAGAGATAGAGGGGTTAGTGGAAGCAGGCTTTCCTGAGACGTGTGCGGTGGCAATCCCCATGGCCCGCGGTGATGAAACGCGATTCGTCCTGTTCCTGGCGCCGCGGGACGATAGGCCAATCAATGTCATAAAAATTCGCGCAGTCTGTCAGAGAGAACTTCCCGCTTATAAACAACCCTTGCATTACGAGGTGCTCGACCGGTTCCCACTGACACCCGGTTACAAGATCGATCGCTCAGCGTTGGCTCTCCTCGTTCCACGAATCCGAGGTACGCCTCGGATCCAAGCAGACGATATTTTGACGCAATCCTAATGACGGCAAATCGAAAGCAACTGGAAGCGGACCTGATCCAATTCGTGCGATCGCGAGGCTCGCGTCACGCGGCAGTAATCTTGCGGACGGAGCTGCTGGAAAGCGGTTTATTGGATTCTCTGCTTCTGATGGATTTCATATTTCACATCGAAGAAGCTTATGGCGTGCGTTTTGATAGCGATCAGGTCAACCCCTCGAACTTTTGCACCATCGAGGATATTGTCGGCTTTGTGCTAAGCCAGTTGTCGATGCCACAAGGGCAATCCGGCTGACCGCGATACGGTGGCGCTGCCTGACGAGCCTAAAAGGCGATTTGACGATGAAGTGGCCCCTGGTTGAGCGCCCAGTTCCCAACGCTCAAGTCCCACTCTACAACCGTTTTTATCTCCATGCCTCCGCGGCGAGCCAAGTCGATCCCATATTGGTCTGGGGAACAGAGATTGATGCCGATGCCCTGCAGACTTTCCTCAACGAACGAAATCGCAACGGACGCATATTGATTACCGCCGCTCACGCGCTGATACGTGCGACGGCGTTGGCCCTTGAACAGTTCCCGGAAATGAACGCCCGGCTGGTTGGACGCCGCATATATGCCTTTCGCAACGTGAACATTCGTTTGGCATTTTTCCACCGTCGCTATTCCGAAATCGATCTCCTGTTGATTGAGAATGCAAACTTGAAAAGCCTCGAGCGGATTGCCGTTGAGATTTGGCAGCGAATGTTGCAGGCGGCCCGCGGCGAAGGAGGTCGCGACCGCGATCTGGCGAGACTCCGTTGGATCCCCGCCTTTTGGTTCCGTCAGATAGTGCGACTATACGGCTTTCTGGACCGTCATGTGCGGTTGCCCACTTTTGGAAGACTCGACGGAACGAGAGCAGGTTGCATGATGGTGAATGACCTGTCATTCCCTGGGGCGCCACCGATGCGCGTTTACAAACCAACTCGATTTCCCGATATGTCGGATTCTTTCAATCTGACATTAGGGCCTGTAGAACCCAAAGTGCTCGAGCGTTCGGGCCAGTTTGTATCGATCAATATAATGCCCTTGTTTTTGCGAGCCGACCACCGCCTGGTAGACGCCCAGCAAGTCGGCCGTTTCCTCGGCACCCTGCGCAATCTTTTAAGCCATCCGGAACGACTTGCGGGTGGTTACTTCGAACAATCCGAACTCGACCGACTCATCGATGCAAAGCAAAAAAACAATAATCGCGCTGGGTGAATTCAATTTCGCTGCGTACCCAACACGAGAAAGGTCTCGTCTGCGTCTGCAGATGCCATTGCAAATTCGCGCAGGTCCAGCATTGCTGCGGTGTAACTTTCCAGGTGTAACGCGTGATGATCAGGGTTGGCATTGTCGGCCTCGGCAATCGTTAGTTGCCTTGCCGAAAGCCGAGGTTCAAAGTCTGCGATATCGCCACCAATACGGCCACGCCTTTTGCTGCTGCTAAAAAATTCAATTTGATCGACGACTATAAGGTCTTGCTCTCTCGTCCCGATGTCGATGCTATCGCAATCGTAAACGGCATCGGGCATGAAAGGCGCGCATTAGGCCGCGTGCTGCACATGGATGCCAATGTCAATCACAAATAATTTCCGCAAAATAGATCCATCGAACTGGCGACGCGGCCCTAGCCATGCACCGGCGGGTGTGTGGACTGCGTTTGGCATCCATCTCAGCGACATGTTTATCGTTCGCTGGCAATCCGGTCTCGGTAGTTGCGCGCACCGCATCGCAAATTTTCCCATCGCCGGCGGAGGATTTTGTCAGTGCTGAGATTTGAATTCGAAAATGGCGCGAGCGGTCGTATTACCTGCCTGTCCACTCAACCATTTTATGGGCGGTTCACCATGGTTTGTGACCAAGATTGAATCGAGGTCTAGGATAGGGGCAACGTCGACAAGGGCATTCCATCGAGTTTCGTACATTGCGGGCCGGATAGCAGCCGCCAGAGCCGCAACTTAGAGCATGTCAATACCGTGCGGATGAATTTCGAGGCCTGGGCGGACGCCGTCGAGGGCCGCGCGCCCTATCGTTTCATGCTCGAGCAACTGCTCTCCAATATCCGCATTCTCGATGCGGTTGCCCGCTCGGCTGCGGCGGGCGGAAAGCCACTTGCGCCATGAGGGCCGAGTTCCAGACTGTTCTCGAAATTTGCCGCTGTCTACGCTAGATGGACAGCGCATGCAAACAGAAAAAGAACAAGTCGCTCTTTCCTCGATTTTCGCTTCGGCGGGACTCACCCTAGCCAAGGCGCTCGTGGGCTTTGCCGCAGGCTCACTGGCAATACTGTCGGAGGCGGGCCATTCGCTGATTGATCTCGGCGCCACGGTCATGACCTATGTCGCCGTACGTATCTCCAGCAAGCCAGCGGATGAAAAGCATCATTACGGACATGGCAAGGTGGAAGCGGTCTCGGCGCTAGCCGAAACTGCTTTGTTGTTTCTGCTCTCGGGCATAGTGATCTGGGAAGCGGTCAGACGACTTATCGAGCATGAGAGCCACATGGTCGAGGCGACCGTTTGGGCCTTCGGCGTCATTATGGCTTCCATCGTTGTCGATTTTTTCCGAGCCCGAGCGCTCTCACATACTGCAAAAAAGACCTCGAGCCACGCGCTGGAAGCCGACGCGTTGCATTTTTCCTCCGATCTGTGGTCATCACTGGCAGTTTTGATCGGTCTCATTGGTGTGCATTTCGGGCTTGCTTGGGCAGATGCGGTGGCGGCGCTTGTCGTCGCAGCTTTGGTCTGCGTGGCTGGCTGGCGGCTAGGC
The DNA here is from genome assembly GCA_035315965.1 of Pseudolabrys sp. Classification (GTDB taxonomy): domain Bacteria; phylum Pseudomonadota; class Alphaproteobacteria; order Rhizobiales; family Xanthobacteraceae; genus Pseudolabrys. Next base: position 7,183 of record DATFXJ010000116.1, read on the forward strand.
AAGCGCACCATCGACACACTCACCGATGTCGCGCCACGCGGCGCCGCGGAAAAAATCACCGCCATTGCCGCGCATGTGCCGGGCGTGGTCCGGGTTGAGCAGGTGCGCGCACGTGCCGTCGGCGAGCAAACCTTCATCGATCTCGGCGTGGCGGTTAGCCGTACATTGCCGCTTGATCGTGTCAGTGCACTCAAGGACGAAGTTTCGGCCGCACTCCGCAAGCAAATTCCGGGCGCGGAGCCAGTCGTTACCACGCATCCGGTCGCCCTCAATAATGAGACAGTTGTTGATCGCGTCATGGTCATCGCTCGCAACCGCGCACTCGCGGTGCATCATGTGACGGTGCATGAACTTAAGAATAAGCTAGCGGTTTCGCTTGACCTTGAGGTGGACGGCAAGCTTTCGTTGCGCGCCGCACACGAAATGGCAGATAGCCTGGAAAGTGCCATCGCAGCGGAACTTGGCCCAGATGTCGAGGTAGAAACCCATATCGAACCATTGCAACCACAGGACGCTTACGGCCGCGAAGCGCCGCCGGAGCGGGTCAAAGCGGTGGAGAGCGCGCTGTCGGAGCTTGCAGCCAAAGGGAGAAATATTCGTGACGTACACAATGTTCGCGTGCGCGAAACTGACGAGGGCGAGATCGTCAACTTTCACTGCCGCGTTGATCCACAATTGAGCGTGCAGAACGTGCACGAGAACGTCGATGCTCTCGAACGGGCGCTGAAGAAGCAATCGCCGCCAATCAAGCGCGTGATCGGCCATGCCGAGCCGAGCGCTAATTTTGGCCCTATGGAATAAGAACCGCCGCACCTTGCAGACGCCCCTCGCGCAGATCAGAGAGCGCCTCGTTGGCGCGCGGCAAAGGATAGCGTGTCACCGTGCACTTTACGCCCGCCTTCGGCGCGATCTCTAGAAACTCGCGCGCGTCAGTGCGAGTGAGATTGGCCACTGAGACCACCTCTCGCTCCTGCCACAGCAGCGAATAGGGAAAGCTCGGAAAGTCCGACATGTGTATGCCCCCACAGACAACACGACCACCCTTCTTCACCGCTTTGAGAGCTCTCGGCACCAAGGCGCCGACCGGCGCGAAGATAATCGCGGCATCGAGTGGTTCGGGCGGCGGATCCTCGGAGGCGCCCGCCCATTCGGCGCCGAGCGAGCGCGCGAAGCTCTGCGCTGCTTGATCGCCCTTGCGGGTGAACGCAAACACCCGTCGGCTCTGCCATTTCGCAACCTGAGTCAGTATGTGCGCAGCCGCGCCGAAGCCGTAAAGGCCGAGCGTTTTGCCTGCCCCCGCCCTCCGGTAACTGCGCCAGCCGATCAGTCCGGCGCAAAGCCAAGGGGCGATTTCCGCATCGTCGCCAGCGTCCCCGAGCCGAAAACAAAAGCGTGCGTCGGCGATCGCATGGGTCGCGAACCCGCCGTCGCGTGTGTAACCGGTGAATACCGGAGCATCGCACAGGTTTTCTCGATCGCTACGGCAATATGGACAGATTCCGCAGGTGGCACCCAGCCAAGGCACTCCGACGCGGTCGTCTGTGACAAATCCGCTCACCGCTACCCCCACGGCCTTCACGCGGCCGACAATCTCGTGTCCCGGCACAACTGGGAGCGCCGCATCTGATAGCTCCCCGTCCACTACATGGAGATCGGTGCGGCAAACGCCGCAAGCTGTCACCGCTACTACGATCTCGCCGGGGCCTGGGGCAGGTAGCGGACGCTCACGCATATTCAGCTGCACGCGGGGGCGTTCGAGAACCATGGCACGCATGGCCTGCATCATTCATTCTTCCAATTGACCGCTGGACATCCTAGATCAAACTACATGCGCACCGATATTGGCCAACCCGTCCGCTTAAAAGACTATCGCCCGCCAGACTGGCTCGTACAAACGGTATCGTTGGACGTCTCATTGCATCCGACTGCGGCAAGAGTCCGTGCGAGGCTTGCGCTGAAGCCGAACTCAAAAGCCATATCTGCGCCGCTAATTCTGGACGGCGATGGACTATCTCTCGTCTCGCTCAAGCTTAACGGGACCATCCTTCCCCCAGACAATTATGCGGCGACTTCCGACAGCCTTACGATTCCGCAGCCTCCGAATTCGCCATTCACGCTTGAAATCGAAACGGTCGTTGACCCGTCGGCTAATACCCAGCTGTCAGGCCTTTACCGCTCCAATGGAACCTATTGTACGCAATGCGAGGCCGAGGGATTCCGCCGTATTACATATTTTCCTGACAGGCCGGACGTAATGGCCATCTACACCACACGTATCGAGGCAGACAAAAAGGAAGCGCCTGTACTGCTCTCGAACGGCAATCTCGTCGAGAGTGGAGAGAAACGCGGGGGACGGCATTTCGTTGTCTGGCACGATCCGCACCCCAAACCGTCATATCTCTTCGCGTTGGTCGGTGGTGACCTCACTTACGTCGAGGACCGATTCCGCACGATGTCCGGGCGCAACGTCACACTGCGCATTTACGTCGAGCATGGCAAGGAGAACCGCACTGCTTATGCGATGGATTCGCTCAAACGTGCTATGCGCTGGGACGAGGAAGTCTACGGCCGCGAATACGATCTCGATATTTTCATGATCGTCGCCGTCTCCGACTTCAATATGGGAGCAATGGAAAACAAAGGCCTCAATATCTTCAACGACAAATACGTACTGGCCAGTGCCGACACTGCGACCGATGCCGATTTTGCGCATATCGAGGCCGTCATCGCACACGAATACTTTCATAACTGGACCGGCAACCGCATTACCTGTCGTGATTGGTTTCAACTCTGCCTAAAGGAAGGTCTCACTGTTTTCCGTGATCAGGAATTTTCGTCCGACATGCGGTCGCGGGCGGTGAAGCGGATCGCGGACGTACGCAGTCTACGCGCAACTCAGTTCATTGAGGACGCGGGTCCTCTGGCGCATTCGGTCCGGCCGGAGACATACAAGGAAATCAATAACTTCTACACAACCACAGTATATGAGAAAGGGGCCGAGCTGGTGCGGATGGTGCGGACGTTGATCGGCCCCGAAAATTTTCGCGCTGGCATGAATCTTTATTTCGCGCGCCACGACGGCGAGGCTGCCACGGTCGAACAGTTCATCCGATGCTTCGCAGATGCGAGCAAACGCGACCTGACCCAATTTATGCGCTGGTATAGCCAGGCCGGGACACCGGAAGTTACGGTAAATAGCCGTTTCGACGCAGCGCGTAAGACCTACCTCCTTGAGTGCAAGCAAGTCGTGCCACCGACACCGGGGCAGCCCGTCAAGGAACCGATGGTCATCCCGCTGTCGCTTGGCCTCGTCGGCAAGGACGGAAGCGATATGCCGCTTAAACTATCGACAGGCGAACCGATCAATGAAGGTGTCGTGGTTCTGACCAAGCAGACAGGATTATTCGAAGTGGTTAATGTGGATGAGCGCCCTGTCCTTTCGATCAACCGGGGATTCTCCGCTCCCGTCCAGGTCATCAGCAATCTCAATGCCGACGACCTGGCGTTTCTCGCCAGTCACGACGCTGACCCCTTTAATCGGTGGCAGGCGTTGCAAACGATCTCCATGCGTCTGCTGATTGACAACGTACACGCCTCGCGCTCAGGCCGTGCAATGCGCAATGAAGATCGGCTGATGGCGGCGCTTGCCAGCGTTCTCAATGACGCTGCGCTGGAACCTGCTTTTGTTGCGCTTGCCTTGGTTCCTCCCGGCGAAACCGATATCGCGCGCGAAATCGGCCGAGAAATTGATCCGGATTCGATTTTTCACGCCCGTTCTGCGCTGCGCGCCGCGATTGGCGAGCGGCTTAGCCGCCCACTCACCATGGTTTACAGCCGGTTGGGCTTGGCCGGTGGCTACTCGCCTGACGCGAAGAGCGCCGGGCGCCGGGCCTTGCGCAATGTCGCAATTGACCTACTGGCGGCAACGGGTAAATCAACGGATATTGCCCGCGCATACAGGCAATATGCGACCGCCGACAACATGACTGATCGAATGGCGGCGCTCGCAACCCTGTCATTGCACGATGTCGTGGAACGCCAGCGCGCGCTTGATGATTTTTATACGCGCTATGCGTCGGATGCCTTGGTGGTGGACAAATGGTTTTCGCTGCAGGCCACGATCCCGGAGCCGGGTACGCTGGAAAAAGTGCGGAGCCTGACCACACACCCCGCCTTTTCGCTTGCCAATCCAAACCGGGTGCGCGCACTAATTGGCGCATTTGCGCAGGGCAATGCTACTCAATTCAACCGCGCTGACGGCGCTGGTTACGAATTCATCGCCGACACGGTGCTCGCCCTCGATCCGAAAAACCCGCAAGTTTCGGCGCGCTTGGCAACCGCTTTCCGGACCTGGCGGATGCTCGAAAGGGGGCGCCAGGCGCAGGCGGAAGCTGCGTTAACCCGCATCAAGGCGACACCCGGCCTTTCGCGCGATTTGGCCGACATCGTTGAACGCGCGCTAGCGGTGTCCTGATGGCCAGACCCCCGCCAACTGCTGCAAATCTAACCGTGGATAACATTTTTTAAATATTTGACTCCTTGGACTCTCGACAAATCTGCGCCCATCGATTCCAATCAAGAGGTGATTCGGGAAGCGATGCGCACATCCTTCCGTCTGTAACAGGGGAAATTCCGAACGGAGGCCTTCTATGGCGCGCGCCGGCGTGGCGAGTGCGTCTGTACATGCGGATTCTATTAAGGGCCTCGCGCAATCGATCGCCAAACCGGCGTATCGGCGACTCCTGACCGCTGAGCCTCTTCTGCGGCGCGCCGTTCCAGTGTTGATCATTGCCTTCCTGGCAACCATTTGTGTTGGCGCTCTTGTGCAGGTGCTGGACCACCGCCGGCAGACCCTCACCAGCGAGATCGTCTCGCTTGAAGCGATCGCTGACCTTGCTGCCGAGCGCCTACAACACTCGCCTAAGCAACCAACAAGCGAACAACCGCCGTTGGTCCTGACGCGCGTGCTGCCGTCCTGGGCGACGGCTGCCGGCCGACGCTTTTTTCTGACCAATGCCGACGGCGTGGTTACGGCTGCAACACCTGCAACGGACGGAACTATCGGCCGTCGCCTCTTGGACTTGCTGGGACCGACGCAACCCTTAACGACGTTCGGCGCGAGCGCAGGCGTCATGGAAATCGCCCTACCCAACGACACACGCGCACTGGCGACGGTACGCATGCTCAATGCTCCTTTTGGCCAACTGGCGGTTATCCAGTCACGGGAGGTGGCACTCTCCAGTTGGCGCTCGCTGACAACACTCACTGTTACGTTGTCAGCCACCACCGGCTTTGTGGTGCTTATTCTCGGTTTCGCTTTTCATTGGCAGGCAACAAGGGCGCGGGAAGCGGATCTGATCTATGAAACAGTTCGCAGCCGCATCGATACTGCGCTCAATCGCGGGCGCTGCGGGCTCTGGGACTGGGATCTTGCGCGTGGCCGCATTTTCTGGTCGCAGTCGATGTTCGAGATTCTTGGGCTCGACACCAAGCACAACCTCCTTTCGTTCGGGGATGTGAATGCACTGGTGCATCCGGACGACGTTCGCCTTTATGAGCTCGCAGCTGAAATCGCGGATGCAACTGCGACCACAATCGATCATGCGTTCCGCATGCGTCACGCCGCCGGCCATTGGGTATGGTTGCGCGCGCGCTGCGAGCTGGTACGGCAGCCTGGCGAACAGGGTCTCCATCTGATCGGCATTGCTGTTGATATCACCGAACAGAAAAATCTCGTCGAAAAAACTGCAGCAGCCGACATGCGGCTGCGTGATGCCATAGAGACTATCCCGGAAGCGTTCGTGTTGTGGGATGCCGATAATCGACTTGTGCTCTGCAATTCCAACTTCCAGGAACTTCACCGTCTACCCGACGAAGCAATCATAGTTGGCGCATCTTATGAGTCTGTAGTCGCCGCCGGCAGTAAACCTGTGGTGCGCAATAAGGTGACCACGGGCGGCCCAAGTATCCCTGGCGCGCGTACGTTCGAAGCGCAACTTGAGGATGGACGCTGGCTACATATCAGTGAGAGACGTACCAAAGACGGTGGTTACGTGTCGGTTGGCACAGATATAACGGCGCTCAAGACCCATGAGGAAAAGCTGGTTGACAGCGAGAAGAGACTAATGGCGACGGTTGCGGATTTGCGCGCATCGCAACAGCGATCTGCCGAACTCGCTGAAAAATATGCCGAGGAAAAAACCCGCGCCGAGGAAGCTAACCAGGCAAAATCAAAATTTCTCGCAAATATGAGCCATGAATTGCGTACACCCCTCAATGCCATTATCGGTTTCTCTGAAATTATGGAGTCGGGAATGTTTGGCCCCCTTGGCGCCGAAAAATATCACGAATATTGCAGTGATATCCGCGGTAGCGGCCAATACCTGCTGGAGGTCATTAACGACATTCTCGATATGTCGAAAATCGAGGCCGGCCGTATCCGGCTTGATTTCGAAGATCTCAATCTGGATTCGCTGCTCGGGGAAGCGATGCGCGTCGTTGGCGCCCGCGCGCAGGACAAGCAGTTGCAACTGTCAGCTCGCATATCGCCCGAACTCCGATTGCGCGCCGACCGTCGAGCCTTAAAGCAAATTATCCTCAACTTGCTCTCCAATGCCGTAAAATTTACGCCTGCCGGCGGTCGTGTCACCGTTCGTGGACGGGCAAGCGACCAATGCATAACGCTTGCCATAGCGGACACTGGCATCGGCATCGCTAAGGATGCTCTCACCCGGCTTGGGCGTCCATTCGAGCAGGTGGAGAGCCAACTCACAAAAAGCCATCAGGGCTCGGGGCTTGGACTCGCAATATCGAAGTCACTGGTCGAGCTGCACGGTGGACGGATGTGCATCCGCTCAATGCTTGGAAGGGGCACCTTGGTCGTGGTGCGGCTGCCGCTCGAACCACAATGTCACTTGCCAAAAGATGAAGCAGCCTAGTTACGCCTCAAGGTGCCTTCCCTAAAATCCGCACAAAGCTCTCCCGCACCTTAGGCTGTAAGTCGATTATCGTCGCATCGAGTGTAGCGAAATCCGGCACGTCGGCGGCGCGTGCCAATAGCCGTAAAAGCCCTGTACCGGCGGTTTTTGGATCAAAGGCCCCCGGCAGGCACAGACGAAGGATTTGCGTGAGGTCATGAAAGAGCTGCACAGCCGGGCGAAGGATTTCCGCATCCTCGGCGGTCAGCACGCGCAATGACCACGCCTTATCGAGCACGCGCGCTGTTGAGGTGTCCAGGATGTCAGGCAGTCGATGCGCGTGGATGAGCTGTAGGTACTGAGCAATGAACTCAATATCGATCAACCCACCTGCCACGTATTTTAGATCCCAGCGGTCGTTGTCACCTTTTTCCTTGGCGATAGCGGCCCGCATCTCCACAACATCGCCCGCAATTAGTTCTGCGTCGCGCGGTCGCCGCAATATGTCCCGGATGACACTCTCAATCTTTAGCTTGAATGCAGGCGAAGCAGAGACAACGCGCGCTCGGGTTAGCGCCATATGTTCCCACGTCCAAGCCTCGGTCTCTTGATAGGCGGAGAAGCCATCAAGCTGCGTTGCTAAGGGTCCGGCGCGGCCGGATGGCCGCAGCCGCATGTCGACTTGATAGAGCGCCCCGTAATTTGTTTGCGCTGTGAGTGTGTTGATCAGCCTCTGGGTGAGCCGGGCAAAATACTGCGTGCCATACAAAGGCCGTGCGCCGTTCGATTCCGGATATCTATCGTTAAAATTATAAATCAGGATGAGGTCGAGATCAGATACTGCAGTCATTTCATAACCGCCCAACTTCCCCATAGCCACGACCGCGGTCTCTTCTCCGCGCATGTGACCGTGGGTCGTCGCGAAATTGTGGGCGACTGAGTGATGCACGGCGCGAATCACCGCGTCCGCGAGCCGCGCAAACGCTTCCCCGGCCTGGCGGGCGGTGACCGTTCCGGATAGGATTCGCACGCCAATCAAGAATATGTATTCCAGGCCGAACATGCGAATGCGTTCGAGTAGATCCTCGTAGTAACGTGACTGGGATAGCGCCTTATCGAACCGACGACGAAGTCCGGCTTCATCCGGCAAAGCGCCAAAGAAACTCGGGTCGACCAACGCATCCATAACCTGGGGATGGCGCGCCAGCGTATCACCCAAACGTGGTGCGGTACCAAGGACCAAAACGATCAACGAGATTAGTTCGGGATTTTGCCGCAGCAATGGCAATAGTCGCGCCGGGCCGTGCAGGTTAGCGAGGAAATGATCAAAGAGCACTAGTGTGGCATTAGGATGATCCGTCCGCGACAGGTGTTCAAGCAGCGCCGGCACCAGCGTTTCCAGATGAGCGCGTGCGGCTTCGCTTTTGAGCGAGCGGTATGTTCCGCCTAACCATTGCCGAATGATGCTGGACGCCTCCAGCGGCGCACGGAAGCCAAGTTCGGAAAGCCGGTCGAGCGTTTTGTGATCGTTGGCCTCGACCGGGAATACCAAAACTGGCCGATCGACATGCTTTTGCTTCTCGAACAAGCGCGCGTAGTAGTGCTGCACCTTGTCGAGATGTCCCAGCAACACCTTGGCGAACGCTTCGCGGTTGGCGAATCCCATGAAGCGGGCAAAATGCTCCATCTCTACGCGATCAGCGGGCAAAGCTTGTGTTTGTTCATCATTCACCATTTGCAGCCGGTGTTCGACCGTCCGGAGAAAGCAATAGGCTGCTTTCATCGCGTCACGCGCGCCCTCATCAATCCACTTGTCCTCCCATAGCTTGTCTAGGGCAGTGAGGGTATCGCGGTCGCGCAGTGCCGGGTTACGGCCACCCGCAATGAGTTGCTGGGTTTGCACGAAGAATTCGATTTCACGAATCCCGCCGCGTCCTAGCTTGATATTGTGGCCTTCAACGGCGATCTCGGCGTGCCCACGATACGCGTCGATCTGGCGCTTCATCGCGTGGACATCCGCAACAGCGGCGAAGTCGAGATATTTCCGCCATACGAATGGTGCTATGTCGTGGAGAATTGCTTCACCGGCGGTAATATCGCCGGCACAGGGGCGGGCCTTGATCATGGCTGCCCGTTCCCAGTTCTGACCAACGCTTTCATAGTAAGAGACCGCTGCTTCGGTAGAAATCGCAATTGCGGTCGAAGCCGGATCTGGTCGAAGGCGCAGATCTGTCCGAAACACGTAGCCGTCCGGCGTACGCTCCTGCAGCAACTTTACCAGTCGCTGTGTAATACGCACAAAAAGGGTCGAAGGCTCCGCATCCTTTGGTAGCGCCGGCGCCGCCCGGTCGTACAAGACAATGAGATCGATATCGCTAGAATAATTTAGTTCAAAAGCGCCCATCTTTCCCATCGCCAGCACTACATAGCCGCTCCCGACTTGCGGCCTGGATTTGTCCTTCGGCACGAGACGCCCGGAGCGAACGACGTCAGCCAAGCAAAAGCGCGACACGGCGTCGACAGCAGTGTCTGCAAGATCCGTCAGCGCCCGGCTCGCCCGCATTACAGGCCAAACGCCGCCGATGTCAGTGAGCGCAATCAACAGCGCAGCCTCACGTTTCATCCGGCGCAACAAGCGCATCGCCTCGGCTTCGTCCTTGCAAGACGCGATGGCGCGGCCATGCTCATTCAATAAGGCAATCAGGTGCTGGTCCGGGCCCGCGTTGAGCAATCGCAGTAACCGTCTTGGCTCCCAGGCCGCTAGTTCCCACAGGTAGGGCGAGCTTTCAGCGATGCTCTCCATCAGCGTATTGACAGTTGGCCTGGCGGCAAACAGTGCTCTGAGCGGTTCCGCTTCTGCTGAGGGTAGACTAGCCAGCCAATCCGTAATGCGCGCGCGTGCCTTTTTTCGATCGCTTATTCGGGGCGCTTTCGCAATGCGCTCGGCCAGTGTTGCGCCTACTCTAACGCCAGCACCGACGACAGGTCGCCCAACAGCCGCTTTGCGGGAAATCCCTCGTTTGGTGAGACGTCTCATCCCGCAATCTGTACCGGCCCTTCCCGCGGCAAAGCAATGACGCTCTTAAGACCTGGCTGGTTGTCTACGAGCGTTAGTTCGCCGCCATGTAGTCGCGCCACTGCCGAAGCAAGACTCAAACCAAGCCCAGAGCCAGGCTTGGAACGACTTCGTTCCAGCCTAACGAAGCGTTCAACCACCCGAGCGCGATCAGCTTCAGGTATACCGGGCCCGCTATCGGCCACACTTAGCAGAATGCGATCTCCCTCGCTGAGGGCGCGCACCACAATTTGCGCCGGTGCGCCGTTCGCCGCACTGCTACCCGGATCCGTGTATTTGATGGAATTGTCGATCAGGTTAGCGAGTGCCTGGCTGATAAGCTCACGATTTCCTCTTAGCCTCACCGGTGCGTCAGCTTCCACTTTCAGGGCAATTCCTTTTTCCTCCGCCAAGACCCCATACAGCTCCCCAACATCGTGAGCGATCTCCGCTGCATCGAATTCGCATATATTTTCTCGGGCCTGCCCGGATTCCGCGCGCGCGATCATCAGAAGCGCATTGAAGGTACGAATAAGACCATCCGATTCTTCGATCGTGCTTTCCAAAGCAGCACGGTACTCGGCCTCATCCTTGGCCGAACGCAATGCCTCCTCCGCACGATTACGCAACCGCGTGATCGGCGTTTTGAGATCGTGGGCAATGTTGTCGGAAACCTCCTTCAAGCCACGCATCAGCGCCTCGATGCGTTCCAACATCAGATTGAGGTTTTCTCCCAAACGATCAAGCTCATCGCCGGTGCCAGCAACCGGCAACCGGCCCCCGAGATCACCGTGCATGATTGTGCGCGTGGTCTCAGTCATGGCGTCGATGCGGCGTAGAACCCGACGAGTGACAAACAATCCGCCAACGAGACCAAGCACGATCACAATCGCAATTGACCACCGTCCAGCCGACAGCACAATTTTGTAAAGTCGCTCGCGCTCGTCGAGATCTCGACCGACCAGTAGGCGAAATCCGCCCGGCAGTTGAAAGACGCGTGCCAGCGCGTGGTGCTCCAGATGACCCGCCGCATCGGCCTCATCGAGCCTGCGGTAGCCTGTCTCCGTCCAGCCAGGATTATCGAGTGTGCCCGGTGGCAACGCAGTGACGTTGCCCGCAAGCGCTTCTCCGGCAAAGGTTGTAACGAGGTAAAGACTCGATCCTGGCCGTCGCGCCCGTGCATCCACAACGGCAACCAGCCGCCTGATACCGCCAAGACGGTATTGCTCGGACAGCCCGGTGATTTCTGCGTTAACCGTGTCGGTGATCTGCTCGGTGATCAGACGGCGCGTGTTAAGGGCAAAATAGCCAAGCAGAAATGCCGCAAACAGGGCAAAAACGGTCAGATAGACCAGCGTCAGCTTAAACGTCGTCGTACGAAAAAGTTTACCGAGCGCCGTCACGTATCATGTATCCCGCGCCGCGGATCGTATGCAGGAGCGGCTGGGAAAAACCTTTATCGATTTTCGAACGCAAGCGCGAGATGTGCACGTCAATAACATTGGTTTGCGGGTCGAAATGGTAATCCCACACATTTTCCAATAACATAGTACGAGTTACAACCTGCCCAGCATGCTGCATTAGGTATTCCAGGAGGCGAAATTCGCGCGGCTGCAGCGAAATTTCCTCCTCGCCACGATGTACCTGATGTGACAAGCGGTCGAGCTTGAGATCACCGACTCGCAGCACGGTTTCCTCACTGCGACCAACGCGACGTCGCGCTAATGCCTCAACGCGTGCCAGTAATTCGGAGAATGAATACGGCTTGGGCAGGTAGTCATCGCCGCCGGCCCGCAGTCCTTTTACCCGATCGTCGACCTGGCCAAGGGCCGAGAGGATCAAGGCCGGCGTTTCCATGCCTTTTGCTCGCAAGGCGCCAATCACGGCCAGCCCGTCGCGTTTGGGTAGCATGCGGTCAACGATTAGCACGTCATATTGGCCACCAAGTGCCATGGCCAGGCCGTCGTCGCCATCACCGGCGGCGTCAGCAACGTGACCAACCTCGCGGAATGCTTTTACAAGATAGTCGGCAGCGTCGCGGTCGTCCTCGATGACCAGAAGGCGCATGGTGACCCGATCCGGTTGCGCTTCGGCCATCCTGCCGAAAGGGCGCTGCCCGTTAATATTCGGATAAGTGGGCATCGGTCATACCAATTCCAGTCAATTCCGTGGCGGGGTTAACCCTTTTGTACGCGAGGGGGCGGCGGAAACCGCCACCCCCGCCGCGACCCCACCCCAGCGGGGGCGACGGATGCCGGGGTTGGAGTTCGTACTGAAAGCAGTCGTGCGGTCGAAGCACGCCCGCTTTCCGGAAATTGCCGGGACGGGCATGACGCCCGCCCCGTTGAGGGCAGACCCACCGGCGGGGGCGACGGATGCCGGCAGGCCGTCCCCAAATTCGACTCAACCGCGTGCGAGCGGAAGGGCAACGAAGCGCGTACTTTCACCCTTTTTCACCCGCACCAGGATGCTGCGCTTACCTTCCGCGCGCGCGCTCTTAACGACTTCCCGCACGTCAGCCGGCGTCGACACGGACTTTCCACCAATCTCGAGGATTACATCGCCAGTCGAAAACCCGTGATCGGCGGCAATACCAGTCGAATCGACACCGGTAACAACGACACCCTCCGCTCCAGAGCCGGCGACGCGCGCAGCCGGGGCGAGCGTAAGCCCGAGTTTGCCAACGTCAGCGTCGTTATCGCCATCTTCGCCACTTGCGCGCGCTTCCTTCGTATTTGGCATTTCGCCGAGGGTGAGGGTAACCGTCTTCTCCGAGCCTTTGCGGAGAATCGTCAGTTTCACTGAGGTCTTTGGAGCCATCGCTCCAATTTTTTTGGCGAGATCGCGAGCGTCCTTGACCTCTTTGCCGTCAAGGAAAATGATAACGTCACCAGCCTCGATGCCCGCCTTCTGCGCCGGGCTATTTGCCTGAGGCTCCGCGACAAGCGCACCTTCCGCCTTCTTAAGGCCAAGACTATCCGCGATGTCGGGCGTCACCGGCTGAATTTGAACGCCGATCCAGCCGCGCGTGACCGAGCCGTGTTCCTTGAGCTGGGCGACAACGCTGTTCACGGTGTCAGATGGGATTGCAAAGGCGATGCCGACCGAACCACCCGAGGGCGAGAAGATCGCCGTGTTGACTCCGATCACATTGCCATCAGTATCGAATGTTGGCCCGCCAGAATTACCCTTGTTAACTGGCGCATCGATCTGAATGAAATCATCATAGGCGCTGGCGCCGATATCACGACCGCGCGCCGACACGATGCCGGCTGTGACTGTGCCGCCAAGGCCAAAGGGATTTCCGACTGCAAGCACCCAATCGCCAATGCGCGGAGACTTGTCAGACAGCTTCACGTACGGGAACGGCCCGTCTTCGACTTTAATCAGCGCCAAGTCGGTACGCGGATCGGTGCCAATCACCTTGGCCTTATGCGTCTTGCCATCGTCGGTGGTGACTTGAACGCTCTCCGCTTTCTCAACGACATGATTGTTGGTCACCGCATAACCGTCAGCCGAAATGAAAAAACCGGAGCCCTGACCCGTAATAAGGTTTCGACCGCGGCCTCGTGGGATACCTTCGGACCCATTCGGAACATCAGGCATTCCAAATCGGCGGAAGAACTCGCGCAAACCCGGGGGAACATCGTTGCTGCCCAGGCCGTTCGTTTGCAACCCATCGTCAACCTTGACGCGCACCGAAATCACTGCCGGTTTTACTTTCTCAACGATGTCGGCAAATCCGACCGGCGCTTGCTGCTTGCGCGCCTGTTCGGAAAGGTTCTGTGCGATCGCGGCAGAATAGCCTCCGCTGAAGTTGAGGCTGGGCGTAACGACAAGCGCCGCGGCGCCGAGGCTGGCAATGGTGGTGGCGAACAGGATAAACCGGCGGCCACCCAGCACGCGCAGCCTCTTGGGATTATTATGAGGAGCGGGAACAACGCTCGGATTCATCGGTAAATCTCCATCGGAATTCGTCGGCGCGCGGGCGCGCGTTTCGAACCTGAAGATGGTGCGATGAGCCTTACAGGGTCCTGTCGGCAGGATTAAACTTTTGTAAGATTTCGAATAGCGATAGTTCTTGAAATTCGATAGGATATTCAACGCTCAGGAACTGCGGGATCGATCAAAGTCGAAAGCCGTCGCTCCTCGTCTTGGCTAAGAGTTTCAACTCCCGATTGTGCCGAATTTTGTCGGCGGGCCTTGATCATCAGGCCGATCAGCCCCGCAACCAACGCCACAGGCGGCAATCCCCATAAAACCAAGGTGCGCCATTCGAGCGGCGGCCTTAGCAGCACAAACTGGCCATAACGCGATACCAAAAAATCGAGTACTTGCTGGTCGCTATCGCCCTTGGTGAGCCGCTCGCGCACAAGCAGCCGCAAGTCGCGGGCAAGTGGCGCTTCAGAATCATCAATCGACTGGTTTTGGCAGACCATACACCGCAGCTCGCGCGACAAATCACGTGCTCGACTCTCCAAGACCGGGTCTTTCAGCATTTCATCTGGCTGTACAGCCTGCGTCGGACCCGACACAATGAGCCAAACGTACAGAGCGGTGAATGCGAGGCGCCACATATCCTCTACTCTGCGGGCTGCGCTACTCGTTTCGCAGCCGGTTTCGGAGCACCGATGCGAAGCCTGCGATCCGACAATGACAGGGCGCCGCCGAGCGCCATCACTACGGCGCCGAGCCAGATCAAAAGCACCATTGGCTTTCGGTAGAGTCTCACAGAGACTGACCCATCGTCATTGACGTCGCCAAGCGACAGATATAGTTGGCTGAGACCCCGCGTCATCAACGCGGCCTCCGTGGTAGTGGTGGCGCGCGTCGTGAAACTACGTTTTGAGGGCTCCATAACGCCGACCGGTACACCGGCTTCGCTCACAGTAAATTTCGCTGCAGCTTCGCGATAATTCGGCCCGAAGCGCTGCACGAGACCGTCGAAGACCAGCTCATAGCCGGAAAGTGAGATTGTCTGGGTCGGCTTGAGCGCCACAATGAGTTCGCTCGCCCAGGTGCTTGCACCAACGACCCCGAGGAATGTTACCGCGATCCCAAAATGAGCCAGCGCGGTGCCCCAAACTGAACGCGGCAAACCGA
This sequence comes from Pseudolabrys sp., assembly GCA_035315965.1. Lineage (GTDB taxonomy): Bacteria > Pseudomonadota > Alphaproteobacteria > Rhizobiales > Xanthobacteraceae > Pseudolabrys. Next base: position 22,258 of record DATFXJ010000116.1, read on the forward strand.
CAGCGCGTTGACGTGATACCGAAAATGACAGCCGGAATAATCCGATCCGCTCAACAATATCAATGAAAGCACCGACCATCACAAATGTCGCCAAGCCGATGCCGAACGGCGCCATTACCGACCTTCCGCCTTCCGAAACGAAGGTCACAGCCATAACAATCATGCCAAGGCCAAGGACAGTGATCAGTCGTTGAGCAACGCCGAGAATGTCGCCTCGTTTCCACGCCATAAGCGGCCCGAAGGGCATGGCAAATAACAGAGGAATGAAGAGTGGTACAAAGGTTAGATTGAAAAAGGGCGCGCCGACGGAAATCTTCTCACCGGTAACAGCCTCGAGCGCCAAGGGATAAAGTGTACCAACGAAAACAGTCAGACAGGCGGTCGTCAAAAAAAGATTGTTAAACACGAGGGCGCCCTCGCGCGAAATCGGCGCAAATAAACCGCCCTGTTTGAGCATTGGCGCGCGCCAGGCGAATAAGGTCAAACCGCCCCCGATGAACAGTACCAGGATCGCCAGGATGAACACGCCACGTGCCGGATCATTGGCAAAGGTATGCACTGATGTGAGTACACCTGATCGGACCAGAAAGGTGCCTATCAATGAAAGCGAGAAGGCGAGTATGGCGAGCAAGAGGGTCCAGATTTTCAGAGCGTTCCGTTTCTCCATCACCACTGCCGAATGCAAAAGAGCCGTGCCTACAAGCCACGGCATCAACGAAGCGTTCTCCACTGGATCCCAGAACCAGAAGCCGCCCCAACCGAGTTCGTAGTAAGCCCAATACGAACCCATAGCGATACCGACCGTGAGGAACATCCAGGCGGCAAGTGTCCACGGCCGCACCCAGCGCGCCCAGGCAGCGTCAATGCGCCCTTCGATCAGCGCTGCAATGGCAAACGAAAAGGTGATCGAGAAACCAACGTAACCGAGGTATAGCAGCGGAGGATGTATGGCGAGGCCGATGTCCTGCAGAATCGGATTAAGGTCACGGCCTTCGAATGGCGCCTGTGCGAGGCGCAGGAAAGGATTGGAGGTGAAGAGAATGAATAAATAGAAGGAACAGGCAATCCAGGATTGAACCGCCAGCACACGCGCTTTCAGTGCAGAAGGCAGGTTTTTACCGAAACCGCCAACGAGCGCCCCGAATAGCGAGAGTATTAAAACCCACAAGAGCATTGAGCCCTCGTGGTTTCCCCACACGCTGGTGATTTTGTAGATCAGGGGCATCATCGAGTGCGAGTTTTCGTAAACCGTCGCGACCGAAAAGTCTGAGGTCACGTAACAGACGACCAGTGCCAAAAATGCGAGCCCGACAAAAGCGAATTGCACTACCGCCGTCGAGCTAGCGAGCTGCATCAGCGAGGCATCATGTGCGCGCGCGCCAATAATCGGCGCAATAGCTTGGATCAGTCCGAGTGTGAGGGCCAGCACCAAAGCATAATGCCCCAGCTCTGGAATCATTTCGCTGCACTCCCAGCGCTTTTGGCCTCACCCTCCTGCCATCGCCCGCTTTTCTTTAAAGCGTCCACAACCTCGCGCGGCATATATCGCTCATCGTGCTTGGCAAGTACCGTATCGGCGGCCAACATTCCGCTAGGCTCGAGTTTGCCCTCTGCCACAACGCCCTGCCCTTCCCGAAATAGGTCAGGAACAATGCCTCGATAGTGTACCGCGATATCGGTTTTGCCATCGGTCACTGCGAAGCGCACGAGCAGATTGTCGCCGCGTTCCACGCTACCTGGCTTCACCAACCCTCCAACACGCATGCGCGTGCCTGGCGCGAGATGCTTTTCGACGACATCGGTCGGCGAATTAAAAAACAAGATCGAATCACGCAGCGCACTGAGCACCAAGGCCGCGGCGATCGCTAGGACGCCAAGGCTTGCGCCGATCAAGACCAGGCGTCGCTGTTTGCGGGTCATTCTCGTTCAGCCTTCAAGCCCCAGGCTTTTGATCATATCTTCGATCTGGCGAAGCTTATCGGGATCTTTGGCGAACGCCCGCTTGGCGTTGGCTGCGGCAGCATGCGCCTTATCGTGCTCACCCAGCACCATATAGGCGCGTAATAGTCGCTGCCAGCCGTCAACATCGTTTCCATTCTCTTTCAGACGATCGGCGAGCCGCGCGACCATGCCGCGGATCATTTCTCCGCGGTCCTTGTCGCTCATGGCAGCGGCAGCAGCAACGTCTTCGCGGCTCGGCCCCGGCGCCATGGCAACAGGCTGCTCGCCTCCCATGCGTGCAAGTGCATCACGTACGACTGGTAACCAGGGCGCGTCAGCCGGCGCTTTGCTGATCATGTCGCGCCAAATCGCAGCGGCTTGCGCCCGGTCGCCGTCCTGCTCGGCGGCCATGCCGATGTAAAACTTCGCCCTGGGTTGTGCAGGATCAAGTGCGAGCGAACGTTCGAAAGCCGATTTGGCATCCACAGTAACGATGCCATTGGCAGCCGCTGTCAGGGCTTCACCAAGATCGGATTGCCGTTCAGCATTTTCTCCGTTCAATACGAGCAACTTACGACGGGCATTAACTGCATCGGCGAACCGGCCGAGTCGTAGATAGACAGGTGCCAGAACTTCGTAGCCACGCGCATCGTCGGGATTACGCTCTAGATGGGCTTCCACTTTCGACACCAGGCTTGTTATCGACGTTTCCTGATGGACCGCGCGCAACCGCGCATCCAATGGCTGGCCGGGCAATTGCGGCGACCCGATTACGAGGTAAAGCGCGACTGCAACAAGTGGCAGCAACAC
>DATFXJ010000117.1:0-7762 GCA_035315965.1 Pseudolabrys sp.
TGCCGCCCGTAGCCTTTGACTTCGGCCACGGTCATTCCATGAATGCCAATTCGGGTAAGAGCCTCACGCACCTCGTCGAGTTTGAATGGCTTGATGACAGCAATGACGAGCTTCATGGATTGTCTTGCCCCCGGCGAACGGCGCCCAGAAAAAGGGCGCTTTGGCAATGAAAACCCGCTCGGCGCGGGCTCATTTGCACAAACTACCGACAGATGGCTTAGAAATTAAGCGGCCGTGTTGCTGTACCCACAGGCAGCACGCCGCATTTCCGGGCGAAGTAGGTCAGCGTTGCTGACTCATCTGCCGCGGTGCGAAGTAGGAATCCCCAGTTCGGCGATAGCATTCGGCAAGACAGCGCGAGCCTGCCGCACCGTCATGCCGGGTCTGATGTGCGGATCGTACAGCAAGGTCAACAGATACCGGTCGTAGACGGTCAGGTAGCCGACCATGCGTTTCTGATTGAGGGTCGTCCAAGGGTTGTGCTGATCGTGGTTCGAAAGGCCGAACGCATGCAGCAATTCATGATACGCGCAGTCAAGAAAAACGTCCTCGCCTTTGTCAACGATAATAAAAGACACTGAGTGCACGATCTTTCCGTCGACAGTTGATTTAACACTGGTCATGCATTGCGGATCGGTACGAGAGACAAAGGCTTTGGCGACCTTTGCGCCAAAGGCGGCCTGCAGTGCCGATTGAAAATCCTTCTCATCGATCAGTCGAAGCTCGATTTCCGCCGAAGCAACCGATGGGGCAATGCTCAGCTCCAGGCTCGGAACCTTACGCGCATATTCTTCAATGACGCGTGCCATTGCATTGCTGCGATCGATCGTCCCGCCGCCTATGATTCGCACCCGAATTGCATGGTCAAAACGACGGATTCCGAGCGGCCGGGCACCGATGCGCAGGTCGGATCCGAACGCCAATGCGAAAAAGCCCCGTGAAAGTTCCGCGGCCGTAAATTGAGTATATTGTTTGGGCGCGCCTCCGAACGAACCGGGCGGCGGGGATTGTCTGCCCGATGCACCATACGCGGCCGTCATAAGTAAAATCAGGGCACAAAAGCCCGCAAACAATCGCCTCATTGTGCAAATCAAGTCTCTCGTCGCTGGCGCACCAAGCCTTCTTGCGCCACCGACGCGACGAGCGTTCCATTGCGCTTGAATATAAGTCCGCGTGCGCAGCCGCGCGAGCCATGCAGATTGGGTGAATCCTGCGCATAGAGCAGCCAGTCGTCAGCACGGAATGGACGGTGTAGCCACAGCGCATGGTCGAGGCTGGCGGCCATGAATTCCCTTTCGAACAGCGTTCGACCGTGCGGCGCGAGCGCAGTATCGAGAAGCATCATATCGGATGCGTAGGCCAGCACGCATTGATGAATGGCGGGAAGATCGGGAAGCTTGTCAGTGGTCCGGATCCAAACATTGAATTGCCCGCCGGGAATTTTCTTACCGAGATAACGCTCGAATTCGACCGGGCGCAACTCGATCGGCCGCTCGCGTTCGTAATAGCGTCGGACTGGATCGGGCATCATCGGCAGTAATTTTTCGCGCATATCGGCGTCACTCGGCAGCTTTTCTGGCGGCGGCACGTCCGGCATCTTGGCCTGATGGTCTAGCCCCGGCTCGTCGAGATGGAACGACACCAGCATGGAAAAGATTGGATGTCCGTGCTGGCGTGCAGTAACGCGTCTTGTCGTGAAGCTTTTGCCGTCACGAATGCGATCGACGTCATAGATTATCGGTACCTTGGGATCGCCCGGCAGCAGGAAGTAAGCGTGCAGGGAATGCGGCGGTCGGATTTCGACTGTGCGCACGGCAGCCACCAGCGCCTGCCCTATCACTTGTCCCCCGAACACACGCTGCCAGCCGACCTGAGGGGAGCGGCCGCGAAACAAGTTCACTTCCAACGGTTCGAGATCAAGAATATTAAGCAGATCTTGGACAGCAGAAGACATGAGGAAGCTCGGATGGGTCAAAGTCCGTGCTCAACCTGCTATGCTCCGGCGAGATTTACAAGGAAGGCGCATGAACAAAGCCGATTCCACGTACCCGCACGCCGAGGTTGTCATCGGCGGAGCCGGCTTTGCGGGACTGGCGCTCGCAATTGCGCTGCGCCAAGGGTTGGGCGATCCATTCACGGTGGTTGTCATCGATCCCGCACTGGCTCATGTCCAGTCGAAGGATCCGCGAGCCTCGGCCATCGCGGCTGCCGCGAGACGCCTCTTTGAGGCGATCGAGGTGTGGGATTCAGTTGCGGAAAACGCGCAACCGATCCGCGATATGGTGGTAACTGACTCCAAGCTCAACGACGCGGTGCGCCCGACATTTCTTGCCTTTGGCGGCGAGGTGGAGGAGGGCAAACCCTTTGCGCATATGGTCGAGAACCGGCATCTGGTGGATGCATTGGTTGCCAAGGCAAAAGACCTCGGCACAAGGTTGCGCGCGGGGGCGGTGGCGGGCTTTGAAACGGATGCCAATTCCATCAGGGTTTCTCTGTCCGATAGCGAGGTAATTTCGGCCCGCTTGCTGGTTGGCGCCGACGGTGCACACTCAGTGATCCGTGAGCAGGCCGGCATCTCAACCCACGGCTGGCGCTATGACCAGTCGGCGATCGTCACGACAGTCGCGCATGAGCGCGAGCATAATGGCCGTGCTGAAGAGCATTTTCTGCCGGCGGGCCCGTTCGCGATCCTGCCGCTGACCGGCAGGCGCTGCTCGATCGTATGGACGGAGGACGCACGCGAAGCCGCGCGTATCGTCGCGCTTCCGGACCTTGAATTCCACGCGGAACTGGAAAAGCGCTTTGGCCTGCAACTCGGAGAGCTCAAGGTAATCGGGCCACGACGTGCATTTCCGCTCGGGCTTTTTACCGCTCGCAAATTTATTGGCGAAAGACTGGCGCTGGTAGGCGACGCCGCGCACATCATCCATCCAATCGCGGGTCAGGGACTGAATATGGGGCTACGCGATGTTGCCGCGCTGGCCGAAGCAATTGCGGATACGGCGCGCCTCGGGCTCGATCCCGGCGGGCCGGATGTGCTTGAGCGTTATCAGCGCTGGCGGCGCTTCGATACCATGATGATGAGCGTGGCCACAGACGGGTTAAATCGGCTCTTCTCGAACCACTCCGATGTGCTGCGGCTTGCGCGCGATATCGGGCTTGGCCTAGTCGAACGCATGCCCGCTCTTAAGCGCATGTTCATCCGCGAGGCGGCAGGGTTCACAGGCGATGTGCCGAAACTGCTCAAAGGCGAAGCGCTTTAGGCTTGATCCAGTAACCGCCGAACAATCGCGTTGATGTGCACACGCGCGCAGTCGATTGTCGGGAAGCCGGCGTCGCGTTCGTTGAGCACCATCGAGAAGTCGGTTCCAGCCAGCAGCACCGCCTCGGCACCATCACGCGCAATGAGAGTGCGCGCAACCTCACGCAATCCATCAATTTGCGCCGGCGTGCTGCGCTCATTAAGAACATCCATATAGATATTGTGAATCTGTTCAATTTCTTCTGTTTTGGGCATGACAACGTCGACCCCGAGGCGATCGAACATGCGACTTTCGACTGTGAAACGCGTGCCCAGCAACGCGACACGCTTGAGATCGCGCGCCTGGATCGCCGCAGCGACTTCTGACACCATGTCGATCAGCGGCAACGGAGAAATTGCGGTCAATTCGGCGGTACAAATATGCGGCGTAATCGCGACTATGGCGGTCATCTGGGCGCCCCCGGCGGCTAGACTGGAAACGAAGCCTGCCAGATAGCAAGCCAGTCCGCCGCGATCGTTTTTCTCCACAAAAGCGCGCACGCGATTGACGTCGGTATGGGCGATGAGCAACCGTGCTGCCTGACCAGCTGCTTTATGGGCGGCAAGGAGTCCGCGATAATAATGAACGGTTGCACCCGGCCCGAGGCCGCCGATCAGACCGAGGCAGCGGCCTCCCTTGCCTGCGTCATTCATGTCAGTGGAACGCTCCCGACGTGGTCCTGGAACGCCGTGCGCTTGGAGATCAGTCCGTACCAACGGTCGAGATTTGGCATAGGCGGCCGCTGAGGCACTAACTGCACGAAGCGATAGCACATAATTCCTACCGGGATGTCGCCATAGGAAAATGAGGGGCCAGCTACGTATTCAGTCTTTTCCAGCTGTGCGTCGAGCATCTTCATCGCGTCAATGGTTTTTTCCTGCGAAGTCTTGATCGCGGCCATGTCGCGTTTTTCCGGTGGGGTACGGATCAGGCCCCAGAATGCCGGACCGATCGCAGGTCCCGCCACCGACAACTGCCAGTCCATCCACTGGCTGGCGAGTGCGCGCTGTTTGGCTTCCTTTGGCTCAAGCGTTCCACTTTTGTCATGCTTGCCCGCGAGATAGCGCACAATCGAATTGGATTCCCAAAGCAGGAAGCCGTCTTCTTCCTCAAGTGTGGGGACAAGTCCATTGGGATTCATGGCGAGATAAGTCGGCTCCTTGTTCTTTCCGAACGGGCCGCCGATGTCGATGCGTTGGTGTTTGAGCTTGAGTTCACCGACTGCCCACATCGCCTTTTGCACGTTGGACGAAGTTTTGCGGCCCCAGATTTTGATCATTACATTTCTCTCCCTACTGCAAAGGCAGTAAACCCGACTTGGGATCACAAGCCTGGCGATGACAAATTAACGATGAGTGATATTCCTCAAGTCAGCTGGCGTGCTTCTTCTGGCAACATGATTGGTATGCCGTCGCGGATTGGATAGGCGAGCTTGGCCTTTCGCGAGATCAGCTCTTGCCTTTCGGCGTCGTATTCGAGGGGCCCTTTGGTAAGGGGACACACAAGAATTTCCAGCAGTTTCGGATCGACACTGCCGGGGGGCCGTTCAGTCGGCGGCACGGTGGACATGGGAAAAACTCGCGGTTAATTCGCTGGACTTATAGCACGGCGGGGCTGTTTGCCACTGCCTGTCGTCCCGGGGCGACGGCGCGTTTGCGAAGAAGGCTCAGGCCTATAACCACCGGCTTATCGATAAGTGCGGCGTATGGCTCTCGCGTTCACGGGGACGCCAAGAAAGAGCTACTGTAGCTGCGGCTCGCCTTCAGTGTTCTTCTTTGCGAGTTCGATCTCGGTGATGGCGATGAGGACTTCCGCACGGGTCTTTAAATCCGGAGCTTCTAGGAGTGCCTGCTTCTCCGCCGTCCCGTAGGGGGACATCATTGACAGCGCATTGACTAGCGCCTCATTCGGTGCCTTTTCGATGCCTTCCCAGTCAGCCTTCAAATCGTTGGCTTTTAGAAACGCGGTAAGAGCCGAAAGCAATGCCGTGCGATCAACAGCGTTTTCGCCCTTGCGGGCAATAAAATCATCAGCGAACGGCGCATAAGTGACTCGGCATTGCCGGTAAGGCGTGGCAACTCTCAGCTCCTCCTCGACGCGGAAGCGCGAAACACCTGTGAGCTCGATTAGATATCGCCCGTCGCCGCTCTCGACAAGTTGGGTGATACGCCCCGCACACCCGATTGTGTAAAGTCGTGGCTTGTCGGTCGAACCACCTGGGGTGACTTCGGGCTGGATCATGCCGATCAACCGGTGGCCATCGCGCAATGCGTCGTCGACCATTGCGAGATAGCGCGGCTCAAAAATATTCAGCGGTATTTGCCCGCGCGGCAGAAGCAGCGCACCCGGCAGAGGGAATACTGGGATGACCCCGGGCATTTCGATCGGTCCGCGATATTGAGCGTTCATCGGCATCTTGGCGTCACCCGGCCACTTAGTGCTGCAAATGTGGCGACCCGTTACGAAAACAAGATCGAAGACAGACGCTTGCGGCCTTCCACGGTTGCCGGATCAGTCGGCCCCCACGCATCAAAAAACTGGACAAGCTGCTTGCGGGCGCCGTCATCATTCCATTTACGGTCACGCTTGACGATTTCGATAAGATGCTTGACTGCGTCCTCCCGCTTGCCCTTCGCGTTGAGAGCGACTGCAAGGTCGAAGCGCGCTTGGTGGTTGAGCGGGTCGGCCAGCATTTTTTTTTCTAGATCTACCAACGGCCCAACTGACTTGGCCTGCTCGGCAACGTCGAGCGCGGCGCGTGCGGCGACGACTGCGGCCTCATTCCGCTTGTCGTCTGGAACGAGGGCGAGCGTCTGTTTGGCTTGCTCAAGCGCACCGGTTCTGACGTAGCAACGCGTGAGGCCAGCTAGCGCGTTTATGTTTGCATTATTCTCGGCAAGTAGCTGCGCATATATTTCGGCGGCACCCGCGGCGTTACCGTCAGCCAGCGCGGCATCGGCTGCTTTCAGCCGATCCTTTTCCTCAGAGCCAACCGCACCTTTGGTGATCCGCTCCAGGAATGCGACCACCTGACCCTCAGGCAGCGCGCCCATGAAACCATCGACTGGTTGGCCGTTTGAAAATGCAATCACCGCGGGGATCGATTGGATGCCCATCTGGCCTGGGATTGCTGGATGCTCATCGATGTTCATTTTGGCGAGCTTGACCTTGCCCTTGGCCGCCTTCACGGCCTTTTCCAGGACAGGCGTGAGCTGCTTGCAGGGGCCGCACCAGGGCGCCCAGAAATCAACCAGCACAGGCTGGCGTCTGGATTCTTCGATTACGTCCTTCATGAAGCCTTGCGTGGTCGTGTCCTTGACCAGCTCGGCTACTGTCGTTGCCCCGCCATCTTGCAGCATATTCTTCCGCCTCGTGCGGCTGCGAACGGCCGCAATTCCGAAGTCCCTTGCCGGACTAGATGGGTTATCGGTCAAGCTAATGCAATCATCAAGGCACGGTCGAGGCGTGCCGTGAAACGCGCTCGATTCGGGGAATATGCCCGGTAGATTCAAGGAATTTCACAAGGTCTTCCCGACTTATCGAAGTAGTCATAGTGTTGACCAGCGGATGATAGTTCAGTGTCCGATGCTTCATCATCGTGGAGTCGAGTACCACGACAACGCGGCCTTCTACATCGTTGATAGCGCCAAACGGTGTAACAGCCCCGGGTTCTACACCCAGCACCTCGCGCAGCAGATCGGAGGACCCAAAAGAGAAACGCCCACTGGCGCCCAGCCGCCGGTGCAGGCCTTTCAGGTCGATATCGGCATCTTCCAGTGCAACTACCAAATAAATTGCGTATTTCTTGTCGCGCAAGAACAAATTTTTGGTGTGACCGCCGGGGATCTGCCCGCGCAGGATTCGCGACTGCTCAACTGTAAATAACGGCGGGTGCTTGACTGTTGAGTATCTGATACCGAGGGAATCGAGTTCTGCAAAAAGCTGTTCGGGCGTTTTTGGCATGCGGGCAATAATCCAGCGGGCGCTCTGTTAGTATCAAGGGAGAAGAGGTAAAAGATGATGCGCATTTTGCCGATTGCGACAGCGGTTATTGCCTTTCTGTCATTTGAGGTTTGCCCAGTGCAGGTCGGCGAGGGCCCTGAGTGCGCGGTTATCTCGCTTGGCCAGGCCAGCGTGTAAGACTGTCAGTACTATCCGTTCGAAGCATGCCGGCCGAACGTGCTGGCGGGTAATCGAGGTTTTTGTAAGCGAACCCGCCGCGGGGGTGCCGCCACCTCGCGTGCAATCTGGCCGTCGAGTCAATCGCTACTGACGAAGCCACGAAAATTCTTTGAAAAGCCTCCTTTGGGCTGCTACAGCATCGGCCTTGGAGCTTTTGACTGCCTGCCGCGAGGTGCCGACCTGCGGCTAAGTGGTTGAAAACGCGGGTGTAGCTCAGGGGTAGAGCACGACCTTGCCAAGGTCGGGGTCGAGGGTTCGAATCCCTTCGCCCGCTCCAA
>DATFXJ010000118.1:0-5290 GCA_035315965.1 Pseudolabrys sp.
ATGTCCGCTAATGGGATGGTCCGGCCGTGCTCCGGCCCCGCCAGCAAGGGAAGCTGGCAAGGGGCGCCAAAGACGAGGAGCACGCCATGTCAGCCAAGTTTAATTCTGAAATCGCCGTGATAGGTATTGATATCGGCAAAAACTCTTTTCACGTCGTGGGTCTGGATCGACGTGGCGCGATCGTACTGCGCCAGAAGTGGTCCCGCGGCCAAGTAGAAGTACGACTCTCCAACCTACCACCGTGTTTGATCGGCATGGAGGCCTGCGTCGGCGCACACCATCTGAGCCGCAAACTCACATCGCTTGGTCACGACGCCAGGCTGATGCCAGCCAAATATGTGCGTCCCTACTCGAGAGGGCAGAAGAACGACTTCCGCGATGCCGAGGCAATCGCCGAGGCGGTGCAGCGCCCGACGATGAAGTTCGTCGCGACCAAGACTGCCGAGCAGCTCGACTTACAGGCGCTCCACCGCGTGCGTGAGCGGTTGGTCAGTCAGCGCACTGCCATCATCAACCAGATCCGCGCCTTCCTGTTGGAGCGCGGCGTTGCTGTGCGACAAGGCCTGCGCTTCCTGCGCGCTGAGCTACCGCGCATTCTCGCCAGACCCTGCAAAGCTCTCTCGCCCCGAATGCTGCGCGTCATCGAAGACTTAGCAGGGGACTGGCGCCGGCTCGACGAGCGCATCGACGGTCTATCGACCGAGATCGAGGTTCTGGCGCGCCAGGATGCCGGCTGTGAGCGCTTGATGAGTGTACCAGGCATCGGGCCGATCATCTCCAGCGCAATCGTAGCTGCGATCGGCGGTGGTGATGCGTTCTCTAAGGGCCGCGACTTCGCCGCTTGGCTGGGTCTTGTCCCCAAGCAAATCTCGACCGGTGACCGCACCATCCTCGGCAAGATATCCAAGCGCGGCAATCGCTACCTGCGCGTTCTATTCGTTCAAGCCGCGTGGGCTGTACTTATCAAGCCCAAGAGCTGGGCTCGGCACGGGCTCAAGCCGTGGCTCGAAGCAGCCAAGAAACGGCTACATCACAACGTCCTCGCTGTCGCGCTCGCCAACAAGCTCGCTCGCATTGCTTGGAGCGTCCTGGCTTATGGTCGCGTATTCGAGGCGTCCAAGATTCAGGCCGCGTGATCTCAACGCCAGCCGTCGAAACGTCTTACCTGCCGAGGTCTGCGAGAGGATGACGAGATGGAGGATCGGTCTTCCCGGCGCATGCGAACACTGGTGACCCAAATGGCCCATTGAGGCCTGTCCGCTAACGAGATCGCACGCGCGCTGATATCCATGATGGCCCGGAGCACGAAAGGCTCCAATCAAGGCCGGATACATTGATGCAAGACCGCACATCCGCCAACTCGAAGAACTTCTCTTGCAACGCACGGCCGGACGATACATATGGGTCACTCAGCGACGTCGCCCCGGTCATGTCCGCTTTGCTCTCAACTCGAGACCTCGACAGGCATTTCCCGACGGCGGCAACGTGCCAAACTCGGACAATCGGCACTGAATTTCTTCAGTATCGCCCGGATGGACTATCCATGCCAAGCAATTAGACTGCGATCTGGCTTGTCGCTGAGCAAGAGCTTGTCGAACAGCATAGGTATGAGATCGTCGAGAAGAACATGAGCTGCGTACGGCATCCGGTGCTGTTCCCAACTTCCCGGTTCAGAGGCACGATTATTTCCGCGGCCAACTGCCATGCCACGGCTACGTGGGCCAGTCCGGGATTCATCGTCGCTACCTTGTTTTGCCCGCGATAATCTCTGCGGCGTGATGTGCCGAAGGAGTTGATATTGGACCAGTCAATTACATTGGCGTCGAAAAATGCCGTCATTGATGCTCACGAACCAATAGCCAATTTACGATGACAATCCGCTTCAAAATTCTTGCTCTAGCTTTTGCAATCCTGATCATCTTCGGGGTGGTTGTTGGTATTTCCACATGGTTGCAGCATCAGTTCATGAATCAGATCGTCGCCATCACTCGATATCACATTCCTTTGCGGACGCTTATCGCCGATTTTGATGTACGCACCGATCGGTACGAACTGATCATACTGCGGATGCTGCGCCAATCAGCTCTCAGCCAAAATGATTTGGAAACTACAAGGTCCCAAGCGCAACAGGAGGCGAAGCGGATAGCTGACGATCTTGCTCAATTTAACGCGCTCGTCGATAAAGCCCTCGCAGACCCTACGGTGGCCAGGAAGAGCCAGAGCACGTTCTCCGAGCTTAAGGGTGCAACGCCATTCATCGAACGCCAGCTCCACCCGTTCCTCAAGCTAGGAGAGCAAGTCCTACAGGCCGCCGCCGACGGTCACCTGGATGAAGCACGTAACCAGTCTCTTGAGTTTCGCAAGACCGAAGCTGCCTTTGGTCCGGACACGTCGGCCTTGCGCGAGAAGCTTGGCGAGCTTACCACCGCCGTCGGCAGCGCGGCATTGTCCAGGCAAAGCATTATCCAAGGTCTTGATCTGTTTCTGTTTGCGTTGGCCGGTTGCCTAGGTATCGGCGCAGGAATTTTTGTTTCGGCGCATATTGTGCGAACCTTACGTCGTCTGGCCGAGGGGACAGCGGCGGTCCAGGCCGGGCATTTTGCGATTACTGTACCGGTTGATACAAACGATGAGGTCGGACAGCTCGCTCTTGCGTTTAATCGGATGGTCGAAGAGATCCGCATCAGAGAAAAAATAAAGGACGCATTTGGTAAGTTCGTCGATCCGCGGATTGTGGCCAATCTGATTGCGACCGCGTCTGGAGAATTCGATCGAGCGGAGCGGCAGGTGGTCACCGTATTCTTCTCGGACATCGCCGGTTTCACCTCGATGAGCGAACAACTGACGGCCTCCGCAATCGTCAATATGCTAAACCACTACTTCACTGCCGTGACAGCCCCGATCCGTGACAATCACGGTATTGTCGACAAATATATAGGCGATGGACTCATGGCCTTTTGGGCGGCGCCATTTTCCCCAGGTGACACTCACGCATCGAGTGCCTGTTTCTCGGCGCTCCAACAGCAGGCGGCGCTTGACGGTCTCAACAAAGAGCTGCCAAATCTCGTCGGGCTGCGTCGCGGCGCACCCACTCTTCGTGTGCGTATGGGAATTGCGACCGGAGAAGTAATCGTGGGCACGATCGGATCCTCCGTCTCCAAAAGCTTCACGGTAATTGGCGATACCGTCAATGTGGCCTCGCGGCTTGTCGGCGCCAGTGAGGTATACGGAACGCCGATTATAATCAGCGAGGATACCCTTCGCCTTGGGCGGCAAGAGGTGGAAGTTCGCGAACTTGATTTGATCACAGTCGTGGGCAGAAGCGAACCAATCCGCATCTATGAGCTTCTGGGCCGGACGGGAGAGTTGGTCACCGGTACGCTTGAACTGGCTCATGAGTTTGAAGACGGCCTTAAGGCTTATCGGGAGCGCGAATGGGCGGCGGCCGAGGAGCGCTTTCAACGCTGCCTCGAAATGAGACCTGCGGACCGCCCCTCTGCCATTTATATGGAGCGGATCGCAGAGATGCGGAGGAGCCCGCCGCCCGCCAACTGGAATGGCGTGTGGCATCTGAGCAAGAAGTGACTACCCTTAGGCCGGTTGGGCGGATCTCAGCGCACGATAGAAGGCTCTTGGGGGCAGCAGCTAGCCGATGTCCTCTATGGGGTCATTCGCGACCTGGTCGTGCGAACGGCAAGTCCCGCCATGTCCGCTGTGCTCTGATTATGTTGCAAAAGTCTTTTTCCACTCGGGACCAAAAATTCTCCGGGCTGTAGACGCGACTTTCATGTAAAGATGTGGGGGACCTCATCGCCTGACGATAAACTCACGGGCGACCTCGGTAACGCGTTTGAGGCTGCAGAGATCGGCGGTCGTTGGTCGGATCGTCTTTTGGCGGTAAAATTATCATCGGGCGATTTCGGACTTTTGCAACAGTATCCTCTGAAAGCGGAAGTAAATTCAGAGCATTTGTGACAGCTCGACCGGCTATTGTGGGTTGATGGCACTGCCCGAGACGTGATTGAAGCTCCTAAACTGGAGCTTTGGATCGTGCGCTACGAACTCAGCGATTTTGAATGGGGCGCCATCAAGCCGTTCTTACCGAACAAATCGCGCGGCATTCGGCGTGTAAATGATCGGCGCGTGCTCAACGGCATCTTTTGGGTCCTGCGTTCAGGCGCACCATGGCGCGATCTGCCCGTTTGCTATGGCCCACGCACCACCTGCTACAACCGTTTCGTCCGGTGGCGAAAGGCCGGAGTATGGGACCGGATCATGGACTCACTTGCCGCCGCTCATGATGCGGCCGTCCAAATGATCGACACGTCCATTGTGCGCGTGCATCAGCACGCCGCCTGCATTGCCAGGAACAGAAGCCAATCTATGGGTCGCTCACGAGGCGGACTGACAAGCAAAATTCATGCAGTAGTGGACACGAACGGGCTGCCTGTCCGTCTGGGACTCACAACGGGCGAAGCTCATGACAACCGCCTCGCCTTGAGTCTTTTGTCTCGCCTAAGATCGGGATCAATGCTGCTGGCTGATCGTGGATATGACGCAGACTGGATCAGAACCTTTGCCTCCGAAAAGGGTTCTTGGGCCAACGTTCCGCCCAGATGCAATCGAAGGGAGCCTATCTGCTTCAGCCCACATCTTTATCGTGCCCGAAATCTAGTCGAGCGATTTTTCAATAAGATCAAACAGTGTCGGCGAATCGCGACGCGCTATGACAAGCTCGCAGCGAACTACCTCGCCTTCATCCAGCTCGCGTCAATAAGGTTATGGCTGCGTGCTCTATGAGTTCACGGCCTAGTCAGCTTAGGCTTCCTACCGAAACGCACACCACGCGCCTTTGCACGGGCTCTACCGTCGCTCGTCCGAGCTAGGATCAGCGACCTTTCAAACTCGGCTAGTCCGCCCAGGACCGTAATCATCAGCTTACCGTGGGCAGTTGTCGTATCTGCCCAAGCATCGCTAAGGGAGCGGAAGGCTGCAGCACGGTCTCCGATCTGTGCCAGGTTGTTGAGTAGATCGCGGGTAGACCTAGCTAAGCGGTCTAGTCTTGTGACAAGGAGTACATCGCCAGCATTCAGGGCAGCTATAGCCTTGGCTAGCTGTGCTCTGTCGGTCTTAGCTCCGCTCTGCTTCTCAGGCAAGGGCTTGTGAGCAAACCCTAAAGTGCGTAGGAAAAGAAAAAAGCAGCACCATCAACAAGAAGTCGCCAAAGGAGGGACGTACTATGCCGGAGGGAAAACACGTAGTGATTCCCGCTACTGAAGGGGCAGCGTTT
>DATFXJ010000119.1:0-6894 GCA_035315965.1 Pseudolabrys sp.
CCGGGCGCGAGCTCGGAGCCGGCGAGATCGGCGAACTGATCGTGCGTGGACCGTCGGCCGGCGAAGGCTACTGGAACCAGCGCGAAAAAAGCCGGCGCACCTTCGCCGGGGAATGGACCCACACCGGCGACAAGTACCGCCGCGATGCCGACGGTTACTATTATTATTGCGGACGCACCGACGACATGTTCAAGGTTTCCGGCATGTGGGTGTCGCCTTTCGATGTCGAGGCGGCGCTCGTTTCGCACGAGGCAGTGCTGGAAGCGGCTGTCATTGGCAAGGAAGACGCCGACGGGCTGATTAAGCCAAAAGCCTTCATTGTATTGCGCAACGGTTTTAAGGCAGATGATGTTTTGCTCGAGCGACTCAAACTTCATGTGAAGGATAAAGCAGGGCCGTGGAAGTTTCCGCGCTGGATTGAATTGCGCACCGTCTTGCCCCGCACCGCGACTGGAAAAATCCAGCGTTTCAAGTTGCGCGAGGAAGACCTAGCAACTCGGTAACCCCGCAGTGCATAAGCGTGATGGAAACACGCTCATTCGATCAGAGAGCGCGTAAAGTCGCCGTCGCGCATAGGGCAGGTTGCCGGCTGGCACGTCGCGGTAACGGTAGAGCTCGAAGAAATCGATGACAAGCTCGACCAACTCCTCTCCTCCATTTCCTCGTGACGCGCACGCCCAAAGTAGAGGGCGCCGGAGAAGACGCCAGTGCGCATGAGTAGGCGCCGTCCGACTAGGAGGTTCTCGGTTACTGTCATGGGCGCGAAGAGCTCGGCGTGCTGGAAGGCGCGCCCGACGCGGGCGAGCGCGATATTGTCTACGGGTATGCTGACCCAGGAAAAGAGCGTGTGGGTCAACGTCCGCTGATACGGCAGGCGACTTGTGCCATCGCGAATTTAAAGGATCGCGTAATCTAGACGATCTTCACGTATTCGAAATCGCCAGGCTTGTTATCGATGCCGACCTTTGGGGCCGCGATCCAGCTTGCGAATTTGCCAGGCTCCACGACTGGTCGCATGAGCCCGGTGATGAAATCACCGTCGGCGTCCGACGGCAGGAAATCATCCTTTTTCTTTGCCCACGTAGCTTCGTCGAGCAGCTCTCCGGTTGGCGTGGCCTGGACCTCTCGGAATTCACCGATGTGACGATGGAATGCCACGTGCGGCAGCGTGAGCTCAAACTTGATTCCAGTCGCCTCGATGATCTTATTCCAGCGCGTGACACCCTTGTTGCAATCGTTAGTGTAATCGTCGCGCAGGCGCATATTGAGCGCAGTGAGTGCTGGCTCGTCCACGCGCTTGATTTCGCCGTCGATTAGCTTCAGGACCGGATAAACGTCGTTTTGCAATTGATGATCATCCTTCAGCCGATGCTCCTGGAAACGCCCCTTTAACCCGGCATTGAAGGCATTGGCGGCGTTGGTTGAGACCTCCGATCCGAAAAGATCGAGCGCCAGTGAATAGTGCAGGTTGAGCTTCTTCTGAATGGTCGGCAGATCAATTACGCCAAGTCGCCGCACCGCATCGATGTTGTATGGATCGTTAATGCCGGCTTGCACCATCGCCTCGCAGGTCCGCTGCACGGTGCGGCCGATGCCGGTCTCGCCCACGAACATGTGGTGGGCCTCCTCGGTCAACATGAAACGGCAAGTGCGCGACAGTGGATCGAAGCCGGACTGCGCCTGCGCCTCAAGCTGCAACTTCCCGTCGCGGTCAACAAAAAATGTAAACATGAAGAACGAGAGCCAGTCCGGCGTCTTCTCGTTGAAGGCACCAAGCATGCGCGGGGTATCGACGTCACCGGAGCGGCGCTGCAACAGACCTTCTGCCTCGTCGCGGCCGTCGGCACCGAAATATTTGTGCAATAGATAGACCATCGCCCAAAGGTGGCGCCCCTCCTCGACATTGACCTGGAACAGATTGCGCATGTCGTAAAGGGACGGCGCAGTCTTGCCGAGATGACGTTGCTGTTCGACGGAGGCTGGTTCAGTATCGCCTTGAATGACGATCAGACGCCGCAGCATCGCCCGGTATTCGCCGGGCACCTCCTGCCAGGCCGGCTCGCCCTTGTGAGCGCCAAAAGGAACAACGCGGCCCTCAACCGCAGGCGCAAGCAGAATCCCCCAGCGGTATTCTGGCATGCGAATATAGTCGAACACCGCCCAACCTTTTGACTCAACGCTCACCGCGGTGCGCAGGTAGACCAGCGACTCCTGGAAGCCGTCCGGCCCCATGTCGTTCCACCAGTTGAGGTAGCCGGGGTGCCATTTCTCCAGCGCGCGCTTGACGCGCACGTCCTGCCCGAGCGCGACATTGTTCGGGATGAGGCCGTCATAGTCGACCCTAGCAATGTTCATGGTTATTGTCCTTTCATCACTCGGGCATTTCAGTTAGCCGTTCGTCCCCTGCGAATGCGCTACAGCGGGAATGAGTGGAAATTGCTGCACACTACACCCTCTCTTTGTTGAACGTTGGGGATACGCCGCTGCCGTAAAGTTTCAGCGCGCCCTGCTCGCCGATAGCGTTTGGGCGCTGGAAGATCCAGTTCTGCCACGCCGTCAGGCGGCCGAAGATTTTAGTCTCCATTGTCTCCGGCCCGGCGAACCGCAAATTCGCTTCCATGCCGGTCATCGCGTCGGGCGAAAAGCTCGTACGCTCCTCGAGCATCATGCGTACTTCATCAGCCCAATCGAAATCTTCGTAGGCGGAGGTGACAAAACCCAATTTGGCAGCCTCCTCGCCCTCGACGCCAAAACCGATTTTGCTCTTCAAAGTTTCGAGCGTCTTCGGCTCGCCCAGAAAACGCGTCTCCAGGCGCGTTAGACCATTACCCATCGGATAAAACCCGAAATTCGCCGGCCCCAGCGTGATCGCCGCGGCCTTGCGGTTGTCGCCCTCGCACGTGCCGATCAGCATCAGCGAGCGGTCGGCAGCGAAGGCGAGCTCGGCGAGCGTGCCGGCAAAGCAGGAACCGGGCTCTATCAAGGCAATAAAGCTCTTCGCCGTCACATCGATGCGCTTGAGCACGCGCTTCAAGTAATGACGGATCTCGCGCATCAGCCAGTCGCCGTCGGCTTTGGCAACGAAATCATCGTACTCGAGCACAGCTTGCGCCCTGCCATCGGTGCGGAACAGAACAACGCCGATTGCGGCTTCATTCGTCCGTAAATGCAGGGTTGCGTCGTCGAGCTCGCGTGCGACAATCAGCGGCCAGAACTTGGCGCCGAGCGCATGCGCCGCTTCAACGGAAGAAGGCACACCCTCTGAAGGCCCGCGCACGGTCACAGTCGCGAGCCCGCGCTCGCGGTCTATCTCCACATCGACGTGCGAATACGCTACTCTATCCATCTCGATCTTCCGCCCGAGCGGCGTGAGCGTGATGCCTTTGGCATCCTTCGGCCGGTCCGATCGCGCAGCGATTTCCTTCGCGCGCGCTGCCACTGCTTCCTTCCATTTCGAATTCGGCACCACCTCGTCGACCAGCCGCCACTCGACGGCCTTCGCGCCGCGCACGCCCTCCTCAATCGAGCAGAAGACGTCGGCGCGGTCACGCCGCACCTTGCGCTTGTCAGTGACGCGCGTGAGTCCGCCAGTGCCCGGCAGCACCGCGAGCAGCGGCGTCTCCGGAAGCGCGACCGCCGAGCGGCGATCGTCGACCAGCATGATGTGATCGGCGGCAAGCGCCAGCTCATACCCGCCGCCAGCCGCATTGCCGTTGATCGCGCAGACGTAGATCTGTTTCGAATTCTCTGATGCGTCCTCAATTGCCAAACGAGTTTCGTTGGTGAACTTGCAGAAATTCACCTTGGCGCCGTGCGTCGCCTTGCCGAGCATGCGGATATTGGCGCCGGCGCAGAACACATTGTCCTTGCCGGACTTGATCACCACGCAGCGCACCTCTGGATGCTCGAAGCGCAGCCGCTGCACCGCATCGCTCAATTCAATATCGACACCGAGATCATAGGAATTGAGCTTGAGTTCGTAATCGCCAAGGCCGCCGGTCTGATCGACATCCATGATCAAGTAGGCGATGTCGCCGTCACGCTCGATGCGCCAGTGGCGGTAGCGCGAGGGATCAGTTTGATAATCGATCGTCCCTGCCATAGCCTCAGAATGGACGCCCGCAGCGGCTTTCCGCGCGCCAGGCGCCTTTTCCCTGAACACCTCTTGTCATTCCGGGGCGCGAGCCAAAAACGAGCGAAACCGGAATCCAGACGAGGTGGTGCTGTTTCTGGATTCTGGTGCGGTCCTTGGGTCGTCCAGAAATGACAACGTGCATTATTGTGCATATCCTAGCAGCCCAGCGGGGTCGCTACAATGCCAACATGTGGAACTCAGCAGGACTGGCTCCTTGCTTGGCATTATAATGCATGTTAATGAAACTTATGAAACGCTCGCATACCAAGGCCAATATGCGGCCTAACTTCCGCGAAACCGACGCCTACCTGCGCCGGCTGGGCGAGCGCGTCCGCACATTGCGCAATCAGCGCGGCATGACGCGGAAGGCCCTTGCTCGGCACGCCAAGGTATCCGAGCGTTACCTAGCGCAGCTCGAGGCCGGTCTCGGCAACGGCTCTATCATCCTGTTGCGGCGGATCTCGCACGCCATCGGCCTGCCCGTCACACAGCTGGTGCATGAGGGCTCCGAGCCAGCGCTCGATCTCGTGCTACTGTTGCAGTTCCTCGAGCGGCTGTCGCCGCCGGCGCTCGCCGAAGCGCGCGATCTTTTGCTCCGTCATTTCAGCGAACCGTCGCAAGGTGCACGCCGCTGCCGCATAGCGCTGATTGGCCTGCGTGGCGGCGGCAAATCCACGCTCGGACGGCTGCTCGCTGAACGGCTCGGCGTCCCGTTCATCGAACTCGACCGCGAGATTGAGAAGCGCAGCGGCGCTACCTTGAGCGAAATCTTCGACATGTTCGGCCAGGAGACATTCCGGCGCGCTGAACGCGAGGCGCTCGATGACGTGCTGCGTGAGCACAAGAGTTTTGTGGTCGCCACCAGCGGTAGCATCGTCACCGAGCCGGGCACGCTCGAGCTGCTGCTGGCCTCCTGCTTCACTGTATGGGTGCGGGCCGAGCCGGAAGAACACATGAAGCGCGTGATGGCGCAGGGCGACATGCGCCCGATGGCGAACAGCACGCGTGCCATGGAAGACTTGATATCGATTCTTCGCAGCCGCGAGCCGCTATACGCCAAGGCGGAAGTCGCGCTTTCCACCAGCGGCAAGGCACCGGAGCAAAATCTGGCGGAATTGTTGCGTCTCATCGAAGTTCCCGGTAATCGCATCACCCTCCGGTCGGCGTGACAACCACAATAAAGAGTAAAAAGCCGGCCGCTGCCGGGATAAAGGCGGGATAAAAGAATGAGCGAGTCGATAAAGACCGATGTTCTAATCATCGGCGCGGGCCCGGTCGGCCTGTTCGCGGTGTTCGAGCTTGGCTTGCTCGATATCAAGGCACACCTCGTCGACATCCTGGACAAGGTTGGCGGCCAGTGCGCAGAGCTTTATCCGGAAAAGCCCATCTACGACATCCCCGGCATTTCGGTTGTCACCGGCCAGGGCATCACCGATGCGCTCATGCATCAGATCAAGCCGTTCCACCCCACCTTTCATCTTGGCGAGATGGTGACCACGTTGGAGAAGATCGGCGATCCGTTGTTCCGTTTGCGCACCGATTCCGGCAAGACCTTCGAGGTCAAATGCGTGGTTGTTGCAGCCGGCGGGGGCTCGTTCCAACCGAAACGCCCGCCGATCAAGGGCATCGAGCCTTACGAGGAGAAGTCGGTCTTCTACGCGGTGCGCAAGATGGATGCATTCCGCGGCAAGCGGCTGCTCATCGTCGGTGGAGGCGACTCTGCGCTCGACTGGACGCTAAATTTGCAGCCGATCGCGCAGCGGCTAACGCTGGTGCACCGGCGTGATGAATTCCGCGGCGCGCCCGACAGCGTCAACAAGATGCGCGCCCTAGTCGCGGCCGGCAACATGGATCTGAAGATCGGCCAAGTCTCCGCGCTGGAAGGCGCCGACGGCAAGCTGATTGCCTGCTCGATCAAGGGGAATGACGGTACGGTGTCACGCATCGAAGTCGATGCCATGCTTCCCTTCTTCGGTCTCACCATGAAGCTTGGCCCGGTTGCGAACTGGGGCCTGAATATGGAAGACGAGCTAATCCCAGTCGACACCGGCACGTTCGAGACCAGCATTCCCGGCCTTTTCGCGATCGGCGACATCAATACCTATCCGGGCAAGCTCAAGCTCATCCTCTCGGGCTTCCACGAGGCCGCGCTAATGTCGCAGAAGGCGCACCGCTACGTCTATCCGGAGAAGAAGCTCGTGTTCCAATACACGACTTCGTCCACCAGCCTACAGAAGAAACTGGGCGTGGCGTGATTCCGATTCATTACATTGTGCCGTCATTCTGGGACACGCCGAAGGCGCGAACCCGGAATCCGTTGTGTCTGAATTCCGGATTCGCTCGAAATCGTTCGTGACCTGGAGTGACGGATGCAAACAATTCCGCTCATTCCCAACCAAGCAGGAAGACAGCCAGTAGCCAATGCCAAAGATCACCTACATCGAACACGACGGCTCCGAGCACACAGTCGAAGCCGAGCTCGGCTCGACGGTAATGGAAACCGCCGTGCGCAATGACATCGCCAGCATCGTTGCCGAATGCGGCGGCTCATGCACCTGCGCCACCTGCCTGGTGCATGTCGATGAAAAATGGTTTCCGGTCGTCGGCCTGCCCTCTGAGGAAGAAGAAGAGCAGCTCGACGCCGCCTTCGAGGTGAAGCCGACCTCGCGCCTCTCCTGCCAGATCAAGGTGACTGAAGCGCTCGATGGATTGATCGTCCACACACCAGCCTATCAGGGGCGGTGAGGAGCGGGCCTTGC
>DATFXJ010000120.1:0-16832 GCA_035315965.1 Pseudolabrys sp.
CCATCGGCCAGAATATTTTTTGTATGAAGCGCCAGATTTGAGAGCAGGAACAGCGGAGCGCCGTCGACTGCCGTCGCTACATTCACCAGCGAACAATACGGATCGCCGGACGCGGGCAGCAATGTTGCCAGGGCTCCGGAACGCCCCTCGCGCAATAATTTCTTGGCGGCCAGACGGGGATCGAAGGCGCTATCGGGCTTCATTTGGCACGCGCTCGCATTTTTTAACGATCAGCCTACCACTATAAATTTTAGGTCTTTGGGGTTGAAATCGCTACCGAATCACATAGTTGTTGCAAAGAGGCCACATTTCAGACCCGGTTTGTGGGGTTCAAAATACGCGGGACGTGACGGAAGAGGGGCTCATGCCGACAATCGCTCTCGTCGACGACGACCGCAATATCCTGACCTCTGTGTCGATGGCGCTCGAAGCGGAGGGCTATCGCATCATGACATATACCGACGGCGCCTCGGCGCTGGATGGTTTCAAGACGTCGCCGCCAGATCTGGCAATCCTTGATATCAAGATGCCGCGCATGGACGGCATGGAGACGCTCAGGCGCCTACGCCAGAAAACCGATGTGCCCGTGATCTTCCTGACCTCCAAAGACGAAGAGATTGACGAATTGTTCGGTCTCAAAATGGGAGCTGACGATTTCATCCGCAAACCGTTCTCGCAGCGGCTGCTCGTCGAACGCGTGAAGGCCGTGCTGCGCCGCTCCAGCCCGAAAGATGGCGCCCCCCCAAAAGAAGTCGATTCTGCCAAGGTGTTGGAGCGCGGCCAACTTCGCATGGACCCCGAGCGGCACACCTGCACGTGGAAGGGTGAACCGGTCACACTGACCGTCACCGAGTTCCTCATCCTTCAAGCACTCGCCACGCGTCCGGGTGTGGTTAAGAGCCGCAACGCGCTGATGGATGCTGCCTATGACGACCAAGTTTACGTCGACGATCGCACCATTGACAGCCACATCAAGCGATTGCGCAAGAAATTCAAGGTGGTCGACGACGATTTCGAGATGATCGAAACGCTCTATGGCGTCGGCTATCGTTTTAAGGAATGACGCATTCTTAATGTCGTGGCCGACATGCCCGGCCTGACGAAGCGTCCCGGCTTGCGGTACAATGCCCCCGGGTCAGATTTGCGCATGGTCCGCAAAAGCAGATATCGGCTTTCGGAAAGGATCATACGTTAGCAATAGGGCCCACGGTCAACCCGGTTAGATTGAACGACGTGCTCGATCGAACTTCGGAAATCATCTCGCAGAACGCTGAGGCCGACCAGCCTAGCGCGGAAAGTTCTCGTCCGGAGTCCAGGCAAGGTGGCTCTGTGCGGCGCATGATGCGCTCAGCATGGCACTTCTTCGTATCGCAAAGTTTTTCTAGCCTCACCAGACGCATTGTTTTTCTCAATCTCGCCGGTCTCGTCGCACTGGTCACTGGCGTGCTCTACCTGTCGCAATTCCGTGCGGGATTGATCGACGCGCGTGTGCAAAGCCTGCTCACTCAGAGCGAAATTATTGCCGGTGCAATCGCGGCGTCGGCT
This sequence comes from Pseudolabrys sp., assembly GCA_035315965.1. Lineage (GTDB taxonomy): Bacteria > Pseudomonadota > Alphaproteobacteria > Rhizobiales > Xanthobacteraceae > Pseudolabrys. Next base: position 1,546 of record DATFXJ010000120.1, read on the forward strand.
ACGGTCGAGACCAACTCTATCACAATTGACCCTGAACGGCTTCTGGAATTGCAGACCGGTGAGAGCTATGGGCCGGCCGACGAAGCGCTTTCGGGCATCGAATTCCCGATCAATCCGGAGCGCGTTGCGCCGGTACTGCGACGGCTCGTCTCTCCGACCAAGACCCGCGCCCGGATCTACGACCGCGACGGCGTCCTGATTCTCGACAGCCGAAATCTCTACGGTCGCGGCGACGTATTGCGCTTCGACCTTCCGCCGCCGAACTCGGAAAAGCTGGGGCTGATGGAGCGAGCATTTATAGCCCTGCGCCGCTGGTTCGGCCGCGGCGACCTTCCGCTGTATAACGAACTGGGTCCCGAGAACGGGAAGGGCTATCAAGAAGTCGCACAGGCGCTTAACGGCGCACACGCTAGCATGGTGCGGGTCAACGATCGAGGCGAGGTGATCGTTTCCGTAGCGGTACCCGTGCAGCGTTTTCGAGCTGTTCGCGGGGCACTAATGTTGTCCACACAGGGTGCCGACATTGACGATATGGTCGAGGCCGAGCGACTCGCAATCGTGAAAGTATTTTTCGTGGCCGCGGGCGTTATGGTGGTGCTCTCCATGCTGCTGGCCGGCACCATCGCGGGCCCTGTGCGGCGTCTTGCCGACGGAGCCGAACGCGTTCGCCGCCGCATTCGCAGCCGTGTCGAGATCCCCGATTTTACCGGCCGACACGATGAGATCGGAGAACTGTCTGGTGCGCTGCGTGACATGACGAATGCCCTTTACAGTCGCATCGAGGCCATTGAAAGTTTTGCGGCCGACGTCGCGCATGAGTTGCGCAATCCGCTCACCTCGCTGCGCTCAGCTGTGGAAACGCTGCCAGTGGCGAAGACGGATCAAAGCCGCCAGCGCTTGCTTGCCGTAATCGAGCATGACATTAAGCGGCTCGATCGACTGATCTCCGACATCTCCGATGCCAGCCGGCTCGACGCGGAATTGCAGCGGCAGGAAGCTGCGCCGGTGGATCTCGCAAAGCTACTCGATGCCCTTGTAAAAGCTGCCAATGAAATCCGCACCGATGACGTTAACGTGACGCTGACGTTCGAAGGGAGCACACTGTCAAATTTCAAGGTCCCGGGCCACGACTCCAGGCTCGGCCAGGTTGTCAGTAATCTGGTCGACAACGCACGGTCCTTCTCGCCACCTGCTGCTACCGTACGCATCACGTGCCGGCGGCTTAAAGACGAGGTAGAGATTCTGGTCGACGACGATGGGCCCGGTATCAGGCCGGAGGCGCTCGATAAGATTTTCGAACGCTTTTACACCGATCGTCCGGAACAGGGCTTCGGGCAAAACTCCGGCCTCGGATTGTCAATCTCCAAACAGATCATCGAAGCCCATGGGGGCACGATCCGAGTGGAAAATCGCACCGGTGTCGCAGGCAGCCACGACAAGCCCCGCATCCTTGGCGCCCGCTTCGTTGTGCGGCTGCCGGCAACTTGATGGACCGGGCCAACTCCACCATCCATGCCACGGCCGTTCTCACCGGCATGAAGGCAACGCTGATCCGCGGGCCTGCCGGTTCCGGCAAATCACGGTTGGCATGGGGCCTTGTCACAGCGGCCGCGCAGGGCGCCTTGCCGTTTGCAAGGCTGGTGGCGGACGATCGCGCCTTGCTGGAAATCAATGCAGGGCGGCTGGTGATCCGCCCTGCACAGGAACTTGCTGGTATGATTGAAATCCGTGGCCTTGGCGTTCGGCGAATTGAATTCGAATCGGTCGCAGTCGTGGGGCTCGTGGTCGATCTCAACGCCGAGGATGCCGGCCGCCTACCCGAGCAAAAGGCCACAAGTGTCATAATCCATGGTGCTAAGCTGCCGCGACTCGCAGTCGCACCCGGAATGTCAGCTTTGCCTTTAGTACTGGCTGCGCTGCGTACCCCCTCGGCGGGGTAGTTGGCTGGCGGACGTGGGTTGGGCTACCTGCACAGCGCCCGCGATCGAAAAAATTAACCATATCGGACCTAGGATCGCGCTTCCGAAAAGCACGCACCGAGCTCCTCCTTGGCACCGTCCTTCCGCAGTGCAGCAGATCGCTTATATTGCGAGGGAAGCCCTTGCAATCGGGCTTCAGATGGGTGTGAATTTGCACCCTTTCGTGCGGCGCAACGTAGCGCCCGCGAGGAGTTAGGGATGATCGGCCTTGTACTTGTGACCCACGGGCGGCTCGCTATCGAGTTCCGCTCAGCGCTGGAGCACGTGGTAGGGCCTCAACGCCAGATCGAGGCAATAACCATTGGTCCCGACGACGACGTCGAGCAATGTCGGAAGAACATCCTTGACGCAGTCAAGCGCGTCGATAGCGGCGAAGGGGTCGCGATCCTCACCGACATGTTTGGGGGCACGCCCTCTAATCTGGCCATCTCGGTCATGAGCCAGCCGAAGGTTGAGGTGCTAGCCGGTATCAACCTACCAATGCTGATTAAACTGGCCAAAATCCGCGAGATTTGGCCACTGCAGGATGCGGTCGCCGCCGCTCAAGAAGCTGGTCGCAAGTACTGCACGATTGCCAGCCGGGTCCTCAACGGTAAATGAGCCCACGCGCGTCAGCGGACGACACCCCCGTCGTGCGCGAGGTGGAAATCGTCAACAAAAAGGGTCTGCATGCCAGGGCTTCGGCGAAATTCGTCCAGACCGCCGAAAAATTCGACGCAGCCATTACCGTAACCCGGGGCCATGAAACCGTGGGCGGCACATCTATTATGGGGCTAATGATGCTGGCGGCAGCCCCAGGCGCCACCATCACTATCAAGGCGATCGGCAAAGACGCAGGGGTCGCGGTCCAAACCCTGTGCGAGCTCGTGGCTGCCGGATTTGGTGAAGAGGATTGAGCAGGGCCGACATAAAGAAATCTTTATATATGCGTTGCGGGCCCGTTAATGGCCTGTTATACGCACGGCCAGCCGATCAACCAATTTCGTGGATGTGGAACTTGCCATGGCCGCTGCTAAGCCAAAGACCAAGACCTGTGACTACGTCGTCAAGGACATCTCGCTAGCCGCCTGGGGCCGCAACGAGATCAACATTGCCGAGACCGAGATGCCCGGTCTGATGGCAACGCGCGAGGAGTACGGGCCGCAGCAACCGCTGCGCGGCGCCCGCATCGCAGGCTCCCTGCACATGACCATCCAGACGGCGGTATTGATCGAGACGCTAACGCATCTCGGCGCCGACGTGCGGTGGGCATCATGCAACATTTATTCGACCCAGGACCATGCCGCCGCCGCAATCGCGGATGCCGGCGTACCGGTGTTCGCGGTCAAGGGGGAAAGCTTGAAGGACTACTGGGACTATACCCACCGCATATTCGAATGGCACGACGGCGGCGCGCCCAACATGATCCTCGATGACGGCGGCGACGCCACGCTGCTCTTGCACCTCGGATTGCAGGCCGAGGGCAATTCGGATGTGCTCGCCCATCCGGGCAACGATGAAGAGGAAATTCTGTTCGCCGCCGTCAAGAAGCGGCTGAAGGAGCAGCCGGGCTGGTATACAAAAACCGCTAAGGCAATCAAAGGCGTCACCGAGGAAACCACGACCGGCGTGCATCGGCTCTACCAGATGGCCAAGGAAGGCCGCCTGATGTTCCCGGCGATCAACGTCAATGACAGCGTCACCAAGTCGAAATTCGACAATCTCTACGGTTGCCGCGAGTCGCTGGTCGATGGCATTCGCCGCGGCACCGACGTGATGATGGCCGGAAAGGTCGCGATGGTTGCCGGCTTCGGCGATGTCGGCAAAGGCTCAGCCGCATCCCTGCGTCAGGCCGGTTGCCGCGTCATGGTGTCCGAGGTCGATCCGATCTGCGCGTTGCAAGCGGCGATGGAAGGCTACGAAGTCGTCACTATGGAAGATGCCGCGCCACGCGCCGACATCTTCGTCACGGCCACTGGCAATGTGGACGTGATCACGCTCGAGCACATGCGTAAAATGAGGCACCGCGCAATTGTCTGCAACATCGGCCACTTCGACAGTGAGATTCAGGTTGCGGCGCTACGTAATATGAAGTGGCACAACATCAAGCCGCAGGTGGACGAGGTTGAGTTCCCCGACGGCAAACGCATTATTTTGCTGTCGGAAGGTCGGCTTGTGAATCTAGGCAACGCCATGGGGCATCCGAGCTTCGTGATGTCCTCATCCTTCACCAACCAGACGCTAGCGCAGATCGAGCTGTGGACCAATCCTGGCAAGTACAAGAAACAAGTGTACACGTTGCCCAAGCAGCTCGACGAGAAAGTGGCGCGGCTGCACCTCGACAAGATCGGTGTGAAGCTCACCAAGCTCAGCGATAAGCAAGCCTCCTACATCGGCGTGCCGCAAGCTGGCCCATTCAAGAGCGATCATTATCGCTATTAAAAGGTTTGCGCATCTTGGCGTTGTCATGGCCGGGCTTTTCCCAACCTAGCGCCGCTCCAACTTGAAGGCGCCTAATCCGGATGTTATCTCGCCCGCGATGACGGCGTCACCGATCCAGAATATCCGCAATTTTTCCATCGTCGCGCATATTGACCATGGCAAGTCAACGCTTGCCGACCGGCTGATTCAACTTACCGGCGGGCTCGAAGAACGTGAGATGAAGGAACAGGTGCTCGATTCCATGGACATCGAGCGCGAGCGCGGCATTACCATCAAGGCGCAGACCGTGCGGCTCAACTACCAAGCCCGCGACGGTAAGAATTACGTGTTGAATCTGATCGACACACCCGGACACGTCGACTTCGCCTATGAGGTCAACCGTTCGCTCGCCGCGTGCGAGGGCTCGCTGCTAGTCGTGGACGCAACCCAGGGTGTCGAGGCGCAGACTCTGGCCAACGTCTATCAGGCGATCGACAACGGCCACGAGATCGTGCCCGTGCTCAACAAAGTCGATTTGCCCGCAGCCGAGCCGGCCAAGGTGAAGCAACAGATCGAGGATGTGATCGGTCTCGACGCAAGCAATGCGATCGAGATTTCCGCCAAGACCGGGCTGAACGTACCTGAAGTGCTGGAAGCCATCGTTGCGCGGCTACCGCCGCCGAAAGGCGACCGCGACGCGACGCTCAAGGCGCTGCTCGTCGACAGCTGGTACGACCTCTATCTCGGCGTGGTCGTGCTGGCGCGCATCGTCGACGGTGTTTTGAAGAAAGGCCAGCGCATTCGCATGATGGGCACAAATGCCGCTTATGACGTGGATCGCACCGGTGTTTTTACGCCAAAACTTCAGCCCGTACATGAACTTGGTCCCGGCGAAATCGGCATGCTCACTGCATCAATCAAGGAAGTAGCCGATACCCGCGTCGGCGACACCATCACCGACGATCGCCATCCGGTGGATAGGGCTCTGCCTGGTTTTCGTCCGGCCGTCCCCGTCGTGTTTTGCGGGCTCTTCCCTGTCGATGCCGCGCAATTCGAAGATTTGCGCGCAGCTATGGGCAAGCTGCGCCTCAATGATGCGAGTTTTACTTATGAAATGGAAACGAGCGCGGCGCTCGGCTTTGGCTTCCGCTGCGGTTTCCTCGGGCTGCTGCATCTGGAGATCATCCAGGAACGCCTGTCGCGCGAATTCAATCTCGCCCTAATCGCGACCGCGCCTTCGGTGATTTACAAGATCAAGCTCACCACCGGTAAAGAGCTCGAAATTCATAATCCGGTCGACATGCCGGAGCCGAACCACATCGAGGAGATGCAGGAACCCTGGATCGAAGCCACGATCCTGACGCCGGATGAATATCTCGGCTCGGTGCTCAAGCTCTGCCAAGACCGCCGCGGCGGGCAGAAGGAGCTCACTTATGTGGGCAACCGCGCCATGGTGAAATACGACCTGCCGCTCAACGAGGTGGTGTTCGATTTCTACGACCGGCTGAAATCTGTGTCACGCGGCTATGCCTCGTTCGATTATCACCTCACTGACTATAGGCCGGCCGACCTCGTGAAATTGCAGATGCTGGTCAACGGCGATCCTGTCGATGCACTGGCCATGCTGGTGCATCGTACGCGCGCCGAATCGCGCGGCCGCGCCATGGCTGAAAAGCTCAAGGAGCTAATCCCGCCCCACATGTTCCAGGTGCCAATCCAGGCCGCGATCGGTGGCAAGATCATCGCGCGCGAGACCGTGCGAGCTTTACGCAAGGATGTAACCGCCAAGTGCTATGGCGGCGACGTCACTCGCAAGCGCAAGCTTCTCGAGAAGCAAAAGGAAGGCAAAAAACGCATGCGGCAATTCGGCAAGGTCGACATTCCGCAGGAAGCGTTCATCGCAGCCTTGAAGGTAGACGTCTAGGCCTGTGCCCAATGGCGCGCATGCGGGCGGGAGCTACTATCGCCAGTTTTGCCAGTAGGAGCGTGCGCGGTTGCCGTCCCAAGAGTTATCAAAAATTCTTTCGTAGGTTTGGCTCGGATACAGCGGCCTATCTTCCTCGTGCACGCGCATCCGCTGCACCGGTGCTTCGCCGGTAACCACGATGCGCGTGTCCTCCATATGATCCTTGACCAGCGCAAATAATACGGCGGCGTTCGCAGGATGCAGGCGGATGCAGCCGTGCGAGGCAGGTCTACCGAGGCGCGAGACCTCGTAGCTGCCATGGATGGCGTAACCCCCATTGAAAAAGATCGAATAGGGCATGGGCGACCAATCGTATTTGCGAGAGAACCATTTGCGGGCCAGCCATTGTGGCCGGTAGCTGCCATTCGGTGTGCTGTAGCCCCAGCGTCCTGTTGACACAGGCCAGCGGTAGCGGCTGGAGCCGTCGACCTCAACCGTCAGCCATTGCGCGGTTTTGTCGACCGTCACCACAATACCGGCGCGCGCCGGCGCAATGGAGAGCGAAAACACGAAGCCCAAGACGATGAAAAAGACGCGCGACAGGATTGCCTCCCTGATGAGTTCCGAGCCATGGATGGCACAATTTCATTTATTTAGATAAAAATGCTTTGGCAACGGAACACGAGTCTCGATCGCTCGCGAAAATTAACCTGACAGGCGGTTGCGGGCTCGGTACATCAGAAACGTCATGTTCGCTCGAATCGTGACCCCAATCGTCCTGTCTTTGGTAGTCGCTGCCGGCACCCTTGCCGTCACCGAGCGCATCGCCATTGCGCAGACGCCGGCGACCGCAGCCCCTGCGCCGCTGCCACCGCAAAAGCCGGCGATGAGCGAACCGGAAAAGGAAAAAACTTTATCGGCCAAGGAGCTCTTCGGCGCAGCACAACTGCCGTCGATCGGCAAGGCTATGGCAATCGGCTACTACCCGCGCGGATGTCTTGCAGGCGGGGTCGAACTACCCATCAATGGGCCTAACTGGCAGGTGATGCGCCTGTCGCGCAACCGCAATTGGGGGCATCCCAGCCTGATCAACTTCGTGGAAAAATTCGCGTCCCTTGCCGCCAAGGCGACTGGATGGAAAGGTATCCTGGTCGGCGACCTGGCGCAGCCTCGCGGCGGCCCATCGCCATCTGATCACTCGAGCCACCAGACGGGCCTTGATGTAGACATCTGGTTTATGCCGATGCCGGACCGCGTATTGACTAAGGAAGAGCGTGACACCATCTCGGCCAGCAATCTCGTGTCCGAAGACTGGAAGCACCTAAATCCGGAAACTTGGACGCCACAACACGTCGCCTTCATCAAGACCGCCGCTCAGCAGCCCGGGGTCGAGCGTGTGCTGGTCAATGCCGCAATCAAAAAGGAGTTGTGCCGCGTCGAGGAGAAACGACCTCACGCTTGGATGGCGAAGGTGCGACCCTGGTATGGACATCACGACCACATTCACGTGCGCTTGCGATGCCCGACTGATTCGCCGAACTGCCGCGCGCAGCAACCGGTATCGGGTGACGATGGCTGTAGCGGCACGGAGCTTGACCACTGGCTATCCGACAAGGTGCTGAAGCGGAAAATAACCACGCCATCCAAGCCACCGAAGCCGATGATGCTCGCCGACCTGCCGCCGGCCTGCAAAACTGTGCTCGAAGCGCCCGCCAAGAACACCAGTGTAGCTAACGAGAAGCGCTGACAAGGGCGGAATATGATGCCCAAGCGCGCGACAACTGCCAGCTCGACATCGCCCGATCGGCTCAAGATTCTTGCCGCCCTCGAGCGAAAGGTTCTATGGCTCGCGAGCTGGATGATCCACAATGCCAACCATCTGCGTGAAAATGCAGATGGTTTGAAAGTCGGCGGCCATCAGGCCTCGAGTGCCTCGCTCGCCACAATCATGACCGCGCTCTATTTCGACGTGCTGCGGCCGCAGGATCGCGTCGCGGTAAAGCCGCATGCGAGTCCAAACTTCCACGCTATCCAGTATCTGCTCGGCAAGCAGACACGCGAGCGGCTGCAAGCCTTCCGCGGCTACAAGGGGGCGCAGAGCTACCCCTCACGCACCAAGGACGCCGACGACGTCGATTTTTCTACAGGATCGGTCGGCCTCGGCGTGGCGCAGACACTGTTTTCCTCGCTGACGCAAGACTACGTGCGCGCCCACCGCTGGCGTTTAGACCGGCCAGAAGGCCGCATGGTGGCGCTGGTCGGCGACGCCGAGCTGGACGAAGGCAATATCTTCGAGGCGTTGCTCGAAGGATGGAAACAGGGCTTACGCAATTGCTGGTGGATCATCGACTACAATCGCCAGAGTCTTGACGCTGTCGTGCGTGAGGGACTGTGGGCGCGCCATGAGCAGCTCTTCAATAATTTTGGATGGAAAGTTGTCATTCTCAAATATGGCTCGCTGCAGGAAGCAGCTTTCAAGGAGCCGGGCGGAGAGTCGTTGCGGAAATGGATCGACAACTGCCCGAACCAACTTTATTCCGCGCTCGTTTTCGCGGGTGGCGCCGCATGGCGCAAGCGGCTCACTGATGAAATCGGTGATCAAGGCGATGTCAGCAGGTTGATCGATAGGCGCAGCGACGCTGAGCTGGCGGCCTTGATGAATAACCTCGGCGGGCACGACATGCCCTCTGTGCTTGACGCATTTCACAATGCGGATCGTGAGCAGCCGACCTGCTTCATCTGCTACACGGTGAAAGGCTTGGGGCTGCCTTTCGCCGGACACAAGGACAATCATGCCGGCCTGATGACGCCGCAACAGATGGAGGCCTATCGCCAAGCCATGGGCGTGCGGCCGGACCACGAATGGGAAAAATTCGAAGGCCTGGACGTTCCGTCAGAGCAATTACAGTCCTTCCTCGACAGTGTTCCGTTCACCGGCGCGCGACGATTTAGCGCGCCGACGCTTGACGTACCGGACGATCTTGCAGTCACGATCCAACCGGTGATGTCCACACAAACGGGCTTCGGCGCGATCCTCAATGAGATCGGACGGGATGACACTGACTTCGCACGCCATATCGTAACTGCATCGCCGGATGTGACGGTATCCACCAATCTGGGACCTTGGGTTAACCGTCGCGGGCTATTCGCACGTCAAGCGATGGCCGACACCTTCAAAAGCGAGCGCATCCCGTCGACATTCAATTGGGAATTCTCGCCCAAAGGCCAGCACATTGAACTGGGTATCGCCGAGATGAATCTCTTCATCCTGCTTTCCGCGCTCGGTCTTTCCCATAGCATCAATGGCGAACGCCTGCTGCCGATCGGCACGCTCTACGATCCGTTTATCGCTCGCGGCCTTGATGCGCTCAATTACGCCTGTTATCAGGACGCGCGCTTCATCCTGGTGGCGACGCCGTCTGGCATCACGCTGGCAGGCGAAGGGGGCGCGCATCAGTCGATTGCCGAGCCGCTAATCGGCCTCGCGCAGGACGGGCTTGCCAGCTTCGAGCCCGCTTATGTGGACGAGCTCGCGGTCATCATGCAGTGGGCCTTTTCCTACATGCAGAAAGATGGTGACGTTTCACCTTCCGAAACCAACTGGCTTCGCGACGAAACCGGCGGTTCGGTTTATTTGCGGCTGTCAACCCGCCCGATTGAGCAGATCAAGCGACAAATGACGCCAGAGTTGCGCCAGCAGATCGTTGATGGCGCCTACTGGCAGCGTGGACCGGGGCCCAATTGCCAGGTCGTTGTCGCCTACGCCGGCGCAGTGGTGCCGGAAGCAATCACAGCCGTTGGCTTGATGGCTGAGGATCGCCGCGATGTCGGTCTGCTCGCGATCACCTCTGCCGACCGACTCAATGCAGGCTGGACTGCCGCTCAGCGAGCCCGTGAGCGCGGCCTTGTGCACGCACGCTCACATATCGAGCGGCTACTCGCGGAAGTGCCGCTGCATTGTGGCATCGTCACGGTAATCGATGGACATCCAGCAACGCTGGCCTGGCTCGGCGCGGTCGCCGGCCACCGGACACGCTCACTGGGCGTCGAGCACTTCGGCCAGACCGGCTCACTCGCCGAGCTCTACCGGCATTATGGCATCGACGCCAACGCTATTATTGCGGCGGCACAGGCGATTGCGCCCGGCCGTCCGATCCGGCATCTCAAGGCATTGCCTTGATCGGCAGCTACAAGCCGAACAGCAGCGCTGTGATGCCAAAAATGATGATCCACACGATGATCGCGCAGACAATGACTGCGATCGTATAGATCACAGCTTTATCCGCCGGCGGTTTCATCAGAGCTACGATGCCGGTGTGCAGCAAATAGAGGCTGTACAGACCGAGTATCCCCAGGAAGGCCAGCGCCGGGATGATGTTGAATACGCCAGCAACCCAAGCGGCGGTTGGCGCATAGGCCGATACCCTCATGGCATTGCCGGGATTTTTTCGTGCGCCGAACGTGCCTGCAAGAAAGTCGATAATATAGGCAACGACGAAAACACCAGCCAATGAAAGCGCGTAAACGACGACAGCACGTATAAGACCGAGACCGATACCAACACGATATCCGCCGAAACCGATGATCGAAGTGCCGATAAATGTGCACACCGCCGGGATAGCGGCGACGATCGCCACATAATTCGGAAAGAGGTAACCGGTATCGCCGGGTTCACGCTCGATTGCCGGCCATTCCGATTTTGGTTGCAGCAGGATCCCCTTGATACGTTCCACGAGATTCATGACACCCCTCCATTGATCCGCAGTTTAATTATAACTGTTCTGATCCTCCAAAATCATCGTCGCGCCTTTCTCGGCAATCATCATGGTCGGCGAATTGGTGTTGCCGGACGTGATCGAGGGCATCACGGATGCGTCCACGACACGCAAGCGATCAATGCCCATAACACGTAACCGTGCGTCAACCACTGCCCGCGTATCGTCGTCGCGACCCATACGCGCGGTGCCAACAGGATGGAAAATAGTGGTGCCGATGTCGCCTGCAGCTTTTACTAAAGCCGCGTCGTCGTCATCACGCACCGACGTTCCTGGCAGATATTCGACCGGCGAATATTTTTGCAACGCCGGCTGGGCCACGATTTTGCGTGTGACGCGAATTGAATCGGCGGCGACGCGCTGATCCTCTGGTGTCGCGAGGTAGTTTGGGCTGATGGCAGGCGCCTGCCCAGGATCCTTCGATTTGAGCGTGAGCGCACCTCGGCTTGTTGGACGCACATTGGCGACGCTCGCCGTGAAGGCTGGAAACGGATGCAATGGTTCACCGAATCTATCGAGCGAAAGCGGCTGTACATGATACTGGATGTTGGCGCTGCTTTGCGATGGGTCTGACCTAGTAAAAGCGCCGAGTTGCGACGGCGCCATGGTCATCGGCCCACGCCGTCGCAGCGCGTAGTTGAGGCCCATGCCGAACCGATTGAGCATTTTCGCATACGTTTCGTTCAGCGTTTTCACCCCCGAAACCTTGAAAACCATGCGCAGTTGCAAATGATCGTGCAGGTTGGCGCCCACGCCAGGTTTGTCGAGAGCAACCGGAATACCAAATCGCGACAATTGCGCAGCCGGGCCAATGCCGGAAAGCATCAAGATATGCGGCGAACCAATAGCGCCGCCCGCAAGGATTACCTCGCCGCGGCATCGGGCGCTGCGCAACTCTCCATTTTGCTGCCAGCGCACGCCTACCGCCCGCTTTCCGTTCAGTTCCAGCGCTTCAACAAGACAACCGGTTTCCAGCCTGAGGTTTTGCCGGTGTAGGACCGGATTTAGGAAACCGCGCGCCGCCGACCAGCGTCGGCCACGCTTCTGGTTGACGTGAAAATAGCAGATACCCTCGTTGTCGCCGGTATTGAAATCCTCAACCGTTGGAATGCCGTACTGGTTTGCCGCCGCGCGGAAAGCGTCGAGGATTTCCCAGTTCAAACGCGGATATTCCACGCGCCATTCGCCACCGACCGCGTGATGTTCGCTTTTGAGAAAATGATCAACGTGCTTGCGAAAATAAGGTCGCACGTCGTCCCATGACCAGCCGGGCAGGCCAAGCTGGCGCCAATGATCGTAGTCGCCAGACTGGCCGAGCATGTAGATCATGCCATTGATTGCGGATGAACCGCCAACCACTTTTCCGCGCGGATAGTCCAGGCTGCGTCCATTAAGGCCGGGCTCCGGTTCGGTCTTGAGCAGCCAATCGGCCCGCGGATTGCCGATGGCAAACAGGTAGCCAACCGGGATGTGAAACCAGATCCAGTTGTCTTTGCCGCCCGCCTCCAGGAGTAACACGCGTTTTGTGGGATCGGCCGATAGTCGGTTGGCAAGGACACAGCCGGCCGAGCCAGCACCAACCACGATATAATCGAAATCGCCTTCGATGCGCGCCGCTTCGGCCATTGCTTCTCGTACTCCCGACCAGGACTTTACCCCGGTCGGCGAGACTTGCTAGGCTTGCAAGACTGCAGCGCCCCGTGCGTGCGCTGCAGCTAGTCGGAACGGCGGTTCCGGCCCCGAGCCAAATTTAGGGCCACGCTGGCGCTTTTGGCGCCGTAGGAGAACCGCCATGCTCGCGCGATTTTTCGCTTTTCTTGGCCTCGTATGCACGCTTGTCGGTACACCACAGCCGCTGATCGCACAAGAACAGGTCACGGTGTTTGCCGCCGCGTCGCTAAAAAATGCGCTCGACGACATCAACGCCGTTTTTACCAAGGCTACTGGTATCAAGGTGGTGACGAGCTACGAAGCAAGCTCTGCCCTGGCAAAACAGATCGAGCAAGGCGCCCCTGCAGATGTGTTTATCTCCGCCGACCTGCGCTGGATGGACTATGTGGCAGAGCGTAAGCTGATTAATCCGGATACCCGGATTAATCTCCTTGGCAATAAATTGGTTCTGATCGCAGCTGTCGATTCTAAGCTCGACCAAGTAACGATTGGTGAAGACTTCGACATCGCCAAGCTCGCGGGCGACGGCCGCATCGCGGTCGCCGATGTGAAAGCCGTGCCCGCCGGACTTTATGCGAAGGCGGCGCTTGAAAAGCTGGGTGCCTGGGCGGCGACCGAGCCGAAGCTTGCACAGGCCGAAAACGTGCGGGCGACGCTTGCCTTCGTCGCGCGAGGCGAAGCGCCTGTTGGGATTGTCTATGAAACCGACGCCAAGATCGAACCAAAGGTGAAGACTATCGGAGTATTTCCGGATGATTCATATCCTCCGATTACCTACCCGGTCGCCGCGACCGCCAACACCAAGAAGCCGGGTGTCGGGCAATATTTCAGCTTCCTGCGCACACCAGCCGCCAAGGCGATCTTCGAACGTTCTGGCTTCAGCTACTTGATCAAGCCAGTATCGTAGGCAGCATAACGGCGTGTTCGAACTTTCGCCCCAAGATTGGACAGCGGTCGCTTTGTCGTTGCGGGTCGCTGCGGTATCGACTCTGTTCGCACTGCCATTCGGCATTGCCATTGCTGCGCTGCTGGCGCGGGGATCGTTCTGGGGAAAATCTCTGCTCGATGCAGTCGTACACATGCCACTGGTGTTACCGCCAGTTGCTACCGGCTATCTGCTGCTGATCAGTCTCGGCCGCAAAGCCCCCCTTGGTGCCTTTCTAGCCGATTATTGCGGCATCGTGTTCTCTTTCCGATGGACCGGCGCAGCACTTGCCTGCGGCATCATGGCATTTCCGTTGATGGTACGCGCGATCCGTTTGTCGATCGAAGCCATCGACCGGCGTCTGGAAGACGCGGCGGCAACACTTGGCGCAAATTCCGGTTGGACGTTCGTGACGGTGACCCTCCCGTTGGCACTGCCCGGAATAATCGCCGGAATGATGCTTGCCTTTGCGCGCGCGCTTGGCGAATTCGGTGCCACGATCACTTTTGTGTCCAACATTCCTGGCGAAACGCAGACCATATCGGCTGCGATCTACACGCTGATTCAAGTGCCGGGCGGTGACAGCGATGCGCTGAAGCTCGTGATTATATCAATTGTCATCTGCTTTGCGGCCCTGCTGGCCTCGGAATGGCTGGCACGGCGTGCAACGGCACGCCTGCACGGGGTATAGCCATGCTTGTCGTTCAGGTGGAAAAGCGGCTCGGCGAGTTCTTCTCATTGAAGGTCTCGCTCACGAGTGAAAGTCGGGCGACAGCGTTGTTCGGGGCTTCGGGCGCCGGAAAGACCAGCGTGATCAACATGATCGCCGGTCTTCTGAAGCCGGACCACGGCCGCATCGAGTTGGATGGTGAAGTGCTGTTTGATGATCTCCGGTACGTCGACGTGCCAACCTCGCAGCGGCGCATTGGCTACGTGTTCCAGGAAGGCCGGTTATTCCCGCATTTCTCGGTCAGGCGCAATCTTGACTACGGCCGTTGGATGAGCGGGCATGCGCCTGATTCTGCTGCTTTCAACCACGTCGTTGAACTGCTCGATATCGGCCATTTGCTCGATCGCCGTCCGGGCAAGCTATCGGGTGGCGAACGCCAGCGTGTCGCAGTCGGCCGAGCCTTGCTAATGCGGCCGCGCCTTTTGCTGCTTGACGAGCCGCTTGCCTCACTCGATGCAGGGCGCAAGCGCGACATCCTGCCCTACCTGGAACGTTTGCGTGACAATGCGCAGGTGCCGATGATCTATGTCAGCCACAATGCGGCCGAGGTTAAGCGCATAGCCAGTCGCGTGGTGTGCCTTGAGGCCGGAAGGGTCAGGATAGCGGGCGGGCCCGAACTGCTCGACGCGGCACAGGCCGATATGCTTGCTTAGAGCATGTTTCCCCCGCAGCGAATCGTCTGCCTGACTGAGGAAACCGTTGAGACGCTTTATCTTCTCGGCGAGGAAGATCGTATTGCTGGCGTGTCAGGCTATGCCGCACGACCGCCGCAAGTTCGGCGCGAGAAGCCGCGCGTCTCGGCATTCATCTCTGCGGACATTCCGAAGATCCTCGCGCTTAAGCCGGATCTCGTCCTCACCTTCTCCGATTTGCAGGCCGACATCGTCGCCGAGCTGATCCG
>DATFXJ010000121.1:0-47536 GCA_035315965.1 Pseudolabrys sp.
GATCGCTCGGCGTATCGGCCACTAGGTCGCCATCGCGATCGCAATAGGCTTTGTCGAGATCGCCGCGCGGACAATCCTGCGCGCGGGGTGCGCCTACTAGGCCACCGCCGATGACGAGCGCAACAAAAGCGCTGGCAAGAATCTTGATCTGCCGTCCCATGGTTGTTTCCCCTGCGATTGCCGCGCTATGGGCGGCGCCAGTCAATGCGAACGTATGTTGTTGTCCGGCAGCCTAGCCCAGTATTCAGCAAAGCGAAATTGGAACACTGCCCTTAGTCAGGCGCCTCGAATTGCCTGTCCCGATGCCATAAGCTTTCTCAACTGTTTCCCCGGCGCGAGCCGGATTTGCTGGCAATCTGAAAGGAGGAGCCGATAGTGCTTGTTGGTCCTGCGCGCTCGCACGGCCTCGCGTTGATCCTCCTTGTCCTGTTTATGCTCGCGGGTCTTCCTGTCGCCGCGTGGCTCGATTTGCACAATCTGACCGAAACCCCGTTGCTGCGTCAGGCGCAGGACCTGAATTCCGTGTCAGCAGCGGGCGCGGCTATTACACCAGCAACGTCGTCGGCCGTGTGCTCGCTTCGTCGGGCTCGACACAGGTCTTGCATAATTACGAGAGCGTTCCGGGCGCCGTACTGATCCCCGCAACGCTCTCGCTCGAGCTCGGACGGATCATCAGCGAGCAGCAGCAGAACATCACCTACCGCTTTTTTCAGATTTCCCGTTCAAAAACCGTGCGCAGCACGTGCTTGACGCTTTCGAAACTAGCGCGCTCGCGGACTTACGCAATCACAAAGATCAGCAATTGACTGAGGTATCAGCGTCGATCTTTAGTGATCGCGTGTCCTTGCAACGCTATCGATGAAGATCTCGCGCTACCTTTCGCCGCAGATCTACAAGAGCATTTTCAGCGGCCAGAAGGACGTCGCCATCCATACCGGGCGCAAGAAGCTCACGATCTTCTTTTCCGACACCAAGGATTTTACGGCGACCATGGAGCGTCTGCAGCCGGAACAGGTCACGTCGCTGCTCAATGAGTATTTCACCGAGATGTCTAACATTGCGCTCAAGCATGACGGCACGATTGACAAGTTTGTCGGTGACGCCATTCTGATCTTTTTGGCGGCCCAGAATCCAAAGGCGAGTCGCAGGATGCCAAAGCTTGTGTGCGTATGGCGGCAGACATCAGCGCCGACTGGCTGAACTGAATGTGAAATGGCGGAATGAGGGTGTTGAGCACCCGTTTCGCGTTCGGATGGGCATCAATACCGGTTACTGCAATGTCGGCAATTTCGGCAGCGATGATCGGATGGACTATACGATCATCGGCGCCGAAGCGAACCTCGCAGCATGCCTGCAGTCAATCGCCGAGCCGGGGCATATCGTGGTCGGCTACGAAACCTACGCATTGGTCCGGGACATTCTGGTCGCGGACGCGCTGCCGCCGATCACCATGAAGGGAATTAGCCGCGAAGTCGTTCCCTATAGGCATGCTCGATGAGATGGGCCAGAAAGTTGAAATCTTCAGCCAGCACATGCCGGGCATCGATTTCTACCTTGATCCAAGCATGCTCACGGTCGGGTCCGAATTTCGTACTCTGCTGCAGGATGCGATCCCGGCACTGGAAAAATCCGCCCGGCGCCCGGTATCGCCGAAGACTTGATCGCAGCCCCTCGCCCCGGCGCACATGGAACTTTTGTCTGACGTTTTTTTATCCACAGTGGCGCAGCGGTCATAGGGACGGCGTCAGTGGCGTTTTATCGTGTGTTCAGGCAGGCAAGAGGCCGTCTGCTTGAAGCGTCTAGTCGGGCGGACACCCGTAACTGCGAAACCGGGCGTTTCCTTCCTACTCACCATACGCCTTCGCCAACTCCAGGCAGTGAGTCAGAGCCAATGGAATCCATGCGCGTTCAAGGCAATCTGAATGCAATTCACTTGATAAAGACACCTGCTCCGGTAGTCCTCGCGCTGACGATTGCTTTTTTGAGTTTGCCTGCAATGGCCGAAACTCCGGAAGAGCGACAGGCCTGCATCGGCGACGCGTTCAGAGTGTGCTGGGCAGCCATTCCAAATCGCAACGACGTATTTCGCTGCCTAATGGATAACCGGCCTCGTTTGAACCCGGCTTGCCGCGTCGTTATGGATCAATATCGTCGTCCGCATAGGATCACGCGACACACGCGCACCACCGCGCGTGTAGAATGAGCTGCGCCCGGCCGATCACTGCTTGCTAATCCAGCGTCCTAAGCGACGCCAGGGAATCGGCGCGATCAGCAATGCGCACGCCAGCAACGCCGGGCTACCGGTCCAGCGAATGCGTTCGCGCGCACGGATACGCACTTCGCCCATGACGAATTGCTCGCCCTTGCGCATCTCTCCGTAGGACTTCAGGAAAGAGGAAATACGCGCAACCGTGAAGTCGTCCAGCCCCTGGCCCTCGGTGCGATTGCGTCGCTCTCTTTCGTTGAGCTCTTCTGCCTGCCTGCGATAGTGTTCTGCGTATTCGCTCGCATCCTGGTACGTCGTGGCTTCCGCGCGAGTGAAATAGAGCGTGCGCAGCGACGGGATTGCCCATTCCACAAGATCGAGCAGCGGCTGATCGGCGCGCGGTGCCACTGCCAGCTGCACCGCCGAGCCGGCCAGGATAACGGCTCCAATCCAGCGCACGGTTCTGATCGTAGAGCGGACCGCGCCTTGGCGATCGCCGCGCAAAAAGGGATAAATCACGCCGGCGAGCGCCAATGATGCGCCGAATGCACAAACCATCGCCGCTCCAGTCGGCAGGTCGAAGACGAACGATGCCGCGAGTCCGGCGGCGCTGACCAAAGTCCCGACAACCCAGCCGATTGCCAGCGGTCTCGAAAGCGATTCCGCGAACAGGACGCCGATCGCGGCAGGAATAATCAGGAAAGAGAAAACAAGGAGCACACCGGCAATCGCGACTGAGCTGGTCACGACGACGCCGAAGGTCGCGTAGAATACAAATTCCCAAGCCAGCGATCCCACACCCGTCATCTGACGTCGCAGCAGCCAATGCAGCAGGCCTACTGCCGCATAAAGCGGAATAATCACGGTCAGGTCGCGGAATCCGCTGGTGAGGATGTTTCCGGTCAGAATCTGCTTGAGATGCTCAGCCCCTTGCGGCGCCCGATCGATGAGTAGAATGGCCGTCGCGGCGGCAACCACGTAGATGACGCCGATCAGTGCTTCCTGCGGCACCCGCTTGCCCCACGCCTGCGTAAAGGCCAGCAGGACGGCAGCAAGCAAGGTAAACGTGAGCGAATATCCATATGTCGCGATGCTCTGGGCCGGATGACCGAGCATGAACGCCACCGTCGCGCCAAGCGCTGCGATTTGCGCGAGCGCGAGATCAACGAAGATGACTTTTCGAGTGAGGACCAGGA
This sequence comes from Pseudolabrys sp., assembly GCA_035315965.1. GTDB lineage: Bacteria > Pseudomonadota > Alphaproteobacteria > Rhizobiales > Xanthobacteraceae > Pseudolabrys. Next base: position 3,403 of record DATFXJ010000121.1, read on the forward strand.
TGCCGAAATAGGTGTGGATGCCGACCAGACACATTGCCACCAGGAAGGGCGGCCAGAGAAACTGGACGATATCGATCATCGTTTCGCCGCCGTGGTCGTAAGAGCCTCGACGTTCACGTCGAACAGTGAGATGTAGTCGTCGGCCCCCGGCAGTGCACCGACTGAAGCCGCGAGCGTCACGACCTGCGCTCCGGCCCTGCTTGCGACAAAAGCAACATCACGCTCGGGCTCGTGCGGCTCGCGCAACACGATTCGGACGCCACGCGCGCGCATGTCGCGCACAATCGCAGCAAGATGCGAAGCGCTCGGCGGCACGCCGGGCTTCGTCTCAATAAAGCCGATAACATCCAGGCGGAAACGGCGCGCAAAATAAGGCCAGCTGTTGTGGTAGGCGACAATCGGCATGCTTTTAAGCGCGCTTAGCCTTGATTCCCATTCTGTCAGCTTTGCATTCAGACGCGTAAGGAAAGCCCGGCGGTTGGCTTCGTAAGTTCTCGCATTGGCTGGATCGATGCGCGCCAGTGCTTCGAGAATATTAGCGGTTATCGTCTCGGCATTCTTCGGATCAAGCCAATAGTGCGGGTTCCCGCTGCCATGGGCGTGGCCGTCGCCCGGGCCGACGCTCATCCCGCGCAATTCCAGCACTGCAATTGCGAACGAAGCGTCGACATAAGTCGGACCGCCGCGGCTGATTTCAGGTCGGCCGGCTTGCGCCAACAGGCGATCGAGCCACAGATCGTAATCGAGCCCAACGCGTACAAGTAGCTGCGCCTGCTTGAGTCGGAGCACGTCCTGGGGTTTGGGCTGATACTCCTCGGCATCGAGGTTCGGCGGAATGAGACTCACTGCCACCACCCGATCGCCACCGACGGCCTCAGCCAGACTGCGCAGATCGGTTGTGGTAGTCACGACCTGGATTCGATCCTGCGCAAATGCCGCCGGTGCCATGGCAAGCAGCGCGACAAGAAGAACCGAACGCAACAACATGACGATAGAAGGGAAGGACCGCGGCGGCGGCCCGTCCCTCGCTTTTCGCTAGCGTTTGCCGGCGCTCACGACCCAGATGCTCGTCGGCATCACGCAGTGAACATTCTTATCGCTATCGGAAATGGCACCGACACGGCAATCCATCGCCACGCTGGCGAGGCCATAGGCATCGAGGCGCGCGATTTTCTTCTGCGATTCGAGCAATTTGATCATACCCATCGACGCGTCGTTCATGGCCTTGTTCAGGTCGGCATCGTTGGCATGCGAGACAAGGTATTTTGGCGTCTCCTTGGTGGGACGCTCCATGTCCTCCTTGTCGCGAACATTCTTTGGATTGAGGCAGTGAATGCCCTTCTTAATGTTGACGACCTGCGAGACACGGCAGTCGGAAACGCTCGTCATCAGTTTCTCTGCCTGCTCGGCGGAAATGCCGCGTTGCTCGGAGAGAAACTTGACCGTCTGCGCCTTTGCCTGAGCCCAGGCCTTGTTCAGGTCCTGATCGAAACCCATGGTGATCCACGATTTCGCCGTCTCGATGCGCGGGAAGTCGAGCGGCTTGCCTTTGACCACTTCGACGGTGATGTTGAACTCCTTGTAGGCGGTCTCGATAGCGGTGAGGTTGATCTCGCCATTTCCCTGGCCCGCGTGGGAATCGCCACTCCACAGCAGCGCGCCCGGCACATGCACGGGAACATAGAGCGTTGAGCCGGCAACGAGGTCTCGGATATCCATGTTGCCGGCGTATTCACCGGGCGGCACGCTCGAATAGCGGCCAGGCTCCCTGCGCGCGACGCCGAGTATGCCCGGGGCGGGCCGGACCGGCAGAACGATGCCGGGCAGGAACTCAGTCGTCATGTTATCGAGATCGAGATACATGTATTTGACTTGCCCGTCCTGAAAGACGGTCGGGAACTGGCCGAACATGCCCGGGACGTTGAAGTTTGCCGCGTAAGCGCGCGGAATGATTTTATTGAGCCTGACCTTGAGCACGTCGCCCGGCTGCGCTTCTTCTATGTAGATTGGACCAGTCAACGTGTGCGGCCCGCGCCCGGGAAAATCGGTACGCAATTTCTTGATCTGTTCGATAGTTGCGCCCGGGACCACCTGGTTGTGGCTGTGCATCATCGTTTCCAGCACAATGGTGTCGCCGGAATGAACGCGTAACACCGGCGGCTGGGAGTTATCGAACCAGCCCCATTGCGTGGTTTCGAGCGTGGCCGGTAGCACATGTATTTTCTTGCCGCCCGGCAGCTCCAACACGCGAAGTGCTGGATCAGCGGGCCCAGGGGCGGGGTAGCCGGGCGTGGTGATCGTCGCGGTTGGCGGAAGTCCCGAGCCCGTCGCAGCGGCCGGAGCTGGAGCCAGAGCGGACGGCGCTGAGGCCGAAGGGGCTGGCGCCGGAGCAGGAGCGGCTGGCGCTGGGGTCGAAGCGGCCGGTGCCGGAGCAGCCGGCGCCTGCTCTTGCGACGGCGTTTGCGCGAGTGCTGACGCGCCGATGATCAACGCTCCGCAGGCGCCGGCTGCGATGCGGGATGTATATTTTACGTGAGGCATACGATATTCCCCTTCCCTTACGCTCAGGTTTGAAGTCTTAGTCATTTCTTCCAGTTCACGCTCTTTTCGGCAGCGCCGCCCCTGCGTTCTGTTGTTCTCTAGGACAAACGATAGCAACTTCCACGCCACGCGAACAGCCGGCGCAATGTTCGTGGCCAGATCCGCAAAACGGAGATAGCCGAGCGGAAGCCGAACTTGGAAAAACAAGCAGGCAGCTATTGGCAGGCTGCAGCCGCGACGACAGCGAAGACCGCCGTTCGTAGAAATCGCCCGCGAGTATTTTGATCAGTTCCTGGCGTGTATTGAAGAGATCGAACGACGACATGAGCGCCGCGGCTGCGCTCAAGGGAAAGCAGCGAGCGTGAATGAGTTCAACCGTTCAAACGCACACGCGCAGCATTCTCGAAGTTTCAAGGGACCAGATCGCACGGGAACGCGATGCGCGTCGTAAGTGTCATGCCAAGCGTGAAATTTGGCCATTCGCGCCCGGACCCCCCAAGATTTTCAGAATCCGCCCTATATCTTGGTTTTTCTCCATTTTGTGGCGTTGACCACGACGGCAGCCTTTGGGATAAATGTTGCCGGGAAGCGGGGGTATGGATGTCAGGAGAATCGGGCGTTGTTGCCGTTACCTGTCTGGCGCTTGAGGCCGGAATTGCGCGCGGTCCCGGCGTATCGGTAATTTGCAATCAAAGTTCCGGATTGCGCGCGGCGCTTAGCGCTGCGATCGGGCGCGGCGCTTCCGGAATTATTAGTTTTGGAATCGCCGGAGGGCTGGCGCCTGGTCTCGTGGCAGGCAATTGGGTTGTGGCATCGGGTGTGACGAGCGGCAAAGGTGTCTTCGCAACCGATCGGACATGGACGCAACGACTACTAGAAATCCTCCCACACGCCGTTCACGCCCACGTGGTTGGTGCGAACACCGTGATCCAAAGCCCGCGAGAAAAATATCGGCTCTACGATGAAACCCGGGCGGCCGCCGTTGACATGGAATCGCACATTGCAGCGGAGATCGCGGCCGAGCATCGCATCCCGTTTGTTGCCTGCCGGGTGATTCTCGACGCCGCTTACAGAATCCTTCCACCCGCGGCGACCTTGGGGTTGCGTCTTGATGGCACGCCGAATTTGCCCGCCGTGTTCCACTCGGTCTGGCAAAATCCAGCTCAGCTGCCCGATCTGGTGCGGGTAGCACGTGATCACCACATCGCGCGGCGGGCTTTGCGATCAGGCCGCAAACAATTGGGCGTCGGCCTGGGTTTTCCTTATTACAACAGTATTGCATTCGACCGCGTTTTCGCGTGACAGCGGCGCCTCGTAGCGCCGGGTGCATCGCTGTCCAAGCGGGTTGACAGCGGCTCGACATCGCACCCCGACAGAACGGTTAGAATTGCTTAAAGGGACGAAATTTCCGGCTCATCGCACCGGCAATCCGCGTTCACCCACGAGTGAAAAGTCATTTACCTCCATCCCCCGGAACTAGAAGTCGAAGCTGCCGTTATTATGTTGGCGGCATGATGCTGCCTCGTGGGAGGGCGACAATGGCAGCAAGTTCGGCATCCGACGAGATGGAAAGCCGAGAGCGTATTGCGCGCACCAACGACAAAGGAGTCGTGGATCTGGCGGGCGACGCGTTGAAGGAAATCGCAATTTTGCTGCAGACTGAACTGCAGCTCTTGCGGGCGGAGATTTCCGAAAAACTCACGTTTACGGCGCTGTCAGCTGCGCTGATCGGAGCCGGCGCACTATTGCTGATGGCGACAATCGTGCTGTTGCTGGAAGCCGCCATCACTGGACTGGTTGCCAATGGGTTTTCCTGGCCTTTCGCAACGCTCGTCGTCGCCGCCGTCACTGTTCTCGTCGCCGCTGGCCTCATTTGGCTTGGCGTCAATCGCCTGAGTTTGACTCGGCTCGCTCCGTCCAAAACGCTCGACCAACTGCAGAAAGATTCAACTATTGCAAACATGAGGTGACTTATGGCTACGTCTGCGCAGTTGGAACGCAAAGCGGAACGAGCGCGCCAGCGGCTTTCCGATCGGATTGCGGATCTACGCTATCACGTCTCTCCGACGACTGTGGTGAGCGACCTGCTGGGAGGTGTAAATCCGCGTGCCTGGGGAGATGACGTTCTGCCGATCCTCGCTAAGCAGGCTCGCAACAATCCAGTCGCCTCCCTTCTCATCGCCGCCGGGGTCGGATGGCTGATATTTTCAGAGGTTTGCGGGCCCCTGTCCAAGAGCTTGGGCCTAGCGGCAACCCGGCGCACAACGACCCGCGAGCGAAAAAAGAGGCGCGCGGCACGCAACGGCAGGGGAGCGGCCGCAGCCCGTAGTAAATAAGTGTCGACGGCCAGCGGCCACTTACAGGCGAATGGCCTGGAGATTGGCGCCATCATTTGCGCGTTTCATGCCGGAATCGCCGATCGCCGAGCGACGACAACCCAATAATCGCTCCGATCAGAAGGAAAATCATGATGAGCTTGGAGTTTTCAGTGATGAAACCAATCATTGGATCCACTCTTACGTTACGCGGAAAACCCCTTTACTTTTTGTGTTGCTCGACGTCGGTAAGGAAAATATCGGTTCGCGCGCTGGGCGAATGTGAGCTGCGTCACACAGGATTGCGACCTTTTCATCCAAGTTAAAAGGGTGAAGGCGTTTCCTCCCTTTCACCCCCGCCGGATTTTTGGCGGGGTTTTTTGTTCCCCTGGTGAATGGTTGAGGCCGGTTTATTTGGAGAAAATTGAAGCACTCAGGTGATATCCGGCTGTGAAGAACGCTGTGCGGCAGGCCGACAATGTATCACGACGATGCGCTTGGAAATCGGCATAGTGACGATTTCGAAGGAAACGATGCGGGACCGTGGGAGAAGAACGAGCTGGGGCTTGAGCTGAGCCGCATCCATCGCACACGCCGTTTCAGTGGAACGCAAGGTCGCATGCGAGGTTTCCAGCGAGCCGGCCCTGGCTGCCGCTTGATCCGGCGGACTCGCTAGGCGGTAGAGGGCGGGGCAATTGGTGTCGTTACTCCCTTAGCCGCTCCGAGAACAGTACCATGGTCTTGCGATAGACCTCGGATCTGTTCCACTCGCGCATCACCTGGAAATTCGCCGTGCCCTCGTCGAACGGCGCGCCGGCGCGCCAGCCGTTTACCTTCAGAAGATTGGCGGTGGAGGCGAGCACATCCGCCACGCTGTGCCGCAGATCGACATGGCCATTACCGTCGTAGTCCACGCCGTACTTGATGTAGGAGGACGGTAGAAACTGCGTCTGTCCAATTTCGCCGGCATAAGCACCAATGAGGTCGCGCAACGGTAGATCGCCGCGCTGGACAATTTTCAGCGCTGCAATCAGCTCGTTCTGGAATAGCTCCGAGCGGCGGCAATCATGTGCCAGTGTCGCAATCGTGCGGATCACCGGTAGCTTGCCCATGTCGCCGGTGCCATTGTCACTTTCAAGCGTCCAAATCGCCATCAGCAGCGTCGGCGGCACACCGAATTGCCGCTCGATGCGCGAAAGCAGCGCGGCGTGAGTTTGCATCAGCCGCTTTGCGCGGCTGATGCGCGGCGGAATAACGCGGGTGCGGGCGTATTCCTCGAAACTCTTGCGGAAAGTGCCGCGCTGGCGGCGATCGAAGGCGAGCACGGCCGGATCCAGCGTCACACCTGCAAAGGCCTGGTCGATGACGCTGCGTGAAACACCGGCCGCGGCAGCTTCGCGCCCCATGGAAGCTAGGAAGGTCTGGAAATCGCCGCCGCATTGGGCAGCATTTGCGTTGGCAGCGAGGAGCACGGATAGAGCTAGAGCGAAATACCTGACCATGAAACAGACCTGAATTGCCCTCGATCATTACACTGTCATAAGCGGGCTTGTCCCGACCAGCCCGAGGGCATAGCCATGCCCTTCTAAGCGAGATCGCCGGCACAAGGCCGGCGATTGCATAGGCCTCGCACACGTACCGCTTTCTTGCGCCTTAACATGCGGACTAGACTTGCATCGTCACGAGAGGGAGCGACCAAATGCCCAAAGCCTATTGGATCACCGCCTAGCTAGAGTAAGCTAGGGGAGACCGGCTTTAAGTCGTTATGACCGTGCTTGTCCCGCCCATCCCGCCTTGCCTCCCTTAAACGAATCGCCGGGACAACCCCGGCGATGACTTCTGAGTGTTTGGTATCGGAGGTTAGTTATCCAAGAAGCTCCTTAGCTTCCTGCTCCGGCTGGGATGCTTTAGCTTCCGCAGCGCCTTCGCCTCTATCTGACGGATACGCTCGCGGGTGACCGAGAACTGCTGGCCTACTTCTTCCAAAGTGTGGTCGGTGTTCATGCCGATGCCGAAGCGCATGCGCAGCACGCGCTCCTCGCGTGGCGTCAGCGAGGCGAGCACGCGTGTCGTGGTCTCGCGCAGGTTCGACTGGATCGCAGCGTCGATCGGCAGGATCGCGTTCTTGTCCTCGATGAAATCGCCGAGATGCGAATCTTCTTCGTCGCCGATAGGTGTCTCCAGCGAGAGCGGCTCCTTGGCAATTTTCAGGACCTTCCTCACCTTCTCGAGCGGCATGCCGAGCTTCTCGGCAAGCTCCTCGGGCGTCGGCTCGCGACCAATTTCGTTGAGCATCTGCCGCGAGGTGCGCACGATCTTGTTGATTGTCTCAATCATGTGCACTGGGATACGGATGGTGCGCGCCTGATCGGCTATCGAACGTGTGATTGCCTGCCTTATCCACCAGGTCGCGTAGGTCGAGAACTTGTAGCCGCGGCGGTATTCGAATTTGTCGACCGCCTTCATGAGACCGATGTTGCCTTCTTGGATCAGGTCGAGAAACTGCAGGCCGCGGTTGGTGTATTTCTTGGCGATCGAGATGACGAGGCGCAGGTTTGCTTCGACCATCTCCTTCTTGGCCTGGCGCGCTTCGCGCTCGCCCTTCTGCACCATATGTACGATCTTGCGGAATTCGGAAATCTCGACGCCGGTCTGTGCAGCGAGGTCGTGCACCAGCGAGCGGATCTCTCTGATACGATCCTTCTCCTTGGCGACGAAATTTTTCCAGCCCCTGGCGGACAATTTGGACACGCGGTTGAGCCAGCGCGGGTCGAGCTCGCCGCCCATGTATTGCTTGAGGAAGTCCTCGCGGATCACGCCGTAGCTTTCGGCGAGCCGCATTAGCCGGCCTTCATTGGAGACGAGGCGTTTGTTGATGTCGTAGAGCTGCTCGACGAGTGAATCGATGCGCGCCTGATTAAGCCGCAGCGACTTCACCTCGGAGATGATCTCTTCCTTCAGCTTCTTGTATTTGCGCTCCTGCGCCGGCGAAAGCGATGAGTTCTTCAGGCGGAATTCGATGTCTTGCTCCTGCAGGCGGCGCAACCGCTTGAACGAATCCGCGATCGTGTCGAAGGTCTCCACTACCTTCGGCTTCAGCTCGGCCTCAATGGCGGCGAGTGAAAGCGAATTCTCCATATCGTCTTCGTCGTAATCGCTCTCGGCCGCGGCCTCGCCCGGATCCTTCTCTTCACCCTCCTCGCCATCACCACCGGTCTTGAATGGCGTGGCGGTGGGCGGCGCTGCGGGCGGCGCTGGCGTCTGCACGACCTGCAGGTGCGGGGCGCCCGGAACGGGCGTGCCAACGGCAGGAATGATCGGCTTACCGTCAGGCCCGATCATCGGCGGCTGCATCTGCTTGGCGTCGGGACCGGCATAGGTTGCTTCAAGATCGATGATGTCGCGGAGGAAGACCTTGCCCTCGTTGAGCTCGTCGCGCCAGATGATAATGGCCTGGAAGGTGAGCGGGCTCTCGCACAGGCCTGCGATCATCGCTTCTCGGCCAGCCTCGATTCGCTTCGCGATGGCGATTTCGCCCTCGCGCGACAGCAGCTCGACCGAACCCATCTCGCGCAGATACATGCGCACAGGATCGTCGGTGCGCTCGGACGGCTCTTTCTTTTCTGTTGTGGCCAGCGACTTCGACTTGGCTTCGACGACTTCTGTGCCGGTGTCGTCATCGTCCTCATCGGCCTCCTCGGAGGCCTTTTCGCCGTCTTCGCTGTCGGCATCTTCTGTCTCGACGACGTTGATGCCCATCTCGTTAAGCATCGCGTAGACATCCTCGATCTGGTCGGACGACACCTCGCCGGATGGCATTACTTCGTTGATCTGGTCGATGGTGACGTAGCCACGCTTCTTGGCGGCCTTAATCATCTTCTTGACGCCGGCGTCGGAGAGATCGAGAAGCGGCAGCGGGGTATCAGGCGCGCCTTCTTCCTTCTCCGGGGCTTCTTCTTTTTCTTTGGCCTGCGTCACCTTGGTCTTACTTGCCATTCCGCCTCTCCTGGACCGTGCTGGCCCTGTCACCACCGGCACGTCACCCATTGGCGCACGGCCAAAAAGGGCCGCCCCGGAGAGGCGCCGCCCCCGAATCACAGGTGATCCAGTGTCCTCGGAACCCGCTTAAGCTCCGATTAACCTAAAAGAATACCGCTGGAATCGATCTTTATTCCAGGCGGCCCTCGTACTTCCCGGCCGCCAAGTCTTTCCTCGCGCATGACCTTGTCTGAAATCATACGCGCGGCGGCGAACGTCATAAGCTACGAACGCCTCGACCGGAAGAGGCTCCAAAGCCCTCAATCAGGGCCTCGGTGCCCTCCATCCGTGACATGCGGGCTTTGACGTCGCGCAACCGCAAATAATTCGCTTCGCTCCCATCTTGGCCTAGTGCCTGCTCGGCGTCCTTAAGCTCCTTAGTTAGTGAATGCCACTGCCGATGCAAGGCGACAAGCTGTGACCAGGTGACAAGAACATCGTCCGGTGCAGCCTCCGGCCGCGCCCCCCAGACCGAAGGGGTAGTGATCGACAAGGCGATTCGCTCCATTACATCAAGCAGGTTGCGGGCGGAGAGTAGCGCTCTCACCGCCTCGGCATCGAGGGCCGCGGAATGGGCCGCAATATCGATCAACGCTCCCTTGAGCCGCTCGGCATCGGCGTGGCGGAACTCGAGCGAGACGAGCTCCTCAAGATGGTCATGCAGCAGCCACGGATGGTTTAACGCGGCTTGAAGGATCAGCGCTTCGCGCCGCGGTACCGCCGTGCGATGGCCGCGATGCACTGGGCTTGATGCCAACTGCTGGCTTACGACGACATAGGGCATCGCCCTGCCTGCGGTTCGCGACACCGCCGGCCGCTGCCAATCTGTATTGCGCCGCTCACGCCAGTTTCCGCCGGCACGCGACCCACGTCGCGGCAGTTGGGTGGGCGCAAAGAAATTGGACAGCCGCGTGGTGAAATCCTGCCGATAGTATTTTCGCACAGCGTCGTCGCTGATTGACGCCGTGACCCCGTAGACGCGTGCCTCGAGGGCCGCGCGACGCTCCGGTGTATCGAACGAACGCCCTTCGGTCTCGCGCGCCCACAACATATCGGCAAGCGGCCGCGCCGCGCCGATGACTTCGCTCACGGCCTCGCGTCCGCCTGTGCGCACTAGGTCGTCCGGATCCTGCCCTTGTGGAAGAAGCGCAAACTTCAGGCTCTTGCCCGGTTTCAAGCGCGGCATTGCGAGATCGACCGCGCGATAGGCTGCGCGCAGGCCTGCGCTATCGCCGTCGAAACAGAGCATCGGCTCGTCCGCCATTTTCCAGAGAAGCCCGAGTTGATCTTCAGTTAGTGCGGTGCCGAGCGGAGCCACCGCCCCGCCGAAGCCCGCCGTCACCATCGCGATCACATCGATATAACCTTCGACCGCAATCACCAGCGCGCCGTCGTGTGCCACTCGGCGTGCGGCGGCGATGTTGTAGAGCGTCGCGCCCTTGTGGAAGAGCGGTGTCTCAGGCGAGTTGAGATATTTGGCTTGTGCATCCTTCTCAAGCGCGCGGCCACCAAATGCGATCACGCGGCCGCGCAGATCGGTGATCGGAAACATCACGCGGTCGCGGAAACGGTCAAACGAGACCGGAATGTCGTCGCCGAAAATCAGCAAACCCGCCTCGATCATATCCTCAGGCGGAATGCCGTGCGTGCCGAGGTGTTCTTTGAGCGCGTAGCGCTCGCCCGGTGCGTAGCCGAGCCTGAACTTCAGTTGTGCCGCCGAATCGAGACCGCGGTCCGCGAGATAGCCGCGCGCCTTCGCACCGGTGCGTGACGCCAACGTGTCCTGAAAAAATTTCGCCGCAAGCTCCATGAGACCATACAGCGTCTTGCGCCTCGCACCGCGCACCCCATCCTCGCGCAAGATTTTCGGCAGCGGCATGCCAGCCATCTGAGCGAGCCGCTCCACGGCTTCCGGAAAGCTGATCCCTTCGCTTTCCATCACGAAGTCGAAGATGCTGCCATTTTTGCCCGAGGAAAAATCAAACCAGGCCTGCTTCTGGTCGTTCACGAAGAACGACGGTGTCTTCTCCTTGTTGAAGGGCGACAGGCCCTTGAACTCGCGACCGGCGCGCACGAGCTTGACGCGCCTGCCCACAACTTCTGAAACAGGAAGCCGGGCTTTCAGCTCGTCGAGAAACTGGGGGGTGAAGCGCATGGGTTGATGGCCGAATCGGTGGCTACCGTTGACTCTTCCCCATATCGGCTATTTGGGGCGTGTCCAGGGACAATTTGTCCCCACTAGTCACAGGAGCACCGCGTAGGCTGTTGCCCATCGGTGACCGGAAAAGGGACGGACTAATCCGTGTTTTAGCTGATATAAAAAGCCAGAGCCGAACAACGCCGCGCAGGGAGGGAAGTCATGACAAGTTTCGCCACGGCCATGCTCGCCTCGCTGCTCGGCCTCGCGACTGCCGGGCTTCTCGTCACAAACGCAGCGGCCGTGCATGTTGCGCTCAATTACTTCGATACCTACACCATCGACAAGCTTGAAAAATCGATCACCGTGATGATCGAGGCAATTAGCTATCCGAATTTCGGGGGCCAGACGCAGAAACGGATATTGTCGATCAGCGGCGACGAGCTGCAGGTGATCAATGCCGCGCCGTCGGGTGACGGCGGTGTCGCCACGCAGATTTGGAAACGCGCTCAGTGAATTCGAAGACTTTCGTCCTCGTGCACGGCGCGTGGCACGGAGGCTGGGCCTGGCGACGTGTCGCCGATCGGTTGAGAGCTTGCGGACATATCGTGTTCACGCCAACGCTCACCGGCCTTGGCGAGCGGGCGCACCTGCTTCACCCTGGCATCAATGCCTCGTTGCACGTCGCCGACGTGCTCGGCGTGATCAGCTTCGAGCGGCTCGAGGACTTCGTCCTGACAGGTCATTCTTACGGCGGCTGCGTTGTGTCTGGCGTGGCCGAAGCGATGCCAAATGCGATCAGTTCGATCGTCTTTCTCGATGCTTTCATTCCTGACAATGGAGACGCCACGATGGACCTGGTGCAGCCGGAGGTGCAGGAGGTGATCCGCGCGGCGCTAGCACGCGGTGAAACCACAGTACCGGTGCGTGACGCGGCGGCGTTCAAAGTCAACAAGAAGGACCGCGCCTGGGTCGACGCATTGGCCACACCGCAGCCGATCGGCACCATGACCGAAAAGCTCACGCTTACGGGCGCGCGCGAGCGAGTTCCGAAGAAGACCTACATCCGCGCATCGGGATATCCGAACGTTTCCTTCGACAATGCCTACGCCCGCGTGAAGGCCGACCCAACCTGGTGGACTTATGAGATGCTATGCGGGCATGACGTGATGATCGACGAGCCCGCCCGTCTGACGGAGATTCTGCTCGAGGTGGCATGACCCGTAACCGGGGCGCAGGCTTAGCGCTAATTGCGCCTGACCCTTACTAAGAGGGATGCCCAGCACGAGACCGGTCATCACATTCCGGCGCGAATTTGCGAAATCACGTTGCCCACAGGCCGAGCCGACCGCCGAGAACGGCATTTGTCGCCTCGCCACCGCCTTTGAATGGCACGCGCACCCAGGCGGCCCCTTTCTCCTGCTTGAGGCTTTCCATGCAGACAACACAAGGAATCGAGGCGGTGAGATAGGGCAGCGTGCCCGGCTGCTCTCGCGATGCTGCAACCAGGTCATCGACTGTCCTAGCCTTGAGATCGGAATTGATCACCAGCACCTGAATCAGATGGAACAGGTTGATGATTGGCGAAAGCTTGTCCGGATCCAACGACAGGTTCTGGAGAAGGTACTGGTTGTATATCATCGGATCAGCATTGATAATGCAGATCGTGTAGCCATCCGGCTGCGCATCCTGACATGTTCGCGCGGCGAAATTGACCGCTCCGCCGGGTCGATTGTCGATAATGAGGGGCTAGCCGAGACTTTTGTGCAGTTCCTCGCCCAGCACGCGCACGAAGATGTCTTTGATGCCGCCGGCGCTCGAAGGGGTGAGCACGTGGCTCGGATTGTCGTCGCCGAAGGCCGGCGTTGCAATTAGCGTGGCCCTCGCAATCGCCGCCAGAAACCTCTTCATGCCGCCTCTCGGTATTTTTTCTTTATTGCAGTCTCGCCTTCACTAGTCCGCTCGCTTTGGCGATATCCATTCGCCCAGCATATTTGCCGCGCAAAATGCTGATGACCTTGCCCATGTCCTTCATACCGGCGGCACCAGTCTCTTTCACCGCCGCTTCGATCGCCGCCTTCATTTCGTCATCAGACATCTGCTTGGGCAGATAGCCGGAGATGATGGAAATCTCCTCCTGCTCCTGCTTGACCAGATCGGCGCGGCCGCCCTTCTGGTAAAGCTCGATCGATTCCTGCCGCTGCTTGATCATCTTCTGCAGGAGGCTGATCACCTCGGCATCGCCGAGCGGCGGCTTGCCGGCACCGCGCGCCTCAATATCGGCATTCTTGAGCGAGGAATTGATCATGCGTAGCGTGGATACCGCCCGGTCGTTTTTGGCCTTCATTGCCTCAGTCAGAGCCTTATTAATGTCGTCGCGCAGCACGGTTTCCTCATTGGTAATGGTGGTTTGTTTGTATAGACTTCGCAATGAAACCGCGAAAGTACGTCGCCGCTCTAGCCCTTTCGCTGGTTATATTTTTTTGGCGTATCTACCGACCCTATGTCAGATATCGGCGCGGTACCGAATTGAGCTTTGATGAGTTCCTCCTCGCCATCCGCGATACTGTGAAAAGCTATCCCTCTGCGGCACAAGCTCCGCTACCCCTACCTTCGAGGGCCTTATTCTTTTCGCTTTCATGGGCCGCCTGGGTGTATTGCAGCTAGCAAATACTGGCATGGCTTTGACGGGCGGGGATTGCATCGTTATGTACCCCTCTAATGAGCCCGACCATAAAAGACGGCTGGTCCGAACCGACCCTGACCGCGCTGTTGGTATTGGCCGACGGAACCGTTCTTGAAGGCTTCGGGCTTGGTGCGACTGGTCATGCGGTCGGCGAAGTCTGCTTCAACACCGCGATGACGGGCTACGAGGAGATCCTCACCGACCCCTCTTATGCCGGGCAGATCATCACCTTCACGTTCCCGCATGTCGGCAATGTCGGCACCAACGAGGAAGACATCGAAAGTGTGAACATGGCGTCGCGGCCTGGCGCCTGCGGCGTTATATTGCACAGCGTAATCACCGCGCCGTCGAACTATCGGGCGACCAAACATCTCAACGAATGGTTGAAAGCGCGTGGCATCATTGGCCTTGCCGGGATCGACACGCGCGCATTGACCGCATTAATCCGCGTCAATGGCATGCCCAATGCGGTGATCGCGCATGACCCCAAGGGCAAATTCAATCTTGCGGCCCTCAAGAAAGAGGCGAAGGAGTGGCCGGGTCTGGTCGGGATGGATTTGGTGCCGATGGTGACGAGCGGCCAACGCTTCACCTGGGATGAGATGCCATGGGTCCCGCCTAAGGGATATGCGCGGCAAACCAATCCGGAATTCCACGTGGTCGCGGTCGACTACGGCATCAAGCGTAACATTCTGCGGCTGCTTGCAGGCTCGGGCTGTAAGGTGACGGTGGTACCCGCCAAGACCTCGGCCGAGGACATCATGGCACTCAAGCCCGATGGCGTATTCCTTTCGAACGGTCCGGGCGATCCGGCGGCGACCGGCGAATATGCCGTGCCCGTCATCAAGAAACTGATCGAGTCAGGCACGCCTACTTTCGGCATCTGCCTCGGCCATCAGATGCTTGGCATCGCGGTCGGCGGCAAGACCATGAAGATGCATCAGGGCCATCACGGCGCCAATCATCCGGTGAAGGATCTCACTACGGGCAAGGTCGAGATCACCTCGATGAATCATGGCTTCGCCGTGGATAAAGAGACGCTGCCAAAGAATGTCGAACAGACCCATGTGTCGCTGTTCGACGGCTCCAATTGCGGCATCGCGCTAAAGGACAAGCCGGTGTTCTCGGTGCAGTATCACCCTGAAGCGTCGCCGGGTCCGCGCGATAGCCACTATCTCTTCACCCGCTTTGTCGAGATGATGCGGCAGGCAAAGCGCAAGATCGCATAGTCCATGCTGAATGCGGGAACCGATCGCGATCGTTTGCGGTTGCCATCAGTCCATGCCAAACACGCCACTTACCTTTATTTTTAAAGACGACGGCTCAGTTCCGAACAATGCAGCGCTGCCAGCGCTCGTCTACAAGGGTGCAGTCGATGTTAATGGCAAACACGACCCGGCAAGCGAAATCGAGAAATTGTTCACCGCCAATGGCTGGGGCCATGGCCAATGGCGTGACGGCATTTATGCATTCGTGCACTATCACTCGATGATCCATGAAGCGCTCGGCATCGCGCACGGCCGGGGCCGGGTGCAGCTCGGCGGCCATGGCGGCGAGGTGTTCGAGTTTGCAGCCGGCGACGTTGTCGTACTACCGGCCGGCACCGGCCACCAGCGGCTTTCAAGTAGCAAAGATTTTCTCGTCGTCGGAGCGTATCCGCCGGACGGCAAGTATAATCTCTGCCGCGGTAACAATCCGGCCGAGCGCGACAAGGCACTCACGATGATCCCTAAAGTGCCGTTACCCGAGAGCGATCCGGTGCTGGGCAAACGCGGACCACTGCCGCGACTTTGGCGGCGCTAGCGCATCCTCCCAAAACGCGCGATACAAAAGCGTCATGAGCGACTGGATTGATTTTTACGATTTCAGACACTCGGTAATTTATGTGAACGCGCGTCACCGCGACGTGCACTATCGCACGATCGCGGAAGATATCCGCGCCTATGTGCCCTCGCCTACCGCGCACGTGCTCGACTATGGTTGCGGCGAGGCGACGTTTGCCGATCTCGTGGCCGCGGCCTGCGGTCAATTGGTTTTGGCGGAAGCCGCGCCCAATGTGCGTGCCTCGCTCACCATGCGCTACGCGGACCGCCCGAAGATCGCGGTCATCACCCCGGAACAGGCGGCGGCGCTGCCCAAGGGATCATTTGATCTCATCGTCATGCATTCGGTCGCACAGTATCTGAGCGCATCCGAACTTGAACGCCTGCTCATCATGTTCCGCGCGCTTCTTAAACCGGGTGGGCTGTTCGTGCTCGGCGACATCGTTCCGCCGCGTCTCGCCGCGCCTTCGGCGGCCCTGGCGCTGCTTCGCTTTGGTGCGGGCAACGGTTTCTTCTGGGCGGCGTCATTCGGATTGATACAGATTTTCGTGTCAGATTATCCGCGGTTGAAGAAGACTGTTGGCCTATCCCATTACACCGAAGCCGCAATGCTGGGGAAGCTCAAAGGAGCTGGCTTCGCGGCCGAGCGCGCCGCGCACAATATCGGCCACAACCAGCGCCGCATGGCGTTCCTGGCGCGGGCTCCCGGTCCTTGACCGGAGACAATTAATGGTCGATTTCAGCGTCAATTTGAGCGTCTGAGCTGTCCTTCGATCTTGCTCAGATTGAAGGAACCAGCATCTGGCTTGGCGGGTAGGAATCGCGCAGCGAGCGACTGAGGTCCAATATGTCCTTTAGATTCCATTTCGCTATGAGGTAGCCGAAGCCCTTCCCTGCCCATCGAATCTGGTCTAAAGGACCCGCGCGCGCGAGGCCTGACCTCGGCGCAGTCCGAGGGATGCGCATAGCGCGCCCTTTTTTGTGCCTGGAAATCTTGTCATTCCAGGACGGCCGTGCCGGGATTCGGAATTCAGACACAAACATACTGCCTGTTTCTGGATTCCGAGTTCGCCCGGCGCCCGGAATGATGAACGAGAAATCGCGTTACCTCGATGCCAAAACGCACCGATATCAAATCGATCCTGATCATCGGCGCGGGACCGATCGTGATCGGCCAGGCCTGCGAATTCGACTATTCCGGCACACAGGCGTGCAAGGCATTGAAGGCCGAGGGCTATCGGATCGTGCTGGTGAATTCCAACCCGGCAACGATCATGACCGACCCCGATCTCGCCGACGCTACTTACGTCGAGCCGATTACGCCGGAAATCGTCGCCAAGATCATCGAGCGCGAAAGGCCGGATGCGCTACTGCCGACTATGGGCGGGCAAACCGCGCTCAATTGCGCGCTGTCACTGCGCAAGATGGGCGCGCTGGAAAAATTCAACGTCAAGATGATCGGTGCCACAGCAGATGCAATCGACAAGGCCGAAGACCGCGAGCTTTTCCGCGAAGCCATGAATAGGATCGGCCTGCCGACGCCACGCTCACACCAAGTCAAGACGCTGCCGCAGGCGCTCAAGGCGCTGGACGATATCGGCCTGCCGACGATCATCCGGCCGTCCTTCACGCTCGGTGGCACCGGCGGCGGCATTGCTTACAACAAGGCCGAATTTATCGAGATCGTTGAGCGGGGCATCGATGCTTCTCCAACCAACGAGGTGCTGATTGAGGAGTCGGTGCTGGGCTGGAAAGAGTTTGAGATGGAGGTGGTGCGTGACAAGAAAGACAATTGCATCATCATCTGCTCAATCGAGAATTTCGATCCGATGGGCGTGCACACGGGCGACTCGATCACCATCGCGCCGGCGCTGACGCTCACCGACAAAGAGTACCAAATCCTGCGCGACGCCTCGATCGCCGTGCTGCGCGAGATCGGGGTGGAGACCGGCGGATCGAATGTGCAGTTCGCTATCAATCCGGCAGACGGCCGGCTGGTCGTGATCGAGATGAACCCGCGCGTATCACGCTCATCCGCGCTTGCTTCCAAAGCGACCGGATTTCCGATCGCCAAGGTCGCCGCAAAGCTCGCCATCGGCTACACGCTCGATGAAATCGCCAATGACATCACGGGCGGCGCGACCCCAGCATCGTTCGAACCAACCATCGATTACGTCGTCACCAAGATCCCGCGCTTCGCCTTCGAAAAATTTCCCGGAGCCTCACCAGTCCTCACCACCTCGATGAAGTCGGTGGGCGAAGCGATGGCAATCGGCCGCACGTTCCAGGAGAGCCTGCAGAAAGCGCTGCGTTCGCTGGAAACAGGTCTCACCGGCCTCGACGAAGTGACGATCGAGGGCTTCGACGCGGCGAAGGGCATTGAGGACACCGACAACAAGGCCGCGATCCGCGCGGCACTTGGGACGCCGACCCCGGACCGGCCGCTCAAGGTTGCGCAGGCCATGCGCCTGGGCGCGACCGACGAACTCATACACGATGCCTGCCGCATCGACCCCTGGTTCCTCGCCGAAATCCGCGGGCTGGTTGAGGCTGAATCCGAAATCACGGCGAAGGGCCTTCCTACAACAGCGGGCACGTTCCGCCGGCTTAAGGCCATGGGCTTTTCGGACAGACGGCTCGGCAAGCTCACCGGGACCGATGCGGACGCCGTGATGACCAGACGCCAAAAGCTGAACGTGCGGCCGGTATTCAAGCGCATTGACACCTGTGCCGCCGAATTCGCTTCGCCCACGGCCTACATGTATTCGACCTACGAGGCGCCCTTCGCCGGAACGGTTGCTGATGAGGCAGTGCCTTCGGACAAGAAAAAGGTCGTCATTCTGGGCGGCGGTCCGAACCGCATCGGCCAAGGTATTGAATTCGACTATTGCTGCTGCCATGCCAGTTTTGCGCTGAAAGAAGCTGGCTACGAGACCATCATGATCAACTGCAATCCGGAAACCGTGTCGACCGATTACGACACGTCCGACCGGCTGTATTTCGAGCCGCTCACACCGGAAGACGTGCTGGAAATTATCGACACAGAGCGCTCGAACGGCACGTTGCACGGCGTGATCGTGCAATTCGGCGGCCAGACACCGCTCAAGCTCGCAGAACCTCTGGAAAAAGCGAAAGTGCCCATCCTCGGCACCTCACCTGATGCAATCGATCTCGCCGAGGACCGCGATCGCTTCAAGAAGTTGCTCGAGAAGCTCCAGCTGCGTCAGCCACAAAATGGCATTGCCACTTCGCCGAACGCCGCACGCGCTATCGCCGATGAGATTGGATATCCTGTCGTGATTCGCCCGTCATATGTGCTGGGCGGTCGTGCTATGGAAATTGTGCGCGATGGCGTGCAGCTCGATCGCTACGTGGCCCGACTTGCGGGCGATCTCGACAGGCCAAGCGAGCTGGTCGTTTCCAAAAAGAGTCCACTGCTGATCGACCGCTATCTGTCCGATGCCACCGAAGTTGATGTCGACTGCCTTTGCGACGGTAAGGATACGTTCATCGCCGGCATCATGGAGCACATTGAGGAAGCCGGCATTCACTCCGGCGATTCCGCCTGCGCGCTCCCACCCCACTCGTTAGGGGAAAAGACGATCGCCGAACTCGAACGCCAGACCCGCGCGCTAGCGCTCGCGTTAAACGTGGGCGGGCTGATGAACGTGCAGTACGCAATAAAGGATGGCGAGATCTACGTGCTGGAGGTTAATCCGCGCGCCTCGCGCACCGTACCGTTCGTCGCCAAGGCCATCGGCATTCCTGTCGCCAAGATCGCCGCGAGGGTCATGGCTGGCGAAAAGCTAAAGGACTTCAATCTGAAATCTATCCGTCCCAGGCACCGAGCGGTGAAAGAGGCGGTGTTTCCGTTCGCGCGCTTCCCCGGCGTTGATACCGTGCTCGGTCCTGAGATGAAATCGACCGGCGAGGCCATGGGGATCGACGGCTCGTTCGAAATCGCCTTCGCAAAGAGTCAGATTGGCGGCGGAACAAGCCTGCCGCGGAACGGAACTGTCTTTGTCTCGGTGAAGGATGCCGATAAAGCGCGCATTCTGCCCGCGGTGCAGCTACTGGCCTCTCTCGGTTTCAAGACCATCGCGACGTCGGGAACTCAACGTTACCTGGCGGAACAGGGTGTGGGGGCGGCCAAGATCAACAAGGTGCTGGAAGGCCGGCCCCATATCGTCGATGCCATAAAAAACGGCAGGGTTCAGCTGGTTTTTAATACCACCGAGGGTGCCGCGGCGCTGGCAGACAGCCTTTCGCTGCGCCACGCCGCCCTCTTGCATAAAGTGCCGTACTACACCACTCTTTCAGGGGCCGTCGCCGCGGCGCAGGGCATCAAGGCCTATCTCGAGGGTGACTTCGAGGTACGCGCGCTGCAAAGCTACTTTGGCGGCCAGGGGTGACGGCACGAGTGGCGCCGGAAAGCTTATAGTCGCGGCATCAGTTGAGGCTGGCCGCGACAGGATTTTTTTGACGGCCCTCGTTTACATGACTCCGGTTTCGCGGGTGACCGTGGCCGGAGTCGTATTACGAGTCCATTTGACGGATTCGCGGTGAAAGGGGCTTGGCGGCGCTCGTTCAGGTTGTTTTCGGGCGCCCGCCAGAGGAGATGAGAAGATGGAAAAAATTCCAATGACCGCCGCCGGCTATGCCACGCTCGAGTCCGAGCTCAAGCATTGCCAGCGGGTCGAGAGGCCCCGCATCATTCAGCAAATCACCGACGCGCGCACGCATGGCGATCTGTCTGAGAACGCCGAGTATCACGCTGCCAAGGAGGCACAATCGATCAATGAGGGCCGCATCGCGGAGCTTGAGGACAAGCTCGCGCGCGCCGACATCATCGATGTTTCAAAATTGTCCGGCGATACCATCACCTTCGGCGCGACCGTAACGCTGGTTGATGAGGACACCGACGAAAAAAAGGTGTGGCAAATCGTCGGCGAACCTGAGGCCGATGCCAAGAAAGGCAAGATTTCTATTACGTCGCCACTTGCCAAGGCACTGATCGGCAAGACCAAGGGCACCTCGGTAGAGGTCAACACGCCAGGCGGGGCCAGAGCTTATGCAGTGAAGAAGATCGAGTGGCGATAGCGCCGGTCCTCATTCCGGCTCGATCTTTGCGTCGGCGGCAATCTGCTTCCATTTCTGCGTTTCGACGCCTTGAAATTTTCTGAGTTCGTCTGGTGTGCTCGCTTCGGGCTCGATGCCGGCGGCTAGGAGCTTGGTGGATACTTCCTTGTCGGCGAGCGCTTCGCGGAATGCCGCATTGAGCTTGTCGACGACAGCCTTGGGTGTTTTTGCCGGTGCGTAGGCCGCGAACCAGGCGGTCAGCTCGTAACCTTTCAGTCCTGATTCATCGATAGTCGGCAAATCGGGAGCCAGCGGCGACCGCTTAAGGCCCGATACAGCAAAGCCCTTGAGCTTACCGGCGCGCACCGGTGGTAAAGCGGTCATGACATCGCCGAAAAAGATCGAAATCTGCCCGCCAAGCAAATCTGTGACGGCCTGTGGGTTGCTTTTGTAGGGAACGTACAACATGTCGATACCGGCCAACGTTTTGAGGAGTTCGGCGGACATGCGCGAGGATGTCGAACCGGCGCCGAAAGTAAGTTTCCCCGGATTGGCCTTGGCGTAGGCGATCAGTTCTTTGACATCGTTTGCCGGCACCGAAGGGTTCGCGACCAAAGCAAGCGTGATCGTGCCGAGCTTGGTGATCGGCTCGAAGTCGGTCACCGCGTCATAAGGCACTTTCTTGAGAAGGCTCTGATTGGAGGCATGTGTCGTGTTTGATGTAACGAACACTGTGTATCCGTCGGGCGCCGAGCGCACCACGTTTTGAGATGCGGGAATGCCGTTACCGCCCGCAATGTTTTCGACAAAAACGCTGCGGCCCAAAGTCGTCGACATGCGGTTGGCGAGGAGCCGCGCCAGCGTGTCGGTCGCGCTGCCTGCAGCGAAGGGCACCACAAAGCGAATGTTCTGGGATGGATAAACTTCTTGCGCCTGCGCACTGATCGCAGTGATAAAGACTACGGAAGCAAAAAAATTAGAGGCCAGTTTCTTCATGGGTTCCTCTCTAGACGGATTGGTTTTGCGTGCCGCGGGTGAAGCGTGGCGCGTCAGCCGCGATCTCGATCGGAATATCAAGCACTAGGAACGATAGTGACTTGCCATGGCCATCCAGGCCGATGCTGGCGTTGACACCCCCTTCGAGCACGTCGTCGAGGACAAAATTAAATGCGGCCAGCTTGGGCAAATCGTAGCGCACGACGCGGGCGGGCTTGCGCGCGGCGAAAACCTGAGCTACGCGCTCGGCCGTCACTTGCGCAGCCACCGTTGGGAAATCGGCCGGATTTCGACAGACAAGAACCAGATTGAGCCGGTTGCCTTTATCTCCGGTGCGCGCATTGGCGATTTCCTGCAAGCGGACAGTGCGCATTATGCTGACGCTCCCAGCATTGTGACACGCGGCTCCGCATAGTGGCGCTCGATGAGGCAGGAAGCGCTGGCGAGACGCGGTGTGATACGCCTGCGGAAGCCTGCGCCGCCGGCTGGCCCGGCACAATAAAGGGCTTCGACCTCATCGAGCAGCATTTCAATTTGCGCGGCATCGGCTGATTGCGCCGCAAAGCGTAGACGGACGTCGTTTGCTTGTGCGACGCCAAAATCTGATCGGTTGTGCCCAGCGCCCAATACGCTCAGCACACCGATTGCGTCGATACGGACGTTGAGGTGCGGGACGCGTTTGCGCAAGCGCGCGCGAACGACCTCAGCAGCCAACTGTGCGCGAGCGGACGCATTGGGACCGGCATAGGAAATCTCTGCTTCACCGAGCAGTCCGCTATCGAAGCAGACCGTTGCCTTCAACGTCTCAGGCGCCGGCCTGCCGCGCGCGCCAGAAACGCGCACACGATCCTTGCCAATTTCGGTGACTTCAACGTCGGTCAGGTCAAGAACGACGTCGGGCGCAAGGTAGGCAGAAGGATCATGGATCTCGTACAGTAATTGCTCGACGACGGTCAGGCGATCGACCACGCCGCCGGTGCCCTGCGGTTTGGTGATAACGATCTCTCCAGTCTCGTCGACTTCAGCGATCGGATAGCCGACTTCGGCGAGATCGGGCACATCCTTGTAGCCAGGATCCGCAAAATAGCCGCCGGTGACTTGCGCCCCGCATTCGAGCAAATGGCCTGCCAGCGTTCCGGCGGCGAGCCGGTTCCAGTCGTCAGCGTGCCATCGATAGGCATGCAGCAAGGGCCCAAGCGCAAGCGCGGAATCAGCGACGCGGCCAGTCACGACAATGTCGGCGCCCTGGTCCAGCGCCTGGGCGATTGGTTGCGCGCCGAGATAAAGATTCGCCGAGATGATGTCGCGCGATCGCGCGAGACTGGTGCCGCCGATCTCGCGGGCTGCGAAATCGGCGGCCGAAAGCTTGGCCGCGATGTCGTCTCCTTCGATTGTGGCAAGGCGCGGCGCACGCAAGCCAAGCGAGTGCGCAATCTGGACAATACGATGCGCTGCAGCCGCCGGATTGGCCGCACCGAAATTGCCGACGATCCGGATGCCCGATGTAAGACAATGCCCCAAAACCGGTGGCAGCATTCGCTCGAGCGCGGGACTGAAGCCGTGCTGGGGATTCTGCCGGCGCTCAAGCTGGCACAGAGCCAGCGTGCGCTCTGCCAGCGTCTCGAACATCAAAAAGCGCTGGCCGGGTTGCGTGGCGAGAGCATTCACCACCGGGCCACCCGCATCGCTCCGGTCGCCAGCAAAGCCAGCTGCTGCGCCGATGAACACCTTTGTCATTGGCGCGATGCTAACGGGACCCAATTATCGTGTAAAACAAGGAGACGGTGTCGGAGCCCAGAACGTTATTCCTGCATCGGCACCATCGCTGCATCCTTCGAATTGCGCAGCGTGAGCGAAGTTTTCACGTTGCGCACATTTCGTACGGCGGTGAGTTTCTCAACGAAGGCCTGAAAAGTCTTCAGGTCAGGCGCCACACATTTGAGCACGAAATCAATTTCGCCAGACAGCATCCAGCACTCTCGCACAAGAGGCTGTGCGCGTACGAACTCCTCGAATGCGACGAGATCGGGCTCCGCCTGGCTCGCAAGATGCACCATGGCGAACACCGTGACCTCATAGCCGAGCTTTTTCTCATCAAGCAACGCACGGTATCCCTTGATATACCCGGCCTCCTCCAGCGCGCGCACGCGGCGCAAGCACGGCGGCGCCGAAATGCCCACGCGGCTTGCCAGCTCGACATTGGTGATGCGGCCGTCCTCCTGAAGCTCTTTGAGAATTTTTCGGTCGATCGCGTCAAGACGAGCGGGCACGGGGGGTTACCTTTGGCCGAATGGAAGCTGAACAACATCCATACCGCGAAACATTATTTCGCGAAACAATATTGCGCGGTCTAGCCAATCGCGACTTGCGGAAATGAGCGGAGACTGTGGGTCCGGGGGTTGCATATCTTGCATAGCTCGGGCGGAGGCCATACATGGTGCAGAGCAAAAGAACCGGCCCGATCGGCCGCCCCGGGGACAAAGCCCTGATGCGCCCGTCCAGGGGGCTTCCAACATGGCAAAGACCACCCACGCCAAAGTCGTGATCGTCGGCTCGGGACCGGCCGGGTACACCGCTGCGATCTATGCCGCGCGCGCCATGCTTGAACCGATCCTGATTCAAGGCGTCCAGCCGGGCGGTCAGCTAATGATCACCACAGATGTAGAGAACTACCCTGGCTTCGCGGACGTCATCCAAGGCCCGTGGCTGATGGAGCAGATGCAGGCGCAGTCCGAGCACGTCGGTACTCGTATCGTCACCGATCACGTGGTCAAAGTTGAGCTGGCGCAGCGGCCTTTCAAACTTATCTGCGATTCCGGCGACGTTTATCTTGCCGACGCCTTGATTATCGCCAGCGGCGCGCAGGCGCGCTGGCTTAATCTGCCTTCCGAGCAGAAGTTCAAGGGTTATGGCGTGTCAGCATGCGCAACTTGCGATGGGTTCTTCTACCGCAACAAGAAAGTAGTCGTGGTCGGCGGCGGCAATACTGCCGTGGAAGAGGCGCTGTTCCTAACCAATTTTGCTTCTGATGTCACGGTCGTGCACCGGCGCGACACGTTCCGGGCTGAGAAAATTTTGCAGGACCGGCTGTTCAAACATCCTAAGATCGAAGTGGTCTGGGACACCGTGCTCGAAGGCATCATTGGCGGTGATAACCCGCTGAGAGTCAGCGGCGTGCGACTCAAAAACGTTAAAACGGGCGCGGTCACGGAACGTCTTGTGGATGGCGTCTTTATCGCGATTGGCCACCAGCCAGCATCGGAGCTCTTTACCGGCCAAATCCAAATGAAACCATCCGGTTATATCGTGACCACTGGCAATTCCACTGCAACCTCGGTGCCCGGCGTGTTCGCCGCGGGCGACGTTACCGACGATATCTATCGGCAGGCCGTAACTGCCGCAGGACAAGGCTGCATGGCCGCCATGGAAGCGGAGAAATTCCTCGCCGCGCACGAACATCAGCGTGCGGCGGCGGAATAGATCATGGCGGCACCCAATACCACGATGGACTGGGATAAGCTGAAAGTGTTTCACGCCGCAGCCGAAGCCGGCTCATTCACGCATGCCGGTGAACGGCTCGGACTGTCACAATCGGCGGTATCGCGCCAGGTTTCAGCTTTGGAAACCGAACTCTCGGTTTCGCTGTTTCATCGCCACGCACGTGGACTGATCCTCACCGAGCAGGGCGAATTGCTGTACCGGACCGCGCATGAAGTCTTTATGAAGCTCGAGGCCGCCCGCACCAAGCTCACCGACAGCCGGGAGCGGCCAAATGGCGAACTTAAAGTACAGACTACGCCCGGCATCGGCGTACATTGGCTCACGCCGCGGCTCGGTGAATTTCTGGATCTTTATCCAGACATCCACATCACGCTGATCACCACTGACGAAGAGCTGGATCTGGCGATGCGCGAGGCTGATGTCGCCATCCGCCTGCGGCAGCCGACCCAACCTGACCTGATCCAACGCAAGCTGTTTTCCGTGCATTTCCATGCCTACGCCTCGCCTGATTATCTCAAGCGATTCGGCACGCCGCGGGCACATGAAGAACTCGACAAGCATCGCATTATTATTCTTGGTGGTGGCGTCGTGCCGGCGCATCTACAGAATCGGCGCTGGCTGCTGGAAATCAGCCGTGAGGGCAAAGATCCGCGCACACCGCATCTCACCGTGAACAACGTGCTTGGCGTCTTACGAGCGTGCCAACGCGGGCTTGGCATCGCTGTGCTGCCTGACTATCTGGTCGAAGAAAACGGCGGCCTGGTGCAGTTGTTCGGCGAAGCAGACACGCTCGCTCTGGATGCCTATTTTGTTTATCCAGAAGAGCTCAAGTCAGTCGCTCGCATCCAGGTATTCCGAGACTTCCTGGTTGCAAACGCGCAGCGTTGGCACTTCTGATTCGCCCGCCACGATTCCCAATTATCGACCCGCAATTACGCGAGAATTGTCGCATTCCCAACGAGTTGCGATTGCGCATGGCTGACATGCGGGGACCGGCGTTGTCGCAATGGCGCACGCTTCGCATACTTCATGTCCGCTGTCGCGCCGGATGTATCCTCCCAGAATCGCCGGTGGACAGCGTTGTTCCCCTTGGAAGATATTGCCGGCCCCACGTCGGCAATCACTGAAACCGGGCCCCCGAAGGGGCCCGGTTTTTTTAGTAGGCCGTTTGTTTCTTTGAGTTTTGATCAGTAAAAGCGCGCGATGTAGTAAGCGATGTCGCTAACAGGCGCGGTAGCGTCGAAGCCATGACGCCCTCATAGCCGTGCCGGATTTTTTCTCGATACTTACGCATCGCAGACCCGTCTGTGTGCGCGGTTTGACGCGCGAATCACCAGCCCATGCAAGTGCGCCGACTGGAGACCGGCAGTTCCATTGCGGAAAAGCGCCCCAGCCGCCAACCAAGTACATTGGCGGTGCCCCAGCGGGGCCGCCGATGATCTCGAGTTCGATGTAGAGAAGTGGATGTAACTACTGAAAAGTGCCTACGAACCGTCCACCTAGCCGTCTGTTCCCTTAGCCTCTCCTGTTTGCTAAAAGCCGCGGGGAATCGCGCGAATCGTCTAATCTTGCAAAATAGCCACAGTTAACGACTGTTCTAACGAGGTTATTCGGAAAAACGTAACCGGGCCTGCGCTATCAGTTAGAGTGAATCGGACATAGGGGGCCCTCCCCTACAATTAGGAGAAAATGTGGTGAAAAGTGCTCGATTTGACCGCCTCCTGGCTTCGACGGCGCTTGTGCTGGTGCTGGCCTGGTCTAGCCAAGCGGGTGCGCAGCAAGCCGAAAGCCCGTTGCAAACAGCAGTGCCCGTGCCGGATACGTCACTGCCGCCGCCACTAACGGCCAAGGACATAGAAGCGCGCGACACGCATTCCGCGCCGGCCGTCATAAAGCAAGAACCCAAGCCGGATGCTACAGCTCCCTCAACCGAGCCCGCCAAGGCCGCAGCCGCCCCGACGGCAGCGCCAGTTTCTGCGGCGGACAGTGGCGTGGCCGACAAGCTGCGCGAACTCATCACAGGCAAGCAGTTCGAACGTCTGGTCAGCCGCAAAGCCGACCGCACCGGTATCGAAACCTACTACAGCGCCCGTAATTATGCGCCGTTGTGGGTGAGCAACAATGCCGGCAATGAGCGCGCCAAGGCTGCAATTGCCTATTTGTCGCAGGCTGATGCGGTCGGCCTCGATGCGAGCGATTATGCGACACCCGATTTCAAGGCGGGGAGCAGCCCGGACGCCCTCGCCGAAGCCGAGCTCAAGCTGACTGTCGCCGCCCTCACCTTTGCGCGTCATGCGCAGATCGGGCGAATCCATTTCACGCGCGTTGCTGCAGATATCCAATATGAACTGGCCGCACCCGAACCAGCGGATGTATTGGCCAAGCTAACCGAGGGCAACGACGCGGCCAAGGTACTTGACGGCTTCAATCCGCCGCAGGCTGCATTCAAGGCGCTCAGGGCCAAGCTCGCCGAACTGCGCAAGGGACCGGTCGTCTCCGAGACCAAGGTCACGCAGAAACCCGAGCAGCCGAGAGTCAATATCCCGGATGGCAAGATTCTCGGCCCCGGCATGAAGGATGCGCGCGTGGTGGCGCTACGCAAGCGTCTCGACATCGCGGGCGACAAAGACAATCCGCTCTACGATGACGCGGTGCGCGATGCTGTAAAAACTTTCCAGACCGAAAGCGACCTTAACGTCGACGGCGATCTCGGACCAAACACGGTGCGTGCGCTCAACAGCGAGCGCAAGGAAGTGCAGCACGTGTCTAGCAGCGCGATCGAAACGATTGTCGTCAACATGGAGCGTTGGCGATGGCTGCCGCGCGACCTCGGCAATCCGCACGTTATCGTCAACGTGCCCGACTACACGCTGACGCTTTACAACAATGACAAAGTCTATTGGCACACGCGGATCGTCGTCGGCAAGCCGAGCCTGCCAACTCCGATGGTCAGTGCGGACATGAAATTCATCACCATTAATCCGACGTGGAACGTGCCGCCGTCCATTATCGAGAAAGAATACCTGCCGGCTCTGGAGCAAGATCCGCAGGCCCTCGATCGCATCGGCCTCAGAGTGACGCAGGATGCCGACGGCACAATCCACATTTCCCAGCCGCCCGGCGCTGGGAATGCGCTCGGTCGCATCCGCTTCAACTTCCCCAACAAGTTCTTAGTTTATCAGCACGACACGCCGGACAAATTTTTGTTTGTGCGTGAAAAGCGGGCCTATAGCCACGGCTGCATGCGCGTGCAGAATCCCCTGACCTACGGCGAGAAATTGCTGTCGCTCGTGCTACCGAAAGAACGCTACACCGAGGCGCGCCTTGAATCGATGTTCGGAGGCAGCGAGATCAATATCAACTTCCCGAAATTCATCCCGGTGCATCTGACCTATCAGACCGCTTTCGTGGATGACGCTGGCAAGCTGCAGCTGCGCGAGGATGTCTACAGCCGCGACGCTAAGATGTTCGCGATTCTCAAGAGCAATGAGCGCAAGGTCGCTGATGTCGCAATCGAGCGAGCGTCAAATACTTCGTCCAAGCCGGTACGCCTGCCAGTCGGCATGTATGGCGGAGGTGGTTACAGCTATGGCGGCGGCTTTTTCGATTGGATGTTTGGCGGACCACAGGGCGGGCCTCGCCCCTATCCGCCGCGTAACATTCCGCCGCCGCGTTATAACGGCCGCTTCACTTGGCGCTAGGCGAGTAAGCCATCGGCATTAAGCGCCGGCGACAGATGCGCTGGCGTTTTTGTTCTCGTCGACGCGCGGTGGAACTTGGTACAGGCGGGTGGACTTGAACCACCGACCTCTGGTTCCACAGACCAGCGCTCTAACCAACTGAGCTACGCCTGCACGCGCCATCGGCTTCGTTCGAAGCTCGATCCAAGCGGGCGGAACCTAGGAGCCGTTCGCCCCTTTGGCAAGCGGCCGCGGCGAGTGCTGCCCAAACGAAACCCAGGCATTTCTGCCTGGGCGTCGCGTCCACGATATCGAAGCTCTAACGTCAGGCCGCCTTGTTGAACGCGGCGCTGAGGCTTTCCTTGATTGGTTCGGCAGTTTCCGTCGCCACTTTCTGGGCGTGCTCGGAAAGTTCCTTGGCCTGTGTGACCAGGGCATCAAACTGCTTGCGTAAATAGGCGCTGTAAAGCTCGACCATTTCCGAATAAGACTTGGCGGTCATCAGCTCACTCAGCAGATCAAAAGTGGCGTCACTGTTCGCACGAGTGGTCTCAATCACCTTGAGGCCGTAACTCGCACAGCCCTTCGATGCCGTCGAATAGGTGTCTTCAAGGACATCGGTGGCCTTTTCGGCAACACTCTTGGCCTTCTCGTAGTTCTCTTTGGCCTGCGCAACGCCCTTTTCGGCTAACTCACGGAATACTGTGGGGATCTCGATTTTCGGCATTTCGAACTTGGGCATCTCGAATTTCGGCATTTCGAAAGCCGGTGTGCTGACGGAGGCTATCGCCTTTGACTTGGACTTTGGCGTTTGAGTAGCGGAAGCAGTAGTTTCTGCCATAATGATTATCCTTCGCTTGTGAGGGCATTCAGGTCGGGCCGTCCGCCCTCGGAAAATCGGCCCTATATTTCGGGAACCGCAGCGCACTTAAATCCATCTTGCGCTGGCGATAAGTTACCTATATCCCAATTTTTGATGCATTGCAACAAAATTATTGCATTGCACAAAAATGGGCCGAGAGTTCTCAAGAACCGGGAAGGCAAAATCGGGGCGTGTCCTTGCGCCCATCAGGTCGCGATGGGTTGCACGTAGAGAATATGTGATGCTCCGCAACGCTCGCCGAGCAGGGTAAGGAACTGAGGAAACGGGGTAGCCAAAATAATTGGGCAGGGAACCCGGCATTGATGGGCAGGCGCGCTCGGCGCAGAAAAACTCGCCAGCGAGGCGACCCTAAACGGAAGCGCCGCAGGCGAGATCCGAATCGGCCAAATCGACATTCTTAAACTCAGCGCGGGCTCGACTTTTGCCCTGTTTGTCGTCTTCACTACCCCTACGGCGCCCTCGCGCGCCGATCTCGGCAAGCACACAACGGCAACGACAACTCCAGCAAAACCGATTTCTGCGGCATCGGCAATGCACCTGCACCATTTTCCCTTCCGCTTTGTTTGGCAGACCGACGCAGGCACTCACTTCAGCCTTGCAAATCAGGAATTCGCCGATCTGTTGGGACCGAGAACGGCCGCCGTACTTGGCCGCAGCTGGCTTGAGATTGCACAAGCACTCAATTTCGATCCACAGGCTCAAGTCGCAAACGCCCTCGCAGCGCGGGAAACCTTCAGCGGTATTGTCCTGTTTTGGCCGCTCGGTGATGCCAACGAACGCCTGGCCACCGAAATGTCGGGTTTGCCCGTGTTCGACCGAGATTGGCAATTTAAAGGGTTTCGAGGCTTCGGTGTTTGCCGCGACTTGGACCGGTTGCAGGAGATTTGGCAGCGCCGCCAGTCATCGCAAACGCCAACACCATCCGCGACCGAATCTGCATCCAACATTCCTCCGTTCCGTTCAGCACCTGAGGGCCGCGCGGAGGAACGGGAGCTAAGTCCGCGTGAGCGTAGTGCATTCGTTGAGCTCGCCCGCGAGCTCAACGAGCGCTTGAATAGATCGGCAGCTGTTGGGAGGGCGCCTGTTTCGGACGATTTCGGCGCCGAACCAGTTCTCTCGATCACTCGGCCGGCCCCCGAATCGCCGAAAATAGCTCCCAACGCGCAGGACATCCGGCCAATTCTCGATCGCCTGCCAGTCGGTATTCTGGTCTATCGCTTGAACACTTTGATTTACACAAACCAGGCTTTCCTAGAATGGACCGGTTACTCAACGTTGGAAGCGCTGAATGAGGCCGGCGGCCTCGATAGCCTTTTCATCGAGAGCAAGGACAAGTCCTCATCCCCACCCAACAAAAGTGGCGGGATATCGTTGATGGTAGCCACAATCGGCGGCACGCAAAAACCTGTCGAAGGCCGATTGTTCAGCACGGCTTGGAACAACGAAAACGCGCTCGTGCTGATGATCGATCCGCGCGCGGGAGGCAACGAAAAATCGGCTGACGTTTGGCCTCACGCCGAAAGAGAAAATTTACCTCACACCGAAAGAGAAAACCGCGAGCTCAGGGCGATCCTCGATACCACCACGGACGGAGTGCTGGTGCTTGATCGCAGCGGGCGCATACTTTCCGCAAACCGTAGCGCCGGGGTTCTATTCGGCTATGAACCTGCCGACCTGGCCGAGCGTTCGTTAGGCGATCTGTTGGGGCCGGAAGACCGGCGCACTGTGCTTGACCATCTCGACCGCCTGACACACAGCACAGGAACCGGTGTTCTCGATGCAAGCTACGAGGCGATCGGCCACGTGGGCCAAGGCGGTTTGATTCCGCTACAAATCATCATGGCCCACATCGAAGGCGATGAAACGGTGTGGGCAGTGTTGCGTGACCTCACCGCCTGGAAGCACACCGCGGAAGAGCTAACTAGTGCCAAGCAGGCAGCCGAAAAAGCTTGGATCGATAAATCGGAATTTCTTGCCAAAATCAGTCACAAAATTCGCACGCAGCTAAATGCTATCATCGGTTTTTCCGCATTGATGATGGATCAACGCTTCGGCCCAGTCGGCAATGAACGTTACCGGCAGTACTTGAAAGACATCAACGCCTCTGGCGGCCATCTGATCTCAATGCTCGATGATCTAATGGACTTGTCAAAAATCGAGGCGGGAAAGCTTGATCTCACGTTAATAAGCGTCAATTTGAACGATTTGATCCAGCAGTGTGTCGCTATCATGCAGCAACAGGCCAACCGTGCACGCGTTATTATCCGTACGGCGCTGTCCGCCAATCTTCCGCAAATTATCGCTGATGCGCGCTCGATGCATCAGATAGCGCTAAATCTTTTATCAAACTCCATCAGGTTTACCGGTGCCGGAGGGCAGGTGATCGTTTCGACCGCCTTGACCGACGAGCGGGAAGTAGTGCTGCGCGTGCGCGACACCGGCTCTGGAGCAAGCGAGAAGGACATGGAGACAGCACTTGAACCCTTCCGCCAGACCGCTACGACAGTGCGTTGGGGTCCTCGTGGGACCGGCCTTGGCTTGCCGATAACCAGGGCTTTGGTCGAAGCCAATCACGCTCGATTGCGCATAGCGAGCGAGGCCGGCGATGGAACGCTTGTCGAAGTTGCATTTCCCAATACGCAAGTGCTGGCACAGTAATTCGAAAATTGGCTAGGTTCCCTCGCATGGACCGACTGTTCCGCCGCACATCGATCATGTTGGCGCTTGCGATCACGATATTGGGCGCCTCGCCGATGCGAGCAGCGGAGCCCGTCGATCTCCTTTTAGTGCTGGCGGCCGATGTGTCGCGTAGCATTGACAGTCAAAAATTTCAGCTGCAGCGCGAGGGCTACGCGGCGGCACTCTCCGATTCGCGGGTGCTCGATGCCATGCGGTCGGGCCGGCGAGGCCGCATCGGTGTGCTGTTCCTGGAGTGGTCCGGTTTTGGCAACCAAAAGGTTGTGATCGATTGGACGATGATCGACGGTCCGACGGCCGCTCAGGCTTTCGGTGACCGGCTGCTTGAATCGCCACGCTCTTATGCCGATCGCACTTCGATCAGTGGCGGCATCGATGCCGCCGTGGCGCAGCTTGCGCGCGCCCCCTTTGACGCTGGGCGGCGCGCCATCGATGTCTCCGGTGACGGCACCAACAACGCCGGCCGCGACGTTGGGCAAGCGCGCGATGAAGCATTGGCGTTAGGCATCAACATCAACGGGTTGGTGATCCTGAGTGAGACTCCACTGCCCTGGAACCCCGAACACACAAATCCGCCCGGCGGGCTGCAGAAATACTATCGCGACAATGTAATCGTTGGGCCCGGCAGCTTTGTACTGGAAGCGAAGGACTTCAAT
The DNA here is from genome assembly GCA_035315965.1 of Pseudolabrys sp. Lineage (GTDB taxonomy): Bacteria > Pseudomonadota > Alphaproteobacteria > Rhizobiales > Xanthobacteraceae > Pseudolabrys. The sequence goes on from DATFXJ010000121.1 coordinate 36,435, forward strand.
TCGTTCGGGGAGGCGATCGTCAAAAAGATGATTGCGGAAATTGCCGACGTTCGACGACCAGGCAGGTCACTTGCGCGGTAACCCTAACCCTTTGAGCTTCCAGCCTTGAAAGGGTCACATAGCGCGTCCAAGGTTGGCGATAGTCCGCCGGCATTGACGTTAAAAACAAACGGAAACCTTCCCTTTGACAACGGTCACAGGCTTGAAGCGCTTGGGATTTATCCTGCTTGCGGTAATTGCGGCCGGCTTGGGTGTACTTACGACAGCGGGGTATCTGATATCTGCCGATGAAGTACGCCAACAGGTGATAGGCGAGATCCGCGAAGTTACTGGCTTCGAACCGGTTTTGCGCGGAAAGGCCAGCGTCTCCCTGTTTCCAACCGGCAGCGTCAATTTTGCCGATGTGATGCTAGGTAATGCCAACCGGCCTGCTCTGACCGCCGAGCGCTTGACTGCGCGCTTGCGTTTTTTCCCCATGCTTATTGGCCGCGTCGAGATTGCAGACGTCTCTCTCGACCATCCGAGAATAGCAATCGATCTTCAGCCGAACGGTCGGTCCAATTGGTCGGGCCTCATCGAATCATTGATGCGCAGCCAAACGACTACGCATCGGCCAGCTGCGTTTTCCGAAATGCGGATCGACGGCGGCACCGTGGTGATTCGCGATGAAGAACGACAATTCAGCGAAACGTTGTACGGCGTGGAATTCTCTTTGGCTTGGCCGTCAATCTCAAAGAGTTTTGGCGCGACCGGCCGCTTCATCTGGCACGATTCGCCAGTGGACGCGAGCCTGACGCTTGGTGATTTTGCCGCCGCACTTAATGGCAGCCGCAGCGGGCTGAAACTGCGTGTCTCAGGTGCCCCGATAAAGGCCGCGTTCGAAGGTGCGATCAGCTTCAAGCCTACCCTGAAGATCGAGGGTACGCTTGCGGCCGATGCCGCTTCGCTGCGGAGCGCGTTGGTGTGGGCGGGGCAGAAGCCGTTGCCAGGTGGCGGCTTCGGCCGGTTCGCGATCAAGGCGCGAACCAATGTAGTGGGCGGTACCATTAGCTTGTCCAGTGTCAATGTTGAGCTCGACGGCAATACCGCCGAAGGCGTCCTCACCTTCGCTGTGGATGGACGGCAGACATTGCAGGGTACACTTGCCGCCGACGTGCTCGACTTGACAGCCTATATTTCGACTATCCGCCTTCTCACCACCAACGAGCGCGCATGGAATAATGGCCCAATCACACTTGACGGCCTCGCCGGACTCGATCTCGACTTGCGCCTGTCGGCCGCAAATGTGGTCGTGTCGACGGCCAAGCTTGGACACACTGCTGTCGCAGCAAACTTGCGTGGCGGACACCTGGTGCTGACTATCGGAGAGGCCCAGGCTTACGGCGGGGTGATCAAAGGCTCTATCGTGCTCGCCAATTTCGAGCAGCGCGTCGACGTCAAATCGCAATTGCAGTTTGGCGACGTCGACCTGGAAAGTTGCCTCAGTGAGTTGTTCGGCCTGCGCCGGCTCGAAGGCAAAGGCAATATCGTGCTTGCAGTCGAAGGTGCGGGAGACAGCGTGCTTGCGGTGACGCAAACGCTGAGCGGGACAGCCACCTTGACCGGAACAAGCGGAGCGCTCGCGGGGGTCAACGTCGAACAATTATTGCGTCGGTTAGAGCGGCGGCCCCTTTCTGGTGGCGGCGAATTCCGTAGTGGACGCACACCTTATGACAAGATCACGGTCGCGCTGAAGATCAATCAGGGCACAGTTACAGCCGAGGAGGTCAAAATTGAGGGCGCGGCAGTCGTCTTGGCGCTCGTTGGCTCAGCCTCGATTCCGGCGCGCGAGCTCGATTTGAAGGGCACCGCTGCTCTCGTAACACCGCCCAAGCCTGGCGCGGCGCCTTTTGAGCTGCCATTCGTTGTGCAAGGCTCGTGGGACGACCCAATCATGCTCCCCGATCCTGAATCGCTGATCCGTCGGTCCGGGGCGGCCGCCCCGCTGCTCAACGCAGTGCGCGACCGCACCGCCCGCGACTCGGTGCGTTCAGCTATTGAACGACTGACGGGCGGACTCCCAGCATCCGCTGTCCCGGCAGCCGACCCATCCTCTGACCAATCGGCGCCAGGAAAGCTGGAATAACTGCAATCACGTGCTGTGCCGTCGGTTGGCTTTTCCGACTATCATTCCATGAGAGACGAATCACCCGTGGGCAGGAGCTGGCGCAATGGGCCTGCGGATGCTGCATCCTCTCTGCACACTGTCGTGGTTGCGCCGCTGGGGGTGAGAACTGCCATGCCTACTTCGGGAGTCGATTCGCCTGGGTTTGGCGAAATGTTCTGTTCGGCTCCCTCGTAATTGTGCAGATTTGGTTTGTGGTCTTTCTGTTCCGTCTGCGGGCTAGAGCAGCAGCGACTGATCTGACACAATCAGCGGATTTTAAAAAATCGAGTCAGTAACTCATATTTGGGCGCCCAGTGCCGCACGCTGGCGCCGTGCGGCACCGCTTTTGGCTATCAACGATGAGGCAATGGTTCCAACAGCAACGACTGCGATCATGATCGTGCAAACGGCGTTTATTTCGGGCTTCACGCCGAGACGAACTTCTGAGTAGATGCGGATCGGTAGCGTCGTTGCACCTGGCCCAGTGGTGAAACTTGCGACCACCAAATCGTCGAGTGACAGTGAGAATGCCAGCATCCAACCGGCGGCGATCGCCGGCGCGATCAGCGGCAGCGTGACTGTCAGGAAGGTCTTGAACGGCGGGCAACCGAGATCCATCGCCGCTTCCTCGAGACTGCGATCGAACTCGATGAGCCGCGATTGCACAATCACTGTGACGAAGCACATTGTCAGCGTCGTGTGGGCAATAACAACGGTCCAAAATCCGCGATCCACGTTGATCGCGACAAAAAGCAGCAGCAGAGAAAGGCCCGTTATCACTTCCGGCATCACCAGCGGCGCGTAGGCCATGCCGGAAAACAGCAGCCGGCCTCGAAATGGTCCCGGGCGGGTAAGCGCAGTGGCGGCGAGCGTTCCGAGCACGGTGGCGGCGCTAGCTGACAGCACAGCAACCCGTAGGCTGATCCAGGCGGCGTGCTGGACAGCGACATCGTGCAGCAGCTCGCGATACCATACAAGCGACCAGCCGCCCCAGAGGGTGACCAGCCGCGAGGCATTGAACGAATAAATGACGAGAATAGTGATCGGCAAATAGAGGAATGCCAGGCCGAGCGCCACGGAGAGGGTATTGAAGAGCGAAGCGCTGCGCTTCATCACCGGCCCTCTTCCAGCGATCGCCGCTGGAGACGCTCGTAAACAAGAATCGGTGCAAGCAATAGGGCCAGCAACATAACCGCGATGGCTGAAGCGACCGGCCAGTCGCGATTGGAAAAAAATTCGGTCCACAATGTCTGTCCGATCATCAACGTCTCTGAGCCGCCAAGCAGATCGGGGATAACGAATTCGCCGACAATCGGGATAAAGCAAAGCAGCGCGCCGGCCACGGCTCCCCGGACCGATAGCGGCAGGGTCACTAGCCAGAACGTCTTCCAACGGGGACAACCGAGGTCAGCGGCTGCCTCCAGCAGGCTGTCGTCCATCTTTTCCAGCGTGGCGTAAAGCGGCAGCACCATAAACGGCAAATATGAATAGACCATGCCGATGTAGATCGCAGTGTCAGAGGATAGCCAGGTGGCCGGTGCGTTGATGATTTGCAGCCGTAAAAACACATCGTTCAGCAAACCATCCCGCTGCAAAATATTGATCCAAGCGTAGACGCGAATCAGAAACGACGTCCAAAACGGCAGCACGACCGCCATCACCAAAAGTGGTTGGAGGCCGCGAGGCGCGCGCGCGATGCCGTAGGCGAAAGGATAGCCAATGGCGAGCAGGATGATTGTGGAGATTGCAGCGACCTGCAGACTTTTGAGATAGGACAGGAGATAGAGTAGATCAGATGATAGTAGTCGGTAAGAATCGACAGAAAGCTCTTTGGCAAACTCGATTAACCCTGCCCAGCCAGCGGCAAGATCGAGTACCGGTAAATAAGGCGGCTGTGCCAGCGCGGTTTGAGACAAGCTGATCTTTAGGACTATGACGAACGGCGTGAGAAAGAATACGGCGAGCCACAGATAGGGCAGGAGCACTATCGCCCGTACGTTCCAGCGTTTCTCAGGCTCTCCATTCATTGCTATCCCGTCAAAACTACGCCGGCCTCGGGCGGCCACGACAACCAAACCAAGTCGTGCAGCGCATACCGAGCCGTACCCCCTGCGCTCATATTGGCGAGCGCGACTTTCATGACGGAACGGTCGGCGAGCCGTACTCTGTAGATCGACATGTCGCCGCGATAGCCGATCTCGAACACGGTACCGGCCACCGCATTGAGGTTTCCTTTCGGGCGATCGATGCTCATGCTGATCTTTTCCGGACGCAATGCGAGCCAGACCTTATCGCCGGCCTCACCGACGCCAGCACTGACAAGCAATGGGCCGAGCGCACTGTCAATATTTTCGCCAGGGCCAATCTTTCCTTCGACCATGTTCACTTCGCCAATGAAACCAGCGACCCAACGCGAACCTGGCCCTTCATAGATCTCAGCTGGAGGCGCAACCTGCATCAGTCGGCCGTGATCCATGACGGCAATACGGTCGGCGACAATCATGGCCTCCTGCTGGTCGTGGGTGACAATGACAAATGTGGTACCTAGCTTGCGCTGCAACTCCATGAGTTCGAACTGGGTCTCAGCACGCAACTTCTTGTCGAGCGCAGCTAACGGCTCGTCGAGTAAAAGAACGCGCGGATGCTTGATCAACGAACGCGCAAGCGCCACCCGCTGCCGCTGACCTCCTGACAGCTGGTCAATCCGCCGCCTGCCGAAACCTTGTAAACGCACAAGGGCTAGCATCTCCGTGACGCGCGCGGCGATTTCGTCCCGGGTTGCTTTCTCCTGCCGCAGGCCAAACGCTATATTGCCTTCCACCGTGAGGTGCGGGAACAACGCGTAGTTCTGGAACATCATGTTCACGGGCCGCCGGTGTGGTGGCACAGAAACGATATCTTCTCCGTCGAGAAAGATGCGGCCTTCGGTCGGCACCTCGAAGCCCGCAAGCATGCGTAAAAGTGTGGTTTTGCCGCATCCGGAGGGGCCAAGCAGCGCGAAAAATTCGCCCTGAGCTATTTCGAGCGTGAGGGCCTCGACCGCGGTAACGGCTCCGAAGTGTTTGCTGACCCGCTCGAAACGCACCAGCGGCTGTATGTCGCCCCTTGCCTCTACCGCTTCGCTGTCCGCCATTGATTCCCCGCGTCGCGGCTCGCACGCTAACGAGCTGCGCCGGCACGCTCAACCAGGATCTTTCCACACTGGAACTAACTTGCTGTCGCCGTTAGCGTGCGTTGCACCGCCTGTTTCCACCCGGAATATTTTCGCTCCCGCACATTTGCGTCCATGTGCGGTTCAAAGCGACGATCGAGTCGCCACTGCAAGGCAAAACCATCGAGTTCAGGGCAGACGCCTGCGGCCCGCCCGGCCAGATAGGCGGCGCCCAATGCCGTTGTTTCCATAACAATCGGCCGATCGACCGGACTCGCGATAATGTCGGCCAGGAACTGCATGGTGAAATCGCTTGCGGTCATCCCGCCATCGACGCGTAGCACGGTCGCCGAGGTTTGCGATGCTGGCCAATCTGCACGCATAGCTTCGAGCAGATCACGGGTCTGGTAGGCTACCGCCTCAAGCGCCGCCCGGGCGAACTCAGCCGCTCTGGAATTCCGGGTCAAGCCGAAGATCGCGCCGCGCGCCTGGGCATCCCAATACGGAGCGCCGAGACCAACGAACGCTGGCACCAGATAAACTTCTTCGGCCGGGTCGGCGCGCTGCGCCAGTGGACCAATGTCGGACGATGCGGTGATGAGTTTCAATCCGTCACGGAGCCATTGCACAGCGGCGCCAGCGACAAAGATCGCTGCTTCCAGCGCATACGTACGTTTGCCCTCGAGCTGATAGGCAATCGTCGTGAGCAACCGGTTACGTGAACGAATGCGCTCCTGACCCGTATTGAGCAGGGCAAAACAGCCGGTGCCATAGGTCGATTTCATCATGCCCGGCTTGAAACAGCCTTGCCCAATTGTTGCCGCCTGCTGATCGCCGGCGATACCCAGGATGGGAATCGGAGAACCGAACAGATAGGGGACCGTCTCCCCGAATATGCCGGCGCAGTCGCGCACGCCGGGGAGGAGCTGGCGTGACACGCCAAATAGGCGGCAAAGGTCTGCGTCCCATTCCGCCTTATCTACATCGAACAACAGCGTTCGCGCGGCGTTGGTCGCGTCGGTGAGGTGCGCCTTGCCGCCGGTGAGCCGCCAAAGGAGAAAGCAATCAATTGTGCCGAAGGCGAGCTTGCCGTGCTCGGCTGCCGCACGCGCGCCGTCTACGTGGCCAAGTAACCAGACGATCTTACTCGCGGAAAAATAGGGATCCAGCAGCAGTCCGGTCTTGCTGACGATTTCGTTTTCATGACCGGTTCGCTGCAAAGACTCGCAATACTCAGTCGTGCGCCGATCTTGCCACACGATCGCATTGTAAATGGGCTTACCGGTTTGGCGGTCCCAAATGACGGTAGTTTCGCGTTGATTGGTAATACCGATGGCGGCGACGTCCTTGGCGGTAATGTGCGCCTGCTCCATTACGGCCCGCACCGTTGTGACTACCGACGTCCAGACTTCCTCCGGATCATGCTCGACGTGGCCCGGTGATGGATAAATTTGGCGCAATTCCATTTGCGTGGTGGCGAGTGGTCGCAACGCTGCATCGAAGGCGATTGCTCGCGTCGAGGTCGTTCCCTGATCGATTGCGATGAGAGCGGTCGGCAACGGTTTTCCCCAAGCACCCAAGCGATGCTTACCTTAGTCCACCCGAGAAAAACACGCGAACAAATGATCGGCTTGGAGAACTTACTGACTCGGCATGCCCAAGGATACGATGAAGCGGTCAAGCGCCTTGCAATCCTCTGCTGTCGCCTTTAATCCAATCTTGCTACGACGCCAGAGCACATCATCGGCATTCTGCGCCCATTCGTTTTCCACTAGGTAACGCACCTCCGCGGCGGTGAGATCGTCGACAAAGCGTGGCCCCAACTCGTCCATGCCTTGTGCGTCTTTGATGAACCTTTCAACGCGGAGGCCATAGGCCTGTACCAATCGCCGCACGTGCGGCGTTGATAAAAACGGCCATCGTGCCATTGCTTCAGCCACCTGTGCTTCCAATTCGTCCGGTGCAAACTCACCCCCGGGCAATTTGGAACCGGCTGTCCAACGCGGACCTGCCTCAAAGAAATGGCCAATTCGTTCCAGTGCAGCTTCTGCCAGTTTGCGGTGGGTCGTAATCTTGCCGCCGTAGACGGTGAGCAATGGAGCCTCGCCGTCGCGCCGGTCGAGGACCAGTTCGTAGTCGCGCGTGACGTCCTCCGGCTTGTCAGCACTATCGTCATAGAGCGCGCGCACGCCGGAAAACGACCACACCAATTCATCGGGTGTAATCTTCTCACGGAAATATTGATTCACCGCCTCGCAAAGATAGGCAATTTCGGTTGGCTCAGGCGCGATCGAATTAAGATCGCCAACAAAATTTTCATCGGTTGTCCCGATCAGGGTGAAATTCTGCGCAAACGGCAACACAAACACGACGCGGCGGTCTGATGCTTGCAGTAAATAGCCGTAGTCGTGGTCAAAGCGCCGACGAACCACGATATGACTGCCTTTGATCAGGCGCACCGCATGCGGCAACGGCTGCCGGATCACGGTGTCCGCCACCGCGCCAACCCACGGTCCGGCAGCATTGACCAAGACGCGCGCCGTTTTCACCTCGCGTCGCCCTCGGGCATTCAGCACGAGCTCCCACTCGTCTCGCCGTTCGACCCGTGTGCAGCGGGTGCGAGTCCGAATGACCGCGCCATGCTCGGCAGCATCCAATGCGTTAAGCACAACCAATCGAGAATCATCGACAGAGCAATCGGAATATTCGAAGCCGTAGCGAAAAGTGCGCTTCAGCGGCTGACCGACTGGGTGATGGGTGAGATCAACCGTACGGGATGCCGGCAGTAGTTTACGCGCACCGAGCAGGTCGTACAGAATAAGACCGAAGCGCAACAGAAACGTCGAGCGCAGCGCAGGCATCGGCGGCAACATTAAGCGCATCGGGCGCACCAGATGTGGCGCCATGCGCAAGAGTACCTCACGCTCATTCAGTGCTTTGCGAACAAGGCGAAAGCCGCCGTGCTCGAGATAGCGCAAACCCCCATGGATCAATTTGCTCGAAGCTGACGAAGTGCCCGAGCCGAGATCGTTCATCTCGACGAGTAGTACGCTTATCCCACGGCCAGCTGCGTCGCGGGCGAGCCCTGTTCCGTTTATGCCACCGCCAATAATGGCGAGGTCGAATTCGTCCATTGCCTGATGATTCGCTTTATTCCGCAGAATGGGCGGCTTACGCGGCGCACTCAAGGACAGAGCGCGTCAACTCCGAATTTGAGCCACAATATTCGTGGAAGTTGCAAAATGAATGCACCGCGGCCATATCCAAGCGTTTGATACTTATTATTCGCGCCCCGGACGCCCACCAGGGAACCTGAAACGAGAGCCTATGCCCTCGCCCCGCCTGCTCATCATCGAAGGCAATTCACCGCAGACAACAGCCGAACACGTGGCGGCAGGCGGTATCGCGGCGAGCAAGGGTTACTCGGACCTGTTGCGGGAGCTGCTGCCTGGCTCAGCGGTAGATATCTGCCACCCGGGCGATTCGAGCGCGCTTTTGCCTGAAGGCTCCTCGCTGGAGGGCTATGACGGCATCGCTATCACCGGCTCGGGCTTGCATGTCTACAATGACGGTCCGGAGGTTATGCGCCAGATCGAACTGGTGCGCGCGGCACTGAAAACCGGTACCCCTATATTCGGTTCGTGCTGGGGTCTGCAGGTGATCACCGCGGCGGCCGGCGGTAGTGTGCGCAAAAATCCGAAAGGACGTGAAATCGGTTTCGGGCGCGGCATACGATTGACCGAAGCGGGCCGCAAACATCCCATGTATGCTGGCAAGCTTGACGTATTCAACGCCCCGACTGTGCACCTCGATGAGGTCGAGGCACTCGCGCCAGGCACCACGGTGCTCGCCACCAATGCAGTATCCGACGTTCAAAGCGCCGAAATCCGCACCAATGGTTCGATCGCCTGGGCTGTGCAATATCATCCGGAATATCCACTGCGCGAGATCGCAGCAATCGTGCGACGCATCGGCCTGCGGCTAATTGACGAGGGCTTCTTCGCGGACGAGGCCGATATCAGGACCTTCGCGCACGATCTCGACACACTTGACCGTGACCCTAGTTGCAAGCGGCTAGCCTGGCGGCACGGCGTGAGTAAGAACGTGCTCGACAAGAAACTTCGTGTCAGCGAGGTTGCCAACTGGATCGAATTTCAGGTGCTGCCGACGCGGGTGAAGCGCGGGCGTGGATAACCATGAACCTGTCGGAGCAACATGTGATTGTTACGGGCGGTACTGGTGCTCTTGGCATCGCGGTCGTGAAAACGCTTATGAGTTCCGGTGCTACCTGCACCGTACCCTATGTTCACGAAACCGAAGCACAGCGGTTTCCGTATGGCGATCAAAAACAGGTCACGCTGCTCAAGGTGTCGGACCTTGCCGATGAAGCTGACGTGACGAAGCTCTACGCGAGCGTCAAATCGTCGGCACCCTTGTGGGCCTCAATTCACCTCGCCGGCGGCTTTGCCGCAGGCAAAGTGGTGGAGACCGACAAGAAGGCACTCATGACACAGATCGATAATAATCTCATCTCGTGCTTCGTCTGCTGCCGCGCGGCGATAAATGCCATGTTGGCGGGCGGTAAGGGCGGACGCATTGTCAATGTTGCGGCGCGCCCGGCTCTAGAATGGCGGACCGGTGCGGGTATGAGCGCCTACACTGCAGCCAAGACTGGCGTCGCCGCCCTCACCGCGGCGCTTGCCGAGGAGGTCGCCAAGGACGGCATATTGGTCAACGCGGTCGCGCCTTCGATTATGGATACGCCTGCCAATCGCAAAGCGATGCCGAAAGCCAATTTCGATGCCTGGCCGAAGGTCGAGGAGGTAGCGGCCACGATCGCCTTTCTCGCTTCGCCCGACAACCGCGTCACCCGCGGCGCGATCGTACCCGTGTACGGAAAATCCTAGCCCGCGATCAGCTCGAGCGGTGGCCGCAGCAAGCGCTGCACGGCAGCGGAGGCGACTACAGTACGTCCTTCCGCATAGGCCTCGTGGTTCTTCTCGATATCATCAAGATCGTACAGGTAGTTCACCATCAACCCATGGGCTTGCGTCATAGCGCGATCGGACGTGTCAGCGAGCCAATTTATACGCTCAAGCCGTGCGCCATTGCCAAGATGGAATCGCGCCACGGCATCGATTGGTGTACCACGTCCGTTGCGCGCTCGCAGATAATACCATGCTGCTGCACGCATCAGCGACTCTTCCAGCCTTTTGAAAGTTTCCGGGTCAGTCCACCACTGCGGACGTTCCATCAACTCGAACACTACGCGATCGGTTGCGCTGATTGCTGGCGAGCTTTCAGCCTTCAATTCATCGGCGAGCCAGCGGGCGAACCCGGGCACCGGTGACAGCGTTACGAATGTAGTGAGCTTCGGCAGCTCGCGGGAGATTTCCTCCACAACTTGCTTGATCAGAAAGTTGCCGAAGGACACGCCCGAAAGTCCGCGCTGACAATTCGAGATGGAATAGAAGACCGCGATGCGTGCTTTGTCCGGTTCGATGAATTGCCGGCGGTCGCTGGCAAGAACCGGCGCGATGGCGCCAGGAATGTCTCGATCGATCGCCACTTCGACAAAGATCAGCGGATCATCGACTAACGCTGGATGGAAGAAGGCATAGCAGCGGCGATCTGGCGGATCGATGCGCCGCCGCAAATCGTCCCAGCCGCGGATTTCGTGCACGGCCTCGTAGCGGATGATTTTTTCGAGTACGATTGCGGGTGTCGACCAGTCGATGCGGCGCAGCACCAGAAAGCCGCGATTGAACCAGGACGAGAATAGATGGACGAAATCGGCGTCGACCG
>DATFXJ010000122.1:0-22930 GCA_035315965.1 Pseudolabrys sp.
CCATACTGCCGGCTTCAATGATCTTGCCGTCGCCGAGAACAGCGATCCGATCGCAGATCGTATGCAAGCTGTCGAGGTCATGGGTTACCATAAAAACCGCCATCGACGAAACTTGTTGTAAGGTCAGGATAAGCTGATCGAAATCGCCAGCACTGATCGGATCGAGCCCTGAAGTCGGCTCGTCCAGAAATAGAATTTCGGGGTCTAGCGCCAGGGCCCGCGCGAGTGCCACGCGCTTGACCATACCGCCTGAAAGTTCCGAAGGGAATTTTCGGTAAACATCCGGCTCTAGCCCGACCATTTCCAGCTTGGTGATGGCCATTTCCGTCATCAGGCGGTCCGAAAGTTCGAGATATTCGCGGATCGGAAACTCGACGTTTTCGCCCACCGTCAGCGAAGAAAACAATGCTCCTTGCTGGAACAGTATGCCCCAGCGACGCTCGATCTCCTGGCGCTGCATCTCGCCGGCCTCATCAATATTGACCCCGAAGACGTCGATCCGTCCTTGCTGCTTCGGCAGCAAGCCAAGGATCGTGCGCGTGAGCACCGACTTTCCCGCGCCCGAAGCGCCGACGAAGCCCAAAATCTCGCCGCGATAGACATCAAGGTTGACGCCGTTCAGAATACGGTTGCCTTTGAGGTCGACAACCAGACCGCGCACCTCGATAATGGGATCTTTCGCCATGTCACATCCCGATAGAGGCGAAGAACATGGCGAAAGCACCGTCAAGCACGATGACGAGAAAAATGGATTTGACCACCGAGTTGGTGGTTTTCTCGCCGAGCGATTCGGCGCTGCCCTGAACCTGGAGCCCTTCAACGCAAGCAACGATTCCGATCACCAGCGCCATAAAAGGCGCCTTGATCATTCCTACCTCGAACGTCGTGCCCGTGACCGCCTCACGCAGACGCGCCAGAAAAACTTCGGGCTGAATACCGCCGTAAAGCCAGGAGACGAGCCCGCCGCCATAGAGCGCCGCCATCGACCCGAGGAACGTAAGAATCGGCACCGCGATGACCAAAGCAAGGATGCGCGGCAGAATCAAAACTTCCACCGGATCAAAACCCATTGTGCGCAGCGCATCGATTTCCTCGCGCATACGCATTGCTCCTAATTCGGCGGTATAAGAGCTGCCAGAACGCCCGGCGACCATAATACAAACGATCAGCACGCCGACTTCGCGCAGCACCAGCACGCCGACCATGTCGACGACATAGATGTCCGCCCCGAATTTGCGGAAATGGAAAATACCCTGCTGCGCGAGAATTGCGCCGATTAACACGGTAATCAGTAGGATGATCGGCACTGCCCGCCAGCCAACGCGCTCAAGCTGATGGACCATCGATGTGAAACGGAAGCTCGTCGGCCGCGACGCTACGCGCTTGATCGCGACAAGCAGCGAGCCGAGCATCTGCGCCAATAGGGCAAGATCGGCGCCTACCGACGCCATTGTCCTGCCAACGCTTTCCAGCGTTGCAATGATGCTATTGGGCCTGGGCGGCGCCGGAGACAGCGTCTGTGTCCCTCCGTGAACCTTCTCGAAGAGGCCACGATAATCCTCGCGCAGTCCGACAAGACGCGCTTCCCGACCCTGGCTCTTCCAGAGCCGCATTGTACGCTCGATGAGCCATGCGCCGTACGTGTCAAGATAGTCAACGCGGGTGATATTGATCGCGATGCTGCGCGCGGTAACGTCACGCGTGGCGGCCTCGACTTGCGGCTCGATCGCACCGGCATACTCAGCCGTCCACGACCCAGCGGCACTGAGCTCGACCCAATCGCCCCGCGTTTGGCTACTGAGCAAGATCCCTGCCGTCACCCAGGCGCTCCTTCTTTGAAACAGCACCCCGCGCCCGCGATCAATCCGCCGCAGGCAGGCGGACTGAGACAGGGCTGAATGCGTTGCGGCGGAACTCTGCGGTTGCGCCACAAGCCGACCAGCAAGCGATGGTGGCAACCCAAGGACCGCACTGAGCGCAACCTGTCGCCCCGCCCCTCAGCGATAAAGGTTAACAAATTGGTGGTAATCGTTAAATCTCGTTTACCTTTTTGGGTTAATGGCCGTTTACTTTATTTCTGCCTTTCTTGGCCGCCATTTTAGACGCCCTGCGGCCTACACCAACCCGAACCGCCGCTCAGCTCGTACGGGGGTGAAAAGTGACCGCATCTAACAGGCGGAAACGCCCACGCAGTTGGCATTGGCATCGTTTATCGCAAACAAACTTTCCACCACAGGCCTGCGCATATTGTTTATCGGCGGGATCGATAGAACTTCCATATAGACGGTGCCCAGTCCTTGAAGGCCTAACAATGTGCCGGCTCCGAGGCTCAAATCCAAATCGCGGTTCGATACGAATGGACCTCGATCGTTGATGGTCACATTGATCGACCGGTGGTTCTTAGGATTCGAGACGCGGATCAATGTGCCAATCGGCAAGGTTTTGTGCGCGGCATGCCATCCGATCGGATTGAAGGCCTTGCCGGTCGAAACCAGCTTGTCCTCCCAATACATCGACGCAACAACCCACGAGCCGGCTTGAATTCGATCGAGGGTATTTTCACTCGATACACTAGTCATTGGGACAACGGAAAACACGATGCCCAGCGCCGGAAGACAAGCGACATGAGCCAATTTCCTTGTGACCCACGGCACAATGTTTTTCTTTTCGATCAGCTTCATCGTTTTGATCCAACAAACGATCACGCCAAACCCCTGCGTGCCTAGCGCCGACCGAGGGCAAGATGCGGAATGAATTTCGATTTTCCGATTTTGTTCCGCACCATAAATAAGGCAGTTATGTGATCTGGCAATGCGGCCTAACCGCGCTCGCGAAGCGGCTTTATCGACAATTCTGCTGCCAATTTATCGAGCTGCGTTATCAATTCGGGCGCGAGCGGTATTCCATTTCGCCTTCGGTCAGCGCAACGCTGCGCGCGCTGCTCGCCCGGTAGACGCACGCTTTGGCCAGGTAGCGCTTTCGTGCTGCGAAGCTCCCGGATATGCCGATCGACTTCCGCCTTGAATTGATCGAGAGGTTGAAAGCGGCTCGGATCAACCGCCACGACGAACTGTCCCGTATTGGTGACCTTGTCCGGCTCGGCGTTGAAGTCAACGCAGTCGCGACCAAATAGCGCACCATTGAGCGTGCCGGCGAGCAACCCAAGCGTCAGGGCGAGCCCCGCCCCCTTGTAACCCGCCATCGGAAGAAGCAGCGCCTCAGCGCTCTTGTGCGGATCGGTAACTGCCTTGCCGGTTTTCGGATCAATCATCCAATCGCCTTGCAGTGGCTTGTTCTGCAAGCGGTGGTTCTTGATCGTGCCATAGGACACGATCGAAGTGGCGATATCCAGAACCACAGGCGATTCTTTGCCGGCAGGGATCGCGATTGCCAGCGGGTTGGTTCCGAGTACCGGTTCGGCACCGCCGGCTAGCGGCATGTGATTGGCGCTGGCGACCGCGGAATACAGTCCGACCAGATCGGCCTTAAGCGGCAGTGCGGCATAGACGCCCGCGGCACCGGCGTGACCCGACATCCGGCAACCGACCCATGCAACGCCGCATTCGCGTGCGAGCGCTACGGCGGTCTCTGCAGCACGTGCAACAACCACGTGACCCATGCCATTATCGCCGTCGATAAGTGCGATCGCCGGCGCTGTTCGGTTGACCGTGATATTTGGACGGGGATTGGTCGATCCGAGTTTCAATCGTTGCCAGTATTGCGGCAAGCGGAATACCCCATGCGCATCCGCGCCGATCAAATCTGCCTCCAGCATAAGCTCCGCAATTTTGCTGGCGTCGCCGTCTGACACGCCAGCCTTGCTCATTGCGTCGATAATCAGCCCTGTAATGGCTGCTGTTGGAATACGGGCGGCTTTCGCGGCCTGGATGTTCATAATTTCCTCGATAGCAGAGCTGCTGCGCGCGCCCCTAAAATCGTCGCCTTATCCGCATCTGAAATCTTCAATGACCGCACGTGCTTCACGCAGTCCATCATTCCCATGTCGTAAGGATAATCGCTGCCGAGCATCACGCGATCGGCACCGACGTAGCCGATCATGAATTCCAGCACAGGCGCCGAGTGCAGAATGGTGTCGTAGTAGAAGCGCCTAGCGATATTCATCGGTTGCTTGTAAATATTCATTTTCGGCTCGGGCCGCACTTCCCAGCCGTGTTCCCAGCGTGCCGCTTGATACGGCGTAAAGCCGCCGCCGTGTGCGAGCACAACAGTTAACCTGGGGTGGCGGTCGAGAACACCGCCGAAAAAAAGACAAGCCGCACCAATCGTCGTGTCGAGTGGATTCCCAATCAGATTGTTGAGGTAATAGGACTTCATGCGGTCAGCGCCAGCAACATTGTTCGGATGCACAAACACAAATGCACCAAGGTTCTCGGCAGTCGCCCAAAGCGGCTCGAAACTCGGGTCGTCAAGGTTCTTTCCCATGATGTTCGAGGCGATCATGGTTCCGCGCAGCCCGAGCTTGGTCATCGCGCGCCTGAGTTCGCCGGCGGCCTTCTCGGGTGCCTGCATCGGTAGTGTTGCGATGCCCATAAAACGCTGCGGGTTTTCTTTGACCAGTTTCGCGATTTGATCGTTCTGGATCGCGGCGGCCGCGGCGCCAAGCGAAGCTTCCTGGTTGTAAAGATAGGTCTGCGGCGTGGCTGACAGCACCTGGATGTCAACGGTGGCCGCGTCCATATCGCGCAACCGGTGCTCGATATCGAACCCGCCGCGCGGGTACGGCTTGTAGGCGACGCCGCCGACATCGAGCGTCGCCGTAGCCGCGTCGATCGGAGTGATGGTCACCGGTAACTTTGGAGCTTCCTTGCGCAGCAGCGCCGCGGTCTCCTCAGTCAAGACATGCGTATGGGTATCGATCGTTCGCGCTTCGCCCATCTCACCACCCGAAAGAGGCCTTCGTGTTGTGCGGCAAGGAGGGCCTGCGTGCCGCAGCCGGCGCACGGACGCAAGCCCCTGTCGCGCGCTGTTCTTTCCGCTATAAACGAGACCCCGCAAGCCGATGTCCGGACCCTCATATGAACACAGGCCCTGCCACCACGAAGCACATGCCGCGCGTTGAGGACGATGCCCTGGTGCGCGGGGCTGGCCACTTTATGGACGACCTACGGCTGCCCGATACAGCCTATGCCGTCTTCGTTCGCTCGCCACACGCGCACGCGCGCATCGTTTCGGTAAGAACCGAGGAGGCACGTAAGGCTAAGAAGGTTCTGGCCGTGCTCACTGCCCAAGACATGAAGGCGGCTAACGTGGGTAGCGTGTCCCGGCATCCGCCTGTGCCGGGCCGCGGTGGCGCAGCGATGATCATGCCGTTCCGTCCGTCGCTGGCTGGCGAGAAGGTGATGCACGTTGGCGACCCGGTCGCGATAGTGGTCGCGGAAACGGCAGCAGCCGGGCAGGACGCAGCCGATCTCGTGCAGGTCGAATACGAGGAATTGCCGGCGGTGATCGATCTAAGCGACGCCACGAAGAAAGGCGGGACGCAACTCCATCCTGAAGCGCCGGGCAATCTATGCGTCGACTGGCCCGGCCCCGTAGCAGACGAGCGGAACGAACGAGAGGTCGCAGACATCATCGCCAAGGCGCCGCATGTGGCAAAGGTGCGGGTCACTAATCAACGCATGGTGGTCGCTTCGGTGGAAACGCGTGGCGCAACCGGTATCTATGACAAGGCGAGCGACAGCTACACACTTCATGTCTGTTCGCAGAGCGCTGACTCGCTGCGCAATCTGATTGCTGCAGTCATGGGTATCCCGAACGAAAAACTGCGCGTGATTACTGGGGACGTTGGTGGCGCCTTCGGCATGAAAACGCCGCCTTATCCGGAATATCCGGCGCTGCTGGTGGCCGCCCGTGAGCTCGGCCGTCCGGTGCATTGGCAATCGACACGCTCAGAAGCCTTTGTCACCGACACACAGGCGCGCGACACCATCACCGAGGCCGAGCTTGCCCTCGATGAGAAGGGGAAATTTCTCGCGCTCCGTATGCGACACCTGTGCAATCAGGGCGCCTATGTAAGCACCGCGGGCGTCGGCATCAACACCAACAATTTCGCGCGCTGCCTTCCTGGCATGTACCGCATCCCAAAGATCGACGTCTCAGTTGCCTGCTACTTCAGTAACACCACTCCAACTGGACCCTATCGTGGGGCCGGACGGCCCGAAGCAAACTACGCATTAGAGCGCGTGGTGGAGGAGGCCGCGCGCGTCTTCAGCATCGACCCCGTGCGACTACGCAAGAAAAATCTCATTCCTCCGTCGGCAATGCCGTTCAAGACACCGATCAACGCCTATGACAGCGGCGATTTCCCGGCGATCGTCGGCAAGGCGCTGGAGCTCGCTGATTTCGAAAATTTCAATAGGCGCCGGCGCGAGTCAGCAAAACGAAAAAAGCTGCGTGGCATCGGCGTGTCCTGCATGCTTGAGCATGCCGGCGCCATGCCGATGGAGCAGGCATCGGTTTCGTTTCCGGGCGGCGATCAGCTCATCCTCGGCTGCAATGTGCAATCAACCGGCCAGGGGCACGCCACAGTGTTTCCGCGCCTGCTCGCCAAAAAGCTCGGCATCGATGCCGCAAAGATTAAGCATTGTCACGGTGATACCGCACAGGGATTGACGGGCTTCGCGTCGGTTGGTTCACGATCAGCCATGTGCGCCGGCAGCGCGATTGTGCAGACGGCGGATGTGATGTTGGCAAAGGGCAAGAAGGTGGCTTCAGCGCTGTTGGAAGCCTCCGACGCGGACATCCAGTACCGCAATGGTAGTTTCGAGGTTGTCGGCACCGATCGCAAGATTTCGCTGTTCGAAACTGCAAAGCACGCAAAAGAGAAAGGCGAAAGTCTCGATACTAAGGAAAAGACTGAGACGCCGCTTACCTTCCCGAACGGCTGTCATATCGCCGAAGTAGAAATCGACCCCGAAACGGGCGCAGTCGATCTGGTCACCTACACCGCGGTTGACGATCCCGGCGTGATGCTCGACCCCATGATCGTCGAAGGCCAGGCGCACGGCAGCATCGCCCAAGGCTTGGGCCAGGCGCTGGTCGAGAACGCAGTTTATGATGCCGGCAGCGGCCAATTGGTGGCTGGCTCTTTCATGGACTACGGCATGCCGCACGCACACACCATGCCGTTCGAGCTGCGCGAAGCAGTACATTCAGTGCCTGCCAAGAATAACCCGTTAGGCGTGAAGGGTACCGGGGAAGCCGGGACCACGGCGGCCATTGCCGCGGTGATGAACGCGATTTCCAATGCAATCCCGAATGGCGCCGCCGACCATATGGATATGCCCGCCACCCCCGCGAAAGTTTGGGCGGCATGTCAGAAGGGCATGGCAGGGAAGTAATGTTTTTGTTGTCACAGGGGCCGCCGTGAAGCGCGAGTCCCGATGACGTCCCGTTTCGCCAGGTAAAGTACTTCCCTAAACGAGATGGCCGGGACTAGCCCGGCCATCTCAATTTTTTGCTGCGGAACAGTGCGCCTACGCCTGTGAGATGAACTTGACGTTCATGTAAGCCTGCAGGCCCTCAATGCCACCCTCAGAACCGTAACCCGATTCCTTGACGCCGCCAAATGGCGTCTCAGGCGTCGAGATGGCGACGCTGTTGACCCCGACCATGCCAGACTGCAGCGCATCGCCGATCGCTGACGCATTCTTCTCGGACGCAGTGAAGGCGTAGGCAGCGAGGCCGAATTGAAGTGAATTGGCGCGCTCCACCACTTCGTCAAAGGTCTTAAACGGCACGATCGGCGCAACTGGTCCAAAGGGTTCCTCGGTCATGATTTTGGAATCGTCGGGGACGTCAGTGATGACGGTCGGCTGATAGAAGAAGCCCTGGTTGCCGTGTCGCGAACCGCCGGTGACGACCTTGCCGCCGCGGTCCTTGGCGTCGTTGACGAAGCTTTCCATAGCGTCGAGCCGGCGCGGATTGGCAAGCGGGCCCAGGGTAATACCCTTCTCCAGGCCGTCGCCCAGTTTCAGCCCCTTGGCATATTCGGTGAACCGGGCCAGGAACTTGTTGTAGTTCTTTTCGTGCACATAGAAACGCGTTGGCGAGATGCAGACCTGGCCAGCATTGCGGTACTTGAACGCTGCGATGGTGTCGGCGGTCTTCTCGGGGTCGGCGTCGTCGAACACGACGACCGGCGAGTGACCGCCAAGTTCCATAGTTGCCTTCTTCATGCCCTTGGCCGCAAGGCCTGCGAGATGTTTGCCGACCGGGACCGAGCCGGTAAATGAAATCTTCTTAACCGCCTTTTTTGGAATCAGGTGTTCGGACACATCCGCTGGCACGCCAAATACGAGATTGAGCACACCCGCCGGCAAGCCGGCATCGGCGAAGCATTTCACCAGCTCGACGCAGCCGCCCGGTGTTTCTTCAGAGGCCTTGATGATTATCGAGCAGCCAGCTGCAAGCGCGCCGGCGATTTTACGCACCGGTGTCAGAGTCGGGAAATTCCACGGTGTGAACGCTGCGACGACGCCGACAGGCTCCTGCACCACAATCTGGCGTACCCCCTTTTGGCGGCCGGGGATCACGCGACCATAGGTGCGACGGCCTTCCTCGGCATACCAGTCAATGATGTCGGCGCTGGTCAGTACTTCCGCGCGCGACTCGACATAAACCTTGCCTTGTTCCTGAGTCATCACTTTTGAAACGTGATCGTAACGCTCACGCAGGAGATCAGCTGCCTTGCGCATGATCTTGCCCCGGTCGTAGGCCGATGTCGCCTTCCACGTCGCGAAGCCTTTTTCGGCGGCGGCGAGCGCGGCATCGAGATCGGCTTTGCTCGCATGCGGCAGATGCGCCAGCGCCTTGCCGGTCGCCGGGTTGATCACGTCCTCGCCCTTGCGGCCTTCGCCGTCGAGCCATTTACCGTCGATGTAAAGACCCAGCTCGGAATACATAGGGAACCTCGTTGTTACCCTCGAAGTGGTGTTGGATTAGCATTTTCGCAAGCGTGCGGCCACCCTGCCGCCTACCGGCATGGCGGCTATGAGCCGAGATAGCCGCCCCCACTGACGTGAATTGTCTGGCCGGTCACGTAGCGGCCGCCGGGGCCGCATAAGAAGCGCACCATGGCTGCAACATCGTCCGGCTTGCCGCGCTGGCCGGTGATGGTGCCGTGAGTGAGATGGTGTGCCGGGGATTGTGATGAAGCAGGTCGCGCAGTGTCGATCGCGCCAGGTACCACGCAATTGGCAGTGATTTTCTCGGCAGCGAGATCATGCGCAAGCGCGCGTGTGAAGCCGACCAATCCGGTCTTTGCGGTCATCACATGAGCGCGATCTTTCGAGCCGATATGCGCACTCATGCCGCCGATATTGATGATAGTCCCGCCATTTTTCCGCATGGCCGGCAGACACGCGTGCACGCACCGGAAGGCTCCGTCGAGAATGACGCTCATCACCTCGCGCCATTCGGTATAGTCCATCTCGGTGATGGGTGTTTCCCGACGAAGCGCGGCATTGTTAACGAGAATATCGATGCGCCCGAAGCGCTTGAGTGCTGCGTCGGCAAGCGCGTCGGCGGTCTTCTCATCGGCGACATCGCCGAGGACGCCGATCGCCTTGCCGCCAGCCGCTTCGATTTCACGCACAACGCTGTTGGCTTCACCCTTGTTGGAGCGCACGTTCAACACCACAGAAGCACCGGCATGTGCGAGCCCGAGCACGATGGCGCGTCCGATGTTACGCCCGGCCCCCGTAACGATGGCGACCTTTCCGGTCAATTCCTTGCCGTCAGCCATAAATGACTATCCTCGTAAGAACACGAGATCGATCTTATCCTCATAAAGCTTCTTCAGTTGCTTGAGGGCGATGGCAGTACGCTTTTCGTCCCAGCTGCCATGACGAACATTGAATACAAACTTCTCCTCGATGTCGGAGTGCGAGAGTGGCTCCTGCGCACCGCCGCGGAAATGCGGCTGCCGTTCTTCAATCACGCGGCCATCATTTAGCACCGCGCGGATGTGGCCAGTGAAATTGTTGGGATAAGGATTATCGGGATCGATCACATAGTGCACCTTTGATGAAAGCGCGAGTACATCTTTGTCGTGGACGGCAGCATCGGTGAAAGCGTCAAGACCTACCCCGCCGCGCACGAAGCCGGTAGCGAGCAGAAATGGCGTTGAGAACTTCGCGGCATAACCGTTGGGCGGACGCTGCTTGTCGGCGAGCGGCTCCCACAGACGGTGCACGGTGCCTTCCGCCACCTCGCAGATCAGCTCTTTTACATCGTTGGGCTTGATGCTACGCGCGGCAAGACGCTTGGCGCAGTCAATGTAAGGGTGTGCCATGGTCCCGCACGGGTAGGGCTTGAACGCGAGCGTTTCGGTGACCCAACGCGTGCCGAAATACCCGGTGAGTGCGTCATAGTCTCCCTGCGTTGTGTGCGCAAACCCGTGGAACAACCCATTCGTACCCTCGAACACCGTACGTGGTCCGAGGAAGCCGCCACGTGCAAGCAACGCCGCCCGAATTCCCGATTGCGCCGCCCAGCCCGGATGCAGCCGTTTGGTCCAGGCCCCTTCGGCCAGATATTCGATGATGCCTGACGCCATGCTGGCAGCGATGCCAAGCGCATCGACGATTTGCCTGGCCTTCAAGCCAAGAGCAGCGCCCACGCCTGCCGCCGCCCCCATCGCGCCAAAAATCGCGGTCGGGTGGAAACCGGCCTTATGCACCGCCATCGGCACGACCGTGCTCAGGCGGCACATCACTTCAGTGCCGACTGCGATGCCAAGCAACGCGGAGGCGCCTTCCGGCTTATGGCGCTCGCAGGCGGCCAGCACGGCTGGCACGATCACCGCGCCGGCATGGACAGGCCCACCTTCGAAAGTGTCATCAAAATCTTCGCCATGCGCCGCCGTACCGTTGATAAAGGCTGCGCTGCCGGCGCTGAGAGTATGCGCGTGACCAATGGCTGTGCATGGCCCCTCGTCATCGCAACCGGCGAGCGCGCTTTGAATGTAATCCTCGTTGCGGGCGGTGACGCAGAGACCGACGACGTCGATCAACAAGTCCTCGCATTTTCGACGCACCGTCAGGGGCAAATTTTTGGCGCGCAGCGCAACAATAGACGCAGCCAGCTGCTCGGCGACGGATGTTTTAGGCAATCGAGCGCTCACAAGGCTCTTCCGTCACGAAGGCGCGGACAACCGGCGCGCGCCGCCGAACTTCAGGCTATTGGCAAGCGCCACGATGCCAAAAGTGATCAGCAGCATGAGCAGCCCCAGTACCGCAATGGCGGCAAGGTCGCCGCTTTCGTTAAGGTCGTAAATAAGCACCGACAGCACCTTCGTTTCCGAGGTGAAAAGCATTACCGCAGCCGACAATTCGCGTATGACTCCCACAAATATAAAGCACCACGTGGCGATCACGCTGGTGCGCAACAATGGCGCGGTGATCTGCCAAAGCGCGCGCAATCGCGTCGCCCCAAGTATACGGCTCGCGTCCTCCAATTCCGGATGTACCGCTTTGAACGCAGATTGAAGTTGCTGATAGGCTGCCGGCATGTTCAGCGTCACGAACGCAATCAGCAGAATCCACAATGTGCCATACAGCACGAAGGGCGGGCGTGTGTAAGTGAAAAACAATCCGACACCAAGCACGATGCCGGGAATTGCCACCGGCGCGGTGGCAAGGAAGCCAAGCACACGATAGCCGCTGACTGCCTGACGCACGTGCACATAGGCGATCACCAGCGCGAGCACCGTGCCGACGGTCGCTGCCAGCGTACCAAGGATAAACGTGTTTCGCAGCGCGAGCTGCGTCGCCGACAGCTCGTAAAAAACGAAATGCAGATTGTGGAAGGTGAAGTTGTTGAACCACACCAGGTGCGAAGCGACTTTGGAGAACGAAGCGTTGAGCAGGGCGAAATAAGGCAAGAACACGGGACACATCAGCACGAGCATCGCGGCTATTAGCATTACCCAGCGCCAGCGGCCGAGCCGCACGATGCGCGGCTCGCTGTTTTTGGCGCCCACGACCGAGTAGCCGCGGCGGCCGAGCACCATGTGCTCTGCGCGCAACAAGAGTACAGTGAGCAGAAGGAGCGGCAGCGAGGCGGCAGCCGCGAGTTCCGGCTGGGGCGGAAACTGGAACAGGCTCCAGATTTTGGTGGTCATGGTGTGGAAGCCGGCCGGCATCGCCAAAATTGCCGGCGAGCCGAACAAGGTCATTGCCTGCAGAAAAGCAACCA
Source organism: Pseudolabrys sp. (assembly GCA_035315965.1). Taxonomy (GTDB): domain Bacteria; phylum Pseudomonadota; class Alphaproteobacteria; order Rhizobiales; family Xanthobacteraceae; genus Pseudolabrys. The sequence goes on from DATFXJ010000122.1 coordinate 12,220, forward strand.
GCGCGCCCGCCAGCATCGAAGGCAGCGCCAGCGGAATTGTGATCCGGCGCGCGGTGTCCCACGCTTTGCCACCAAGGATGGCGGAAGCATCCTCAAGGTCACCGGGTGTGCGGTCGAGGGAATTGGCCACCAGCACGAACACATAGGGAAAGGTGTAGCAGCTGATAACGAAAACGAGGCCCGTGAAGCTATAGATATTGAGCAGGTGCACGCCCTGCCCCGCGCCGGTAAGCTCGCGATAGAGTTGATTGAGCAATCCGCTGTTTGGCGCGGCCAACAGCTCCCAGGCAATAGCGCCGAGGAAAGGCGGGGTGACAAACGACGCGGTCACCAGCAACCGTACAGTGCGGCGCAGCGGCATGTCGGTGCGCGCGACGAGCCACCCCATGGGGGCTGCCACGACGCAGCAGATGAGGGCAGCCAGAGTGGCGAGCGCGAAGGTGGTCAACAGGGGGTCGAGATAAGCGGCATCGGTCACCAACCGATGGAAATTGTCGAGTGTGAACCCGCCGCTTTTGCTGCTGAAGGCATAGAACATCAGCCAGGACAACGGCATCACGATGAGCGCAAACAAGATCACCGCGAATGCGACCAGCACCGGCTTTGAAGGATCAAAACCGAGCCGTCGCCTTGCGACCGGTACGGTGGATGCGACCGTTGTCATTGAACAAACCTGCCAGCGAAGAATGGTCTCCCTCCACGGGGAGACTCACTTGTCAAACGCGGAAAATCTTGACGTAACGCGCTTTGATCTGCTCACTATTCTTGAGGACCGCTGCCGCGTCGTCCTTCATCGTCTTGATTTTGCTGAGCGGCGTGCGGCCGGTATGTTCTTTGATCTGCGGGTGCACCGAGCGTAGGCCGCCGATATCAATACAGAGTTGTTGGCATTCTGGCGAGAAACAGAAACTCTGGAACAGGCGCGCCGCATTCGGGTTCGGTGCAGCCTTGAATAGACCGTTGGGCCCTATGATCAGCGGTGTGCCCTCGGTCGCATAGACCGGTTCGACAGGCTGGCCGGCCTCTTTCTCTTGGTGAATGAGATATTCGACGCCGTCGGCCTGGATCGCTCGCTCCCCAAGTGCGATCTTCTTCGGCGGGTCGGCAGCCGACTGCACCTGCAGGATATTCTGCTGGGCGAGTTTTTCGAAATATTCCCAGCCGAGATCTCGCGACATCTGATACGTTGCGGTCATGATTGTGCCGCTATAGCCAGGATGCGCCTTGACAATCTTGCCTTTCCATTTCGGATCGAGCAGATCGCCGAAGCTCTTCGGCGCTTCTTCTTTTTTCACCAGACTGGTGTTGTAGGCGATAACGCACAAGAACACACGGAAACTGGCGTAGGTGCCGTCAGCATCCTTGTGCTCGTCCGGATAGTACTTCGCCACGTCTTCAGGAAGGTAGGGCGCGAGCAGACCCTGGTCCTTCCAATAGACGAGATGCGAGGCGTCGGACGAGTTCACGACGTCGACTGCATGCACATTGGCGGAGTATTCCTGGCCAATGCGTTGCAAAATGCGTTCAGCGCCCGTGCGTTCGACCTTGCAGGTAACGCCTGGGTACTTGTCCTCGAACGCCTTGCCGATTTGCTCGGACAATTTGAGATCGACCGAGGTGTACCACACAACCTTGCCTTCCTTTTTGGCCGCCTCAACGAGCGCCGGCGTGACGGCGCTCGCCGGCGGCGCAGCCGAAATGACCTTGGTCGAGAACGAGGCGCCTGCGGCAAGCGCACTCGAGCCAATGAGCACGTCGCGGCGTGAGATTTTTGAGCCTTTCATCGAGATATCCTCCATACCCTGGACTTATTGTTTCGCGTCGCGATCTTATTGTCCGTTCAGCGCGCGGCAGCGCTCGGGTGGTAAGTGCAGCCAGACTGCGCTGCCTTGCGGAATATTCTCGCCCGCTGCAGTGAGCACGCGTAGCTGCGTGCCATCCTTGGCTTCAACCATATAATCCCGACTGCCACCTAGGAAGACCTGCCGCACGACCGTCGCCAGCAGGACGTTTTCGCCTTGCCGTTGCGTCGCAAAAATTCCGATGTCGTGTGGGCGGATCGACACCGGCGTCGGCGCGCCGGAATTGATTTTCGCGCCGCTGCAACGGAGCGGGGTACCTGCGAAGTCGATGCGAGCAGCGTCAAGACCCTTGCCTTTGATGACATTGCTGGAGCCGATGAAGCGCGCAACGAATTCCGAGCGTGGTTGGTCATAGATCTCTTCTGGCGAGCCGGCCTGCTCGATCCTTCCGGCATTCATCACCGCGATCAAATCGGCCGTTGTCATCGCTTCCGACTGGTCGTGAGTGACGTAAACTGTTGTGTAGCGATAGGCATCATGCAAGCGGCGCACCTCGAAACGCATCTCCTCGCGCAAATTAGCATCAAGATTAGACAGCGGCTCATCAAGCAAGAGCGTTTCCGGCTCCACGATGAGCGCACGTGCGAGCGCCACGCGCTGCTGCTGCCCGCCCGATAACTCTCCCGGATAGCGCTGTGCAAGCGGCGCGAGCCGGGTGGTGGCGAGAATGGCGTCGAGTTTCTTGCCGATGGTCTCGCGATCCATCTTCCGGAGCTTCAGGCCGTAGACGATATTCTCGGACACCGTCATATGCGGCCACAGCGCATAGCTCTGGAAGATCATCGACATGTTGCGCTTTTCAGGCGGCAACGAATGTGTCGGCGAGGAAACCAGTTTGTCGCCGACGCGGATTTCGCCCTCGCTAGGTTCGACGAATCCGGCGATTAGCCGCAGCGTCGTCGTCTTGCCGCAGCCCGACGGCCCCAGCAGGCAGACCAGATGGCCGTGCGCGATGGTGAGCGATATGTCGTCGACCACCGCGACATCACCATATCGCTTGGTCAAGTCCCGCAGCTCGACAGACGCCACGCGCTTTCTCCCCTAAGCCGCCGCTTGGCGCGGCTGTATCATTCGAATTGCCTGTACCAACACCGCAGACCAGTTTCTCTCCGCCTCGAGGAGGGGCCTATGATCCGGTGAATGCCGGCTTGCGTTTCTCCATGAATGCCTTGCGGCCTTCCTTGTAATCATTACTGGCGAAACAGGCCTGAACCATCTCGTCGCATTTCTTCAGGTCACGCTTGCTTTCGTTGGTCACCGCCTGACCCACTATGTATTTCACGGAATCGACCGTCAGCGGTGCGTTGGCGGCGATGCTCTCGGCGTAGTCCTTAACGTAGCTCTCAAGTTCCGCGTCCGGCAGGACGCGATTAACCAGGCCCATCATCTGCGCTTCGGCGGCGGTGAATTGGCGGGCTGTGAAAAAAATTTCCTTGGCGAAGGACGGTCCAACCAGGTCGACGAGCTTCTTGAGGCCGTCAAAGCGGTAGCCAAGGCCGAGCCTGGCGGCCGGTACGCCGAATTTCGAGCCATCACTACAAATGCGCATGTCGCAGCACAGGGCGAGTCCCACGCCGCCACCAATGCAGTAGCCGCGGATCATTGCGATGGTCGGCTTGGGAAACGTGTAAAAGGCATTGTTCGCGCGATCGACCGCCGCGTTGTAGCGGTCGACGGCTTCCTGCGTCGAACGCTCCTTCTCGAATTTTGAAATATCAGCGCCCGAGATAAAGGCCTTGCCGCCGGCGCCGGTGACGACAACCACGCGGATGTTTTTGTCGTTCTTGAACTCCTCGACAAAACCGGAAGCCGCCTCCCACATTTCCAGTGAGACGGCATTGTGACGCTCAGGATTGTTGAAGGTCAGATAGCCAACCTTGCCTTCCTTGCGCGACAGCATTTTGTCGGCCTGCGACATCCCTTTACTCCTTAAACTGCGTTGGCGGCGCGCAGCTCCGCAATATCTTTATCGGCGAAACCGAATTCCTTGAGCACTTCGTCCGTGTGTTGACCCTGCTCGGGTGGCGTCGCGACGATCTTGCTTGGCGTGCGGGACAGCTTCACCGGCTGTCCGACAAAAGTTTGTTCGCTGCCGTCCGGCCGTCTGGCGCTCTGTGCGATGCCGATGTGCTTGACCTGCTCGTCAGCGAACATCTGGTCGATCGAATAGATCGGACCGCATGGCACGCCAAACGTGTTGAAGATATCGATCCATTCGGCGCTGCTTTTGTGAGCCGTGCGCTCGTCGATTTCCGCGTTGAGCGCATCGCGGTTTTTCAACCGCAAGGCGCCAGTGGCATAGTCAGGATGCTTGATCAACTCCGGCGCTTTAATTGCGTTGCAGAGCCGCTCCCACATCACCTGACCGGTCGAGGCAATGTTGATGTAGCCGTCCTTGGTCTTGAACACACCGGTTGGAATGCTGGTCGGATGATTGTTGCCTGCCTGCTTCGGCACTTCGTGGGCTTGTAGCCAGCGCGCGGCTTGAAAATCGAGCATGAAGATCTGCGCCTGCAACAGCGAGGTGTTGACCCACTGCCCCTCGCCGGAGTTTTCCCGCTCGAGCAACGCGACCACGACGCCGAACGCGCACAGCAATCCGGCGGAGAGATCGGCAACCGGAATGCCGACGCGCACCGGCCCTTGCCCGGGCAATCCAGTGATTGACATCAGGCCGCCCATGCCTTGCGCGATCTGGTCGAAGCCAGGCCGATCGCGATAAGGGCCATCCTGGCCAAAGCCGGAGATGCTGGCGAGGATAATGCGCTTGTTGATCTTGCGCAGGGATTCGTAATCGATGCCAAGTCGGCCCTTCACATCGGGGCGAAAGTTCTCAACCACCACATCGGCCTTCTCTACCATGCGCTTGAATGCCGCGAGGCCTTTTGACGATTTCAGATCAAGGGTGATGCTGCGCTTGTTGCGGTGTAGATTTTGAAAGTCGGGCCCATTGCGCGGTCCACCGGGTCCCTCGCCTTTTTCCAGATGGGGCGGCGTCTCGATCTTGATGACATTGGCGCCCCAATCGCCGAGCTGGCGGACGCAAGTTGGCCCCGAGCGAACGCGGGTCAGGTCGAGAACGGTAAAGCGAGAAAGCGCCTGGGAGGCCCTGGGGAACGGCATTCGACGGCTCCGGAAACGCTATTGCGTCCTGGTCATGGATTTTCGGTCTGACATTCCCTGATCTTCCGTTCCTTGTCCATCGTACCTCGTCATGCCGGGTCCGGTCGGACCCCGGCATGATCGGACGAAAAGGTCGCTCGGGGAATTAAAGGGGCGGCTTTCAAAGGAACAAGGTCGGCTGTGATGTGCAGGTGCGGATGAAAGACCTTGAGTTTGAAGGCTGCGTGCACGAAGCTGAATAAAACGAATTTCGCCCCGCCTATCCGAATTCTGACTCTAAACGACAACCCTGGCTATGCGGGATGTCTTTAAACCCGGCGATTCAGGCGCCGGCCGTTTCGCCGCATGAGAAAGTGACTCTTTGACTTCATTTAACGAGTTCGACCTTGCAGAGCCGCCCGCCCGAGTCCTCGAGGAAGAAATGCGTCACCCCTACTCCGATTTAGGCCCGGACGATTCCGATTGCACTGCAAAGCCGCAACGTCTTTAATATTGCGCAAACTGGCAACGAGAATCGCATCCATGGTCATATAGGCCCGGCCGCATCCCGCCATGCGGAACAGGGGAAGGGCGAGCCAAACCTGCTTGGAAATGTTACATTCCTGTAGCGCTCGGGCGAGCCGCGCCGTAATGCTGGTCATTCGCTGGCGCGTATGATTCCGAAAACCGGAAATTGTTTCGGTTAAGATCCGCCACGTAAAGGGCTAACTGGAGATGACTGGATGGCGAAAGAAGAATTACTGGAGTTCGACGGTACGGTGACCGAGGTCCTGCCGGACGGAAACTTCCGGGTGAAACTCGATAACGAGCACGAGGTATTGGCTTACACTGCGGGCAAGATGCGCAAATTTCGCATCCGCACCGGCGTGGGTGATCGCGTTATCGTCGAAATGTCGCCGTACGATTTGCAGCGGGGACGTATCAGCTTCCGTCACAAGAGTGACGCACCCTCCCCGGCTCCGCAACCGCGCCGGCCGAACTTCCGCGGCAGGCGCTAATCAGTATGGCCCGGGGCGGCCTTAAAAAAAATGGGGCATCAATATTACTGGAGCCGCGCGTCCGATGACAGTCTCCTTCTGCTCCCGCATCCTGCTTGCGATCATGCTCGCCGGCACGCTCAGTGTCGCCAGCGCTGAAGACGCCGCTAGAGACCACGCGCAACCGGGCGCTGCTGAACGCCGCGCGACAGAAAAGGGCGTGCTCCGGCTGTTGCCTGCCGATTCCGTTACGGAACATTCGATAAGTACCCCGCGTGGTGCGCTCGCCTATACGGCGACCGCCGGCACCCTCGCCTTTTATGATCAATCCGGCGAGCAGAGCGCGTCGGTCTTCTATACCGCCTACGTAGCCAAGGACGCCCAGTCCAACCGGCCGCTGACGTTTGTATTCAACGGCGGCCCCGGTGCGGCATCAGCGTTTTTGCATCTTGGGCTGGTTGGGCCGCGAATTCTCGACTTTGGGGCGAACGGTCACGATGCTGCGCGCGCTACGCTGCGCGACAATCCAGACACATGGCTGTCATTCACGGACCTCGTCTTGATCGATCCCATTGGGACAGGCTGGAGCCGCACGGTCAAACCGGACGACGGAAAGAATTTCTGGAGCATACGCAGCGATGCCAGTTCGATGGCCAAGGCAATCGCACTCTACCTTGCCAAGAGCAATCGCGCCGCCTCGCCGAAATTTCTTTTTGGCGAGAGCTATGGCGGTTTTCGCGCCGTTAAAACGGCGCGCGCTTTGCAAAGTGACCAGGGCATTCTGATTTCCGGCATTCTCATGCTGTCGCCGCTCCTGGAAGGCTGGCTCACGTTTGGAGATGACCAGTCTGCATTGAGGGCCGCGCTGCAGTTGCCATCTTTGGCCGCCGCCGAACTCGAGCGCAAGCACGTCTTCAGTCCTGAAGCGCTCGCCGCCGCGGAAAATTTTGCAATGACGGACTATCTGGTGACATTGGCTGGCACACCACCCAAGGGTGAGGCCGCCGAGGCGTTTTATGAACGTGTCGCCAAGGTGTCCGGATTGTCGGTGGACGCTGTGGCGCAAGCGCGTGGTTTCGCTGCCAATGCCTACGTGAAGAATCTGCGATCCGGCGAAAACAAGATCGTCAGCCGTTATGACGCGACCTTTGCGGTGGACGACCCCTATCCCGAGCTACGTTCGTCACGCTCGCCGGACCCGATTCTTGACGTCGTAACACGCGCCTACGGCGGCGCCATGGCGTCCTATGCTCGCAACGACCTCGGTTTCAAGACGGAGATGACCTATGCCCTGCTTGCGAGCGACGTCCACTGGGACTGGCAGGGTGGCCGCTTGCAGGCGAGCGCCGAAGACGATCTGCGAACGTTATTGGCCTACGACGCGTCGTTCCGGCTTTTGATCGCACATGGTTACGCTGACATGATCACGCCTTACGCCATGACGCGTTACATTCTTGATCACATGCCATCTTTCGATCCGCCGGGTCGCGCACAGCTCAAGCTCTATCGCGGCGGGCACATGCTTTATCTCGATCCCCAATCGCGTAAGGCTTTCAGCGCAGATGTAGCGGTGTTCTTTCGTACGGGCGAATAAGCAAAGGCAGATCGCCGACTTGTCCGCGCTATTCAGCCGGCTCTGCTTGGGCTTGAAGGCGCCGCTCGCCTCCAAGATTGCGCGGGAGATAATTGGCCGTCCATCGGATGCTGCTTTCGATAGGCGAGCTAGAAACTGTTGGACAGAAAATAACTCAATCCTCCATTGTTAATTTCGGTCACTACCTAGCCAGCCAATCCTTCTTGAGCTTGGGCACGTTGGGTCCTCGATGCTCGGTGAGGAAAAAGTGCCATCAGCACGGGCAGTACGATAAGGATCAGAATCGGCGCGAGCGTCATTCCGCTCACGACCACGATAGCCAGTGGTTTCTGAACTTGTGAGCCGATGCCGGTCGATACCGCTGCTGGCAACAGGCCCACGCCGGCGATCACGCAAGTCATGAGAACAGGCCGGATCTTAACAGCGCCCGTTTGCAATATTGCCTGCATTCGTTCCATGCCACCACGAACGAGAAAATTGTATTGAGAGAGGACAATAATGCCGTTCATTACGGAGATGCCAAAAAGGGCAATGAACCCGATAGCAGCTGACACGCTAAACGGCATGCCGGTCACATAAAGGCCAATGACACCGCCAATGACCGCCATCGGAATGACGCTCATAGCAAGTAGTGTGTCGATCAGAGACCCGAAATTGATCCACAACAGCAATGCGATTAATCCAAGTGTTATTGGGACGACGATTCTAAGCCTGCCGATTGCCTCCTGAAGATTGCCGAATTCGCCGACCCATTCCAGCCGGGAGCCAGGTGGCAATACAACTTGCTGTGCAATTTTTTGCTGGGCTTCCGCAATTGCACTGCCCAAATCTCTGTCGCGCACGCTGAACTTGATTGGAAGATAACGCTGCTGTTGCTCGCGGTATATGTACGCCGCCCCAGAGACAAGACCGACTGTTGCTACCTCGCTCAACGGAATCTGCATCGGCCCCTTTTCGCCTGGAATGCCGACCGGGATGTCCCGAATGGCCTCTGAGCTTTGCCGATAGCGCGGCGCGAGCCTAACTATGATTGGGAAATGCTGGTCGGTGTTTGGTACATAGAGCTCGCCGGCAGAATCACCTCCAATGGCGGTACGCACTGTCGAATTGATGTCGCCCGGTGTGAGGCCATATCGGCCTGCACGAGCACGATTGATATCGATCTGTACGGTGGGCTGACCGAGTGAGGTAAATACGGCAAGGTCAGTGATTCCGTGTACGGTTGTGAGCACCTCCTTGATCTGATTTGCTGTTTTTGTCAGCGCTTCAAGATCGTTTCCGAACAGCTTGATCGAGTTTTCGCCCTTTACGCCGGACACAGCCTCGGAAACGTTGTCTTGCAAGTATTGCGAGAAATTGAACTCAACGCCGAGGAATTCATTTTGAAGCCTGGCCAGCAGTTCGTTGGTCAACCGTTCTTTGTTCATGTCCTTAGGCCAGGCTGAAGCCGGTTTCAGGGGCGCAAAGAACTCCGCGTTGAAGAATCCAGTGGCGTCCGTGCCATCATCAGGCCGGCCATGCTGCGACACCACGCCTTCCACTTCAGAAAAGCTGCGGATAATTGCGCGCATCTGGTTGACGTATTTGTTTCCCTCTTCCAGTGAGATGGTTGATGGCAGTGTCGCCCTGATCCAAAGATTGCCTTCTTCGAGCTTTGGCAAGAACTCCAGACCGAGGAACTGGAGGGTCGCAAAGGCAAGACAGAGCAGTACGGCGCCGCCAATCAAAGTCCAGGCTTTTCTGCGCAAGGCGAATACTAAAATAGGCTCATAGAACCTCCGGATTGCAAGCATGAGCCGCGTCTCAGCTTCTTCGACGTGATCCGGCATCAAGAATGCGGCCAATGCTGGCGTGACCGTAAAGGTCGCGATCAAACCTCCGGCGATTGCGTAGGCGTACGTCTTCGCCATCGGCCCAAAAATATGGCCTTCCACTCCGCTCAAAGTGAACAACGGGATGAAACCGGCAATGATGATCGCAGCTGCAAATAAGATGGGCCGGTTCACCTCAATCGCGCCGTGGAACAACGCAAGCAGCTTGCCGCGAAGATCGCTGCCGTAAGCGTGATAGGCCATCGTGGCCTGGAACGCCAGCTCATCACGAGTGGCGAGCCGCCGAAACATACTCTCGACCATGATGACCGTTGCATCCACGATGAGACCGAAATCGATGGCTCCAACTGACAAGAGATTCGCCGACTCGCCGCGCAGCACCATAATGCCGACGGCAAAAGAGAATGCGAAAGGTATGGTCGCCCCCACAATCAAGGCACTGCGGAGATTGCCGAGGAAAAGCCACTGCACCGCAAAGATCAGCGCAATGCCGAGCATCATATTATGAAGTACAGTTCTGGTCGTGATATCGATGAGGTCCTTTCGGTCGTAGATGCGTTCGATCCTTACTCCCGAAGGAAGCACGTTTGAACTGTTGATATTTTCCACTTCACGTTCGACGCGTTCGATGGTCGGCGTACTTTGCTCGCCACGGCGCATGAGCACGATGCCTTGAACAATATCGTCGTCATCGTTCATACCGGCAATTCCAAGGCGCGGCTTAGATCCGATTTTTACTGTCGCCACGTCGCTCACCAAAACTGGAAAGCCGCCGTTTTGGTTGAGCATAGTATTGCCGAGGTCTTCCACGCTGCGGATCAGACCAACGCCGCGCACTACTGCCGACTGCGGACCAATTTCGATCGTGTTGCCGCCAACATTGATGTTACTGCTGCTCAACGCCTGACTCAGTTGTGGCAGTGTAAGTTTATTGGCTATAAGTTTATTGAGGTCGACCTCGACCTCGTATTGTTTCGTCTTGCCGCCCCAGCCGGTTACGTCGATGACGCCAGGCACGGCACGAAACCGTCGCTGCAATATCCAATCCTGCAATGTCTTCAGATCGGTCACGCTGTAACCGGGCGGACCTACAAGGCGGTAGCGGTAAATTTCACCTATCGGACTAACCGGCGATATCTGCGGCTGAGCCCCATTCAGCAACGGGGGCAATTGTGAAAGACGATTGAGCACCTGCTGAAGCGCCTGTTCGTAGGTGTAGTCAAAATTAAACTGAAGCTTTATGTCGGAGAGACCGTAGAGCGAGATCGTCCGGATGGACCGAAGATTTGGCAAACCAGCAGTCTGTGTTTCGATCGGGATGGT
>DATFXJ010000123.1:0-6473 GCA_035315965.1 Pseudolabrys sp.
CACTCCCTCACGGCCGGGCAAGTGCTGGTCACATTGGGCGACACCGAAGAGCGTCGCCGCTATCTAAACGCCCGCTCCACGATCGCCAAGCTTCTGGAGTGGCGCAGCGTACCCGTGATCAACGAGAACGACACCGTCGCCACCACCGAGATTCGTTACGGCGACAATGACCGGCTTGCGGCGCGTGTCGCCACTATGATGAGCGCCGATCTGCTGGTGCTGCTTTCCGACGTTGACGGGCTGTACGACAAGCCCCCCGGCACGGGTAGCGGAGCTAAGCTGGTGCCGATCGTTGCCCGCATCACGCCGGAAATCGAAGCGATGGCCGGCGCGTCCGGTTCCGAACTCGCGCGCGGCGGCATGCTGACCAAGATCGAGGCCGGCAAGATCGCCAACACGGCGGGCATCCATATGGTGATCGCGTCCGGGCGGGTGCTGCATCCATTAGAGGCGATCGGCGGCGCCCCAGGCTGCACCTGGTTTCTGACGCCAGCAAATCCGGTGACCGCGCGCAAGAAATGGATCGCTGGTTCGCTCGAGCCGCGCGGTGCGCTCATTATTGACGCTGGCGCGGTGAAGGCCTTGCGCGGTGGCAAGAGCCTGTTACCGGCCGGTGTGATTAAGGTCGAGGGCGCCTTCGGACGCGGTGATGCCGTGGTCGTGCGTGGCCCCGACGGGCACGAGGTCGGTCGCGGCTTGGTCGCCTACGATGCCGACGATGCCGACAAAATCAAGGGCCGCTCGTCAGCCGATGTATTGCTGATTCTTGGTTATAGCGGCCGCACGGAGATGATTCACCGGGACGATCTCGTTCTGGGCGGGGAATAGACCCGCTACCCGGGAACCGGGATTTTGACCGAGCCTGATCCTCGCGCGACATACTGGACAAAGGGCGATTGACCGATGGCCCCTCAACCCATCGGAGGCTGCGCATGGAGACTAGGTCATTGGCCGAGTTCGGCCATGGGCCTAATGCGGGTTCAATGGCCGCCGCGTGAGCGCGAACGTCTGAAGCCCCGTCGACCCGGCGGCGTTTTACGAGTGGTCGGCCGAACCGGTAGCGGAAAAAATGTCCCATCGGGAAATTCCAGGTACCGGCAGAACACCTGTACCTGACCTTCCCCGCCGCGTTTGCCTTCAATCACGAATTTTGTGCCGACAGGAAACCGATTGGGAAGACGGTCAGAACCGTACGCCATGCCTCACCTCCTGCAACGCTGCGACCCTGCCCTTGCAATGTGTAGGTCAGTTGATCCGTTTCATGCCCGGTTCTGTTATCCACGTTATCCCCAGCACTGAACCCTGCGATGGGTGGGTCGGGCGACCTCGCCGACGAACTTCCGACATGGTAGGAAAGCGGCTCCGGATAAGGCTTTTCACGGATTTTCAAAAAATGAGCGCGCCGCTCAAGAGTATCGAGGGATCCGCCGATATTGCCGCGGCGATGAGAGAAATCGGCCACCGCGCCCGCGCGGCCGGCCACGGGCTGGCGCTTGCCCCCGCTGAACAGAAGAACCGTGCTCTGGAACGAATGGCCGCAGCCGTACGGGAACAGGTTTCCTCCATTCTGGCAGCAAACGCCGAAGATGTTGCGGAAGCGCGCGCGGGCGGGGTCGCGGGAGCGTTTCTTGACCGTCTTTCCCTCGACGCCGCGCGGGTGGAAGCTATTGCCGCTGGCATCGACGTCGTGCGCACGCTCAAGGATCCTATTGGCATCGTTACGGAATCCTGGACTCAGCCGAACGGCATGCGAATCGAGCGCGTGCGGGTGCCACTTGGGGTCATTGGCGTCATTTACGAGAGCAGGCCAAACGTAACGGCTGATGCCGGCGTGCTTTGCCTGAAGGCTGGCAACGCCGTAATCCTGCGGGGTGGCTCCGACAGCATGCGCTCCAGCCGGGCCATTTTGGCGGCGTTGACCGAGGGGCTTCAGGCAGCCGACCTGCCCAGCGCATCAATTCAGCTTGTGCCGACCCGAGAACGCGCGGCCGTTGGACTGATGCTTCAAGGTCTAGACGGCAATATCGACGTGATCGTGCCTCGCGGCGGAAAAAGCTTAGTGGCTCGCGTACAAACTGAGGCGCGCGTGCCGGTATTTGCACACCTTGAGGGTGTCTGCCATGTTTTCGTCCATCGGGCGGCCTCGCTCGATATGGCCAAAAAAATTGTCTTGAACGCCAAAATGCGGCGCACCGGCGTTTGCGGTGCGGCGGAAACCCTTCTCGTCGATAGCGGCTGCGCTGCGACGCATTTGAAGCCGCTCATTAGCATGCTGTTCGAAGTTGGTTGCGAAATCCGCGGCGATGCTGCGACATTAGCTGCAGACAAGCGCGTTAAGTCGGCCTCTGAGGAAGATTGGGCTACCGAATATCTCGACGCCATCATCGCCGTTAAGGTGATTGATGATCTCTCCGCCGCTATCGCGCACATCGAGCGATACGGATCGCATCATACCGACGCCATCATTACCGATGACCAGCAGGCGGCTGAGAGGTTCCTCCGAGAAGTTGATTCGGCAATCGTATTGCACAACGCGTCGACGCAATTCGCCGACGGCGGTGAATTTGGCTTCGGCGCTGAGATCGGCATCGCCACCGGGCGCATGCACGCACGCGGGCCCGTCGGAGTCGACCAACTCACCACCTTCAAGTACCGAATCCACGGGAGCGGTCAGACGCGGCCGTGAAATCCAAGAAACTTGGTGTTTTCGAGCGCCTGCTGCCTCCGCACGCGCCCGGCATGAGAATCGGTCTGTTTGGCGGGACGTTCGATCCGCCTCACCAGGCGCATCTCGGCGCAGCCCTGCTCGCTCTCAAGCGACTCAAGCTCGATCGCGTCTGGTGGCTGGTCACTCCGGGCAATCCACTTAAAAACACCAGCGGACTGGCACCCCTGCCGAATCGAATCGCTGCGGCGCGTGCCATAACCCATCATCCGCGTATCGATGTGACGGGCCTCGAAGCTGTCATTAAGTCGAGATATACTTACGATACGATATCTTGGTTGCTGGCCCGCTGCCCAGGAGTCCGATTCGTTTGGATCATGGGCGCGGATAACTTGCGGAGTTTCCATCGCTGGCAGAAGTGGCGCAAGATAGCAAACCTCGTGCCTGTCGTCGTTATCGATCGCCTGGGTCCAAGCCTTTACGCTGCCGCCAGTCCCGCCGGCAGTGCCCTAGCTCGGGTGCGCATTCCGGAGCACGCCGTCGCCTCCCTACCGAGCCGAAAAGCGCCAGCATGGGCGTTTCTTCATGGCCTGAAGTCGCCATTGTCCTCAACCGCGCTCCGCGCCTTGCGCAGGCAAAGCGAAAATCCCCATCGCTTGCACCGCAAGGCCAAAAGCACACACAAATTCAACAGCTCGAAAACGAGCAATAAAAAGCGTGGAACAAAGTCCCCGAAATCGAAATTGGCAGCTAGAACCGGCAAACGCCGGGGTAGAAAGCAGCGAAAGAGGTAATTATGTTCTTTGAAACCCCCGATTTAAACAGGGGGTGAGTGCAACAGAAAGGATTAGAACCCCTGCATACGCCTGCGCTCTCTCGGGCATCGCGTCGCACGCCCGAAACCGTTTCCCGGCATCCGAGCGCCAAGGAAACGCTCCGCACTATCCTCGCACGTCTTGAAGACATGAAAGCTGACGACAACGTCGTCATCGATCTCACCGGAAAATCCTCGATCGCAGATTACATGGTCGTGACCAGCGGCCGATCGCAGCGCCATGTCAGTGCTGTTGCCGATCACCTGATCAAAGATATTGAAGAGGCGGGTGGTCCCCGTGTTCGTGTCGAAGGCATGAGGCAGGGCGACTGGGTGCTGCTCGACGCCGGCGACGTCATTGTACATGTTTTCCGGCCTGAAATTCGTGCTTTCTACAATCTCGAGAAGATGTGGTCGGCGACGACCAAGGACGCACGACGGCCAGACTGGTAGTCTTGGCGGCGCGATGCGCATCGTTGTTGCCGCCATCGGACGGCTGAAACACGGTCCGGAGACCGAGCTTAGTGAGCGCTACCGCAAGCGGGCGGCACAAACGGGTCGTCAGCTCGGACTGCGTGACATCGAAATTATTGAGATCAGAGAAAGTCGTGCCGCTGACGCTGGCAAGCGAATGCTCGAAGAGTCTATCGCGCTCGCTAATGTCATTCCCGAGAACGCGGCAGTCGTGCTGCTTGATTCCCGCGGGGAAGACCTCGATAGCGCCAGTTTTGCGACCCTACTTGCAAAATGGCGGGCTAATAGCCGACCTGCCACAGTCTTTTTGATTGGCGGTGCCGACGGGCTGGCCCCAAGCTTGCAGGAAAAAGCCGAATTACGAATATCGTTCGGCTCCGCAACTTGGCCGCACCAGCTGGTCAGAGTCATGCTGTTGGAGCAACTTTATCGCGCGACGACGATTCTGGCCGGCCACCCTTACCACCGGGCATGAAATTTTCCGGCCAGCCGCCTTACACCCATATTTGGTCGCAATCGGCATCAATACCTTCGCCCGACAATGATCTTGCCGTTGCAACCTGCAAGCGTAGCGTGACCCGATGATTTGCCTTGGGGGATTTGGGCGTCTCGCCCTTTGCGCCGCGCTCGTTGCCGGGCTGGGAGCCATGTCGCCGCTCATTTTCGCCGCGGCGATAGCGCAAGACCGGCCAACGCTTTTCGCGCAGAACGACAGCACGGAAAAGCTCGATACGCTCAAGCGGCGCGAGGAAGAGCTCAAAACCGCACGCGACCAACAACGCAAGTCGGCCGAGACGGAAACCGCGCTCAGGAGGGAGATCGAACAGATTGGCGCGGACCGGCGCAAACTCAATCAGGACCTGATTGATACGGCCAGTCGTTTACGCGGCGTCGAATCCAAAATTGAGGCGACGCAAGATCGCCTGAAGCCGCTCGACGACAACGAGCGCATCATTCGCAAATCGCTCGATAGCCGTCGTGCCGTAATTGGCGAAGTTCTAGCAGCGCTACAGCGCATTGGCCGCCGCCCCCCGCCGGCGCTTATCGCAAGTCCGGAAGATGCATTGCAGTCCGTGCGCACCGCCATGGTGCTTGGGGCCGTATTGCCACACATGCGTCACGAGGTCGAATCGCTTGCCAATGACCTTTCGGAATTGGTGGCATTGCGCAAGAAAATCAACGCCGAGCACGAGCAGCTGAGAGACGAAGTTGCCTCGCTTGATGGCGAGCGCACACGCATGACAGCACTGGTGGAAGAACGTCAGAGGCAGCTGGCTGACCGAGAAAGCGCTCTCAACGCGGAGCGGGCGCGCGCCGACAATCTTGCGCGTGATGTCGACAATCTAAAGGATTTGATCGCCAAGCTCGAACAGGGACTCGACCCGGCCACGCGCGAGACGCGCGAGGCGGCCCGTTCTGACAGCCGCCCGGCGCTCTCGGCATTCCGCGATCCCGGACGGCTGGCGCCGGCGGTAGCCTTCGCTTCATTGCGAGGACAAGTTTCGATTCCGGTTAACGGTGTCAAATTGAAGGAATTTGGCGCCCCCGACGGGAATGGTGGGACCGAAAGAGGGCTTTCCATTGCTACGCGGGCCGGAGCCCAGGTTACTGCGCCCGCTGACGGTTGGGTGGTCTACGCCGGTGCGTTCCGGTCTTACGGCCAACTCTTGATCCTGAATGTCGGCGGCGGGTATCATATCTTGCTCGCTGGGATGGAACGGATATCAGTTGATCTCGGGCAGTTCGTACTGACCGGCGAACCTGTTGCGCTCATGGGGAACGGCTCCCATATCGCCGCTATCCTCGCGACAGGTTCCAGCCAACCGGTGCTGTACGTTGAGTTTCGAAAGGACGGGGTTCCCGTTGATCCAGGCCCATGGTGGGCATCTGGCGAAAGCGAAAAGGTTCGCGGATGATGCGCAAGACGTCTCTTATTCTTCTCGGCGCGGCGGCGGGAGCGGCGCTAACGCTGCTCGCGGTCCAGCCCCGCATGATCCTGGTTGGCGCAACGGCCAAAGCAGCTGCGGCAGACACATACCGGCAACTCAATCTGTTCGGCGACGTTTTCGAGCGTGTGCGTGCCGATTACGTCGAAAAACCAGACGACAGCAAACTGATTGAAACTGCAATCAATGGGATGCTGGCCGGGCTCGATCCGCACTCGAGCTACATGGACTCCAAGAGCTTCCGCGACATGCAGGTGCAGACGCGCGGCGAGTTCGGCGGGCTCGGCATCGAGGTCACCATGGAGAACGGCTTCGTCAAGGTCGTCTCCCCGATTGACGAAACGCCGGCGTTCAAGGCCGGGCTGAAGCCGAACGACCTGATCACCCACCTCGACAAGGAAGCGGTGCAGGGCATGACCCTGAACGAGGCCGTCGAGAAGATGCGCGGCAAGGTCAACTCGGACATCGTGTTGACCATCAAGCGCGAGGGCCGCGATCCGTTCGATGTCACGCTGACCCGCGCGGTGATCAAGATCCAGTCGGTGCGCTATCGCACCGAAGGCGACATCGGCTA
>DATFXJ010000124.1:0-5002 GCA_035315965.1 Pseudolabrys sp.
GCCGATTACGCTTGGGGGCTCGCCGGCTTGGAGCTGGCGCTTAACCTCGATAAGCGATTGGTTGGCGGTGTTGAGACGTCGGGCAAGGATCGCGGCGACGTAGAGAGCGACGGTCGGATCGCCAGCAAGTATCGCCGGCGCGTCGGCGACATAGAACTCAGATTGCTCCAGGGTCCTTACGTCTGCCGTATGGGGCTGATCTAGCAAGACGGCCTGCTCGCCGAACACCGAGCCCGGTGCCGACATGTTGGCGATCTGCACTCCATCCTTGATGACCTCCACAGCGCCACTCCTGAGGAAAAGCAGCCTGCCCGTCTTTGAACCGGCGGTCAGTACAACTTCGCGGGCTGAATGTTTCACCACGGGCAAACCTGCAAGCCTCCTCTCGAGGGCCGCAACGTCTGGAATGAGTGAGGGCATGCTCGGCTCCTTCTTTTTCGGCTCGTGAACAGCGATACAGGCGCCCGCCAGAGTCACTCTGACCAAGGTCGCGCGGCAGCTTCACGAGACAAGTGGTGTGGTCCAACAGAAAAATTATTTGATACCGAGGTTGCAAAATCGAGTTGGACTGAAGTCCAACACTGGGGTTGCATTCATCATGTCGAATAAGTCGCGTAGGTCCGCTTTGGGTTAAGCTTCACCCTAAAAGCGGACATTGACGCACGCAAGTAGACGTCCGCTTTCGGTCAAGAGCAGACTCATGCACCGCAGCAAACAATCGCTATTTGATCACTGGAAGTCGGGGGTCGCCCAACGCGTGTCGATCCGCGGGGTTCTGCGCCCAGGCTGCGGTGACTGAGAGACGTCGCGCTTCAATCAAGAATGACGATACTCGTAGGCGGCATCTGTGCGTTGCCCCGCCAACTCCGCGACAAGGCCGTGATCCGAAGACAGGTGGCAAACCGGATCGGTCGCCCGAGCATCTCCCGTAAGCATGAAGGCCTGGCAGCGGCACCCGCCGAAGTCGTGATCACGCCGGGGACAGGATCTGCAAGGCTCCCGCATCCAGTCTGTCCCGCGGAATTCCAGAAATGCCGGCGAGGAATGCCAGATGTCTTCAAGCGAGTGCTCGCGCACATTCCAGAATTCGAGGCCGGGGATAACCTCGGCGGCATGACACGGAAGCACCCGACCCGCGGGGGTTATATTGAGCGAGCGTCGGCCCCACCCGCCGACACAGGGCTTGGGAAAACGCGCGTAATAATCGGGAACCACCGCATCAATAACGATCTGTCCACGATGCCTGTCCCGCAGGGCTTCGACCTTACGCACGGCTTCATCCACCTGTTCGCGGGTCGGCATAAGGGTGGCCCGATTCTTCACCGCCCAGCCGTAGTACTGTACGTGAGCGATTTCGACACGGATGGCGCCAAGAGACAGCGCCAATTCTACCATCGGCTCGATGCGGCCAATATTGGCGCGATGTACAACCATATTGATGGTGAGTGGGAGGCCGAGAGCGACAACCTCCCTGGCCATCGCGCGCTTGCGCCCGGAGGCACCTTTGTAGCCGGCGATATGATCGGCCGATACCTCATCGCTATCCTGAATGGAGATCTGCACGTGATCGAGACCGGCGCCCGCGAGTGCGCCGAGAGTCTGCGGCGTCAAGCCGACAGCTGACGTGATCAGATTGGTGTAGAGACCTGCTTCATGCGCAGCGCTGACAATTTCGGGAAGATCACGCCGTGCCGCCGGTTCCCCGCCGGAGAGGTGCATCTGCAGCACGCCGAGAGCACCCGCCTCGCGGAAAACACGTGCCCATGTCGCGGTATCGAGTTCATCGTCGCGCTTGTCGAGACCAAGAGGGTTCGAGCAATAAGGGCAGCCGAGCGGGCACCGATGCGTGAGCTCGGCGAGCAGGCCGAGTGGTGTAGTTACGCTGGCGCCCTTCGTGATCATGAGGCGTCTGTCTTTCGGTCGTCATGCCCGGCCTTATGCCGGTCGTGCCGAAAATTATATCTATTTAAATAGGTGAGCGGGCCGTGTCATCTCAATAGCCTGAGCAGCGCCCGGCCGGCTTTTGTCTTTAATTCCTTAGAGTCCACTGTCCCGTCGTGATCCGGATCAGCGGCGTTGAAGCGCTTCTCGACAAGTGCAAGGTACTCGTCCTTTGTCAGTGTCTTGTCGTGGTCAGGATCTGCAGCGTCTAGCTCCCTTGCCGTCAGACGGCCGCGAAGCTCGCGCCGATCGAGGTTTCCATCGTGGTCACGGTCGAGGCGATCAAATACAGCGGACGCTGCCTTCTTGGCCTCTTCAAGATCAATCGTGCGATCCTTATCAGTGTCGAGTCCGTATAGCGGATCGCCTGACCTCGCGAATGCAAACTCTCCGGTTGCGTACAAACTGAGCACAACTGCAATACCGAGGATAGCTTGTCGCCTAGACATCAACATTTCAATCTCTCGCTTTCGTATGGCCACGAGATAGATCGCTACCAGCGTCCTTAGCGATCTGCATCAAGGCTACGCCAGGATCGCGGGCCTCATCTAACTTGACCACAAACGTATGCTTATTGGAAGCAGCCCGACCCGCCGGTGAACTGATAACGGCCGTGTATTGGTGCGATACGTAAGGACCACGCCAGAATCGCGTGAGTTTGACTAACGCTACACTGCTGGCCAGCTGACTGTGGTGTCGATAGGTCCCCGCAAGTGCTGTAAGTGTACGTGGGGAGGCACCATGGCGGGGTTACGGTTGGCAAAGCTCGCAAATGCGTTTGCATTAATCGCCGTCGTGGTTATGGCTGTGACTGCGCTCGCGCTGCAAAGTGCTTCTGCACAAGCGCCCATACAGTTACCGCCGATCGATGTCATCGGAACCGCGCCGCTCTCGACAACCCCGGCCGCGGGTGGACCGACCGATATTACAAGCATCGATCGCGACAAGGTTCCCGCCAACACTCAGACACTTACGTCGCAAGACTTTGACCACGCCAAATCCAACAGCGTGCCAGACAGCCTGCTTCAGCGTGTACCGAGCGTGTTCAACAACGACACCTCCGGCAACCCTTTCCAGCCGGACGTACAATTTCGCGGCTTTGTTGCTTCGCCCACGGTCGGGACACCGCAAGGTCTTGCCGTCTACCAGAACGGGGTACGCGTCAACGAAATATTCGGTGACACAGTGAACTGGGACTTTCTCCCGGGGTATGCGATCCACCGGTTGGATGTTGTACCAAATGATCCGACCTATGGGCTCAATGCGCTGGGCGGCGCGATTTCCATCCAGATGAAAAATGGCTTCAATTACCAGGGCAGCGAGGCGGAGTTACGTGGCGGCTCTTTCGGTCGCCGTGCTCTCACGATGCAGGCGGGCCAGCAGCTCGGCAATGTCGCGGCCTACATCGCTGGTGACGTTCTCAACGATGACGGTTGGCGCGATCAGTCGCAGTCCAGGCTGCGTCGTGTCTTTGCGGATATTGGTGCGCGCAATGACACATCAGAATTCCACATCAACTACGCGGGGGCTCGAAACACTTTCGGCGCTGTCGCGGCGACGCCCATCCAACTTCTGGATCAGAGCTGGAGCGCGATTTACACCACACCCCAGACCTACACCAATCGCTTGAACTTTTTGAACGCGATCGGCAGCCACAACTTTAGCGACACTCTAAATATCAAAGTGAACGCCTACTACCGCGGCTTCCGCCAAACTCATGTCGACGGCAATACGAGTGATGTAGAAGAATGCAGCTTTGATCCGGCCACTCTTTGCCTTGACGATAGTCCACTAAATGGCGGCGGAGTCCCCACTTCGATTCTCAATGGGAACTTGGCGGGTTCGATCGATCGCACGCAAACCAGAGCAGACGCCTATGGCGCCTCAGCCCAACTGACAAGCACCAATGAAATTTGGGGACACAAGAACCATTTCATCGTTGGTGCGAGTATCGACCGAGGGCGCGCCACTTTCAACGCGTCGAGTGAGCTCGGCGCCGTGGGCAGCGATCTCTTCGTTACCGGCACCGGAGTCATTGTCAATCAGCCAGACGGCCTGGTGGCTCCGGTCAATGCCATCAGCCACAACACTTACACTGGCGTGTACCTAACCGATACCTTTGACATCACACGCAAACTCTCATTAACAGCGGGTGGTAGGTTCAATATCGCCAACATCCAACTCGTGGATCAGCTCGGCACCGCCCTAAACGGCACCAATAACTTTCAACGGTTCAATCCCGTTATCGGGGCGACTTACAAAATCACACCGCAGATAACCACTTACGCCGGATATTCTGAATCGAACCGCGCACCCACCCCGTCAGAGCTGGGCTGCGCCGATCCGTTGCGGCCCTGCTTGCTTGATAATTTCTTGGTGTCCGATCCGCCGCTCCAGCAAGTGGTCGGACGGACCTGGGAAGCCGGGTTTCGCGGGCGGCATGATCTAGGAGACAAAAGAACGGTGAGTTGGAATATCGGCGCTTATTTAACGGATACGGAAAACGATATTCTGAATGTGGCAAGCACGATCACGGGACGCGGATTTTTCCAGAACGTCGGCGGTACACGCCGCGAAGGCGTGGAGGCGGGAGTTTCCTACGATGACGATAAGTGGAAACTGTTTGCGGGCTACGGCTACATCAACGCTACGTTCCTCGATTTCATTACCTTGTCATCACCAAACAATCCGTTCGCCGATACTGACGGCCTTATCCATGTCCAGCCCGGCGACAACCTGCCATCGATTCCGCAGCACCGTTTCAAGGCGGGTGCAGAATACACGATTTTCCCCGAGTGGAAGGTCGGTGCCAATCTCGTCGCCTTTAGTGGACAGTATCTCGCTGGCGATGAGTCCAATCAAAATCCCAAGATACCTGCCTATTGGGTGCTCAATTTGCACACTACCTACCAGATTTCGAAGAACTTCGAAGCGTTCGCGCTAATTCAAAATCTGTTCGATAAACGCTACTTCACCTTCGGTAGGTTTTTCGATACGTCCCAAGTACCGTTCCTGAACCTGACCGATCCGCGCACGCTCAGTCCAGGTGCACCGTTCGCGG
>DATFXJ010000125.1:0-5639 GCA_035315965.1 Pseudolabrys sp.
CGACGCCGCGTTTCGTGAACTCCGGCAGCTTGGTCTCCAGTTCACCTAGTTGCGTGCGGCAAATCGGGCAGTGCAGTCCACGATAGAACACCACGAAGCTAAAATGCTCGGGTCTTTCCTTCTCTAAATCGAACCGGCCGCCGCCTACTAGCGGCACCGCGAGGGTCGGGACAGGTTGTCGTGGAATGAGGGGTGTGTGTCGGTCATAATCTTGCTCCCTTTCGTTTTCTGATGTTCAGCCCGTCAGGCTCTATGTTTCCCCTGAGACCAGCCGTGCGGGGCAAGAAACTTTTCACCGACGGCAATCGGCTCATCTTCCAATGGCGTGGCAATCGTATCGTTCCACCGATTCAGAAAACCGAACGTCGCAATGACGCCAATGATCTCCACGATTTGTTCCTCATCCCAGTGCTTACGTAAGTTGGAAAACATCTCGTCAGTTACGGCATTCGGCACGGCAGCGCCCGCGGCTGCAACATCAAGCGCGACGCGTTCAGCAGGGCTAAAGAGCGGGCTCGTTTGGTAGTCCCAGACCGCAGCAAGTTTCTTGTCTTCAACGCCAAAGTGTATTGCGCCGCCCGCGGTATGGGCCATGCAGTATTGGCAGCCAGCGGTCCGACTGGAGACGTGCGCGATGAGGCGCTTGAGGCCGCGATCGACTTTGCCGTCAGGGTCCCAAACTGCGGCCGTCATCTGGGCGAGCGCCTTTGCCAAGTTAGGCTTGCGCTGCATGATGAGGATACTGTTCGGGATGAACCCAAGATTCTTCCGCATCCCCTCGAATTGTTCCTTTAGCTCCGGTGAATGTTCGGGCGGGAGGGGCGCAATACGCGGTGACCGTCTTACTCTTTGGTCCATGGGTAACTCCTCTCCGATTTTTTTATTCAATTACCAATTGCGGCATTCTACGAGCAATTGCTCGAATTAGCTGCTCGACAGCCGCGATGCGGTCCACGCGAACATGCGGCGGCCAAACAGGCACGCAAGTCCGGCAATCAGAACGGCAACGCCCAGATTCCATACCAGAATCGTCGACGACGCATCGAGATCGTGAACGAGCGACAACGAAACCGCGGTAATCGCGGCAACCGCTAGGCCGCTCATTGCGCTCGACTCGGTCGGGCGCAGTAACGCGGCGTAACGCAACATCACCAGCATAGCGATCGACAGCGGAACGCTGGTGAGCAACAGCGTCACGAAACAGCGCACCGTTTCACCAATACGATTGTCATTAGGTCCAACGCTCACCCAATCGGACAGGCAACCGTAGCCGATCGTCGATAGCCACACTGTAAGCGCCGGCGCTGGAAGTAGAAGCCACCAGCGCGATCGGTCAGGAAGGCTGATCTGGAATGAAGCAATCGCAGCCAGGACCCCGGTCATGAGTGCGGCAATCATGCTCAAGACAAATACTGGCTGTCGCAGCCGCTCGGCGATATCGGGTCTTAGACCATGACCCGTCACTATCAGCACGAGAACAAGCGCCGCGAGCAGAAGCCACAACGCCGCGCGAACGAGCGGCGGCCGCAAACGGCGAACCGGCGTCGCGCACTCGACCAATGCGTCGATGAGGTCGGGAGTTTTCGTCACGATCGATCACTCCGATCTTGCAACATTCTGCGCAGGCTTCTGATGGCGCGGTGGCTCGCGACCTTCAGGGCGGCGATCGATCGGCCGCTGGCTGACGCCGCTTCTTTCAATGACATCTCGTTCAATTTCAGCATCTCGATAGCCTGTCGTTGCTCGGGAGGCAGTCGCTCAATAGCCTCGCTAAGCGCGGCTTCGTTGAAATTAGCTTGATCAAGGTTCGCCAGAACACCCGAAAAGGTTTCATGCTCGGCGGAAAGCGCAATCTCTCGCGCCTTCTGCCGCGTCTCGCGGCGCAGCCGATCGATGATGCGTCGGTTGGCAATGGCCAAAAGCCATGGTCCGAACGGACGGTTGGGATCGTAAGCATGGCGAACCATGTGAACTGTCATCAACACATCTTGCACGGCGTCTTCCACCTCGCTCGGGTCCTGCAAGCACCGCCCGGCGATTGAACGGATGTAGGGCGCCAGATCTTCAAGCAGTGACCGGTAGGCGGCGCGGTCGCCGTCCTGCGCACGCGCCATGAGCTTCGACCAGTCGCGCCCGCCATCGGCCCTTCTGGCATCCTCAGCCCGAGGGGCCGCCACAAGGGTCAGGGGGCTGTGGCTATGACGGCTCGCCGCCAAGAAGCGCCTCCTTGTTCCGGTGATCCATTTGCACCCACATTGCGGCGTTCTGGTTACGAAGCCTTCTCCGCACGGAATACACCCGCAACGACGCGGACGATAGAAAACAATTTTTTAGGACGCCTGTAACCTCAACCGCCATTCCGTCGAACCTCCCTCTGTTAGGTCTCGCCCCGAAATGCAACAGGAGAGGTAAACGTCATGAACCGCCGTTTGTTCGCTGCTTCCACATTAACAGCCGCTGTCGGCCTCGCCCTTGCCATGCAAGCGCCGGCCGTACGGGCGCAAGGAACAATGGATATGAGCAAAGCGCCACAAATAGTGAAGGACAACATGGCGCGCATGGCGAAAGACAAGCTCGAAAAGTGTTACGGCATCAACGCTGTCTCAAAGAATGACTGCGCCGAAGGTGCGCATTCCTGCGCCGGCCAAGCGACGCAGGCGCGCGACGGTAAATCATTCGTGCTTCTGCCGGGCGGCGACTGCGCTAAGATTCAGGGCGGCAAGCTGACGGCGGCGTGATAGCGAGGCGGTTCGTGTCCCCGACCGCCAAGCAAGGCAACTCGATCCCGGCCAAGGCCGGGATCGGGTTGCGCTTTCAACATCATCAGTCCGTCATCGACACGCAATCTGATGTGGCTTGGATGGAAGTCCACACCGAGAATTACATGGGGGGTGGAACGCCGCTGCGTTATCTCGATGCCATCCGCCGCGACGTTCCAATGTCTCTGCATGGGGTCGGCCTTTCTCTTGGCAGCGCCGAGGGACTCGATCCGGGGCACCTCGAACGGATACGGCAGGTTGCCGAGCGGATCGAGCCGGGGTTGATGTCGGAACACATCGCCTGGAGCGTCGTCGGCGGAGCGTATTTGCCTGACCTGTTGCCATTGCCGATGACCGAGGAGGCGCTCGACGTGGTCTGTCGGCACGTAGACCAGGTGCAGTCCTATCTGAACCGGCGCATTCTGGTGGAAAATCCTTCGACCTATGTGACATTCCGCCATTCGACCATTCGGGAATGGGAGTTCATGGCGGCAGTCGCGGCACGCACCGGCTGCGGCATTCTGTGCGACGTCAACAACATCTATGTCAGCACACAAAATCACGGCTGGGATGCATCAGCCTACCTCGCCGGACTGCCGCCGGCGGCGATCGGTGAAATCCATCTCGCCGGTCATGCCGTCCGCCAACTTGCCGATGGGACAACGCTGCGCATCGACGACCACGCATCCAGAGTGATTCCGGAGGTATGGGCGCTTTATCAGGAAGCGCTCGCCAGATTTGGCCCGGTGCCGACCTTGATCGAATGGGACAATGATATTCCGCCGCTGGAAATACTGCTTGCCGAAGCTAACCACGCTGACGGCTTTATCGCAGCGACTGACCAGGAGACCGGGCATGCCGACGCTGCTTGAACTGCAGCGCACAATGCGAACCGGCCTTATCGAACGTGAGGTCGAGGCGATCACCCTATCATTCGCGGATGGCGGCGGAGTAGACCGGCTTGATATCTACCGCAACACAATCTTGTTTGCTCTCACCAGAGCGTTACGGCTTGCATATCCCGCAGTCGAGCGGCTGGTCGGTGCCGAATTTTTTGCTGCCGCGGCCGAAAGGTTTATTGCCGAACATCTTCCTCATGCCGCGTATCTCGACCAGTACGGTGACGAATTTCCTGATTTTATGAGCCGCTTTCCACCGGCAGCATCGCTGTCCTATCTCGCCGACGTGGCGCGGCTTGAATGGGCGATCAATTGCGCGCTGCATGCACCTGACGAAAGGCCACTCGAATTTTCGCAGCTGGCGGGCCTTGCCTCGGAAAAGCAATGCCGCGTCAGTTTCCGCGCACACCCTTCCGTCGGCCTCGTGCGCTCGGATTTCCCGATCGATGACATCTGGCGGGCCGTGCTCTCGGGAGATGACGGGGCAATGGCTGCTCTCGATCTCGCCGCCGGACCGGTGTTCCTGCTAGTCGAGCGTGGTGAAGCCGGTCTTGAAATTACGCGCATGGAAAAATCGGCATGGGGATTTCTCGGGGCGCTTTGCCGCGGCGAGCCATTGCTCAGAGCGGTCAATGCGGCACCCGGGCTCGATACTGTGAACGTGCTGGCCGACCAATTTGCACGCGGCCGCTTTGTCGCGTTTGCGGTGGACATGCATGAAGCCGCGGCTTCGGAAGCCATTTGATGTCAATCGAATGAGCAAAAGAGCAATATGACGACAGAATCGGCACTCCATTTTACGGTTGGCGACGTCACTGGACGCGCACTGTCGTGGCTCGAACGCGTTCCTTATACGGCGCTCGCGTTGCCGCTACGGCTCGCCGTCGCAACTGTGTTTTGGAATTCCGCGATGGCAAAACTTGCCAATTGGGACACCACGATCTCGCTGTTCGCGGATGAGTATAAACTGCCGCTATTGCCACCGGTGCTAGCCGCTTACACGGCTTTGGCGATCGAATTAACGACGCCGGTGCTGCTTGTGCTCGGACTCTTCACACGCGTCGCCGCGCTTGTACTACTGTGCATGACGGCCGTGATTGAAATCTTCGTCTATCCGCAGGCGTGGCCAACCCATATCCAATGGGCTGCGATGATGCTCGTCCTGCTCTGTCGTGGTGCCGGCGCGATTTCGTTGGACAACCTTCTATGGCATCGTTTCGGCAGGCGGTTAAGTGCGAACGCCTGAAACGCGCCGGGCCTTAGGTGATAATCGAGATGTGAGCTTGTCGACCTGAGATGTGATGTGCGCTCTCGATGATAAATCAATCTAACTAGCCTTCGAATGAACCCAAGAGGAGTTTCATGCTGTCACGCCGTTCTATCCTGATTGCCACCATTGTTGCGACTGCAACTGCGATATCGCCAGCGTTCGCCGCGAGCTCTCAGCCCTTCAATGCGCAAGCTTTCGCTGACGCGCAGAAAGCGGGAAAACCGATACTGGTCGCGATCCATGCTTCATGGTGCCCAACCTGCAAGGCGCAGGCGCCGATTTTGAACGAACTCACGAATGATCCGAAGTTTAAGAATCTCGCGTATTTCGTGATCGACTTCGACAGCCAAAAAGAACTGGTTCGGCGTTTCGGCGCGCGCGTGCAGTCGACACTGATTGCTTTCAAGGGCGACAAAGAGCAAGGCCGTTCGGCCGGAGATACCAACCGCGCGTCGATCGCCGCGCTCCTGAACAAGACGCTCTAACGGTCGTTACACGATGGCCATAGGCAGTGTCGTTCTGGCTTTTGTTGCCGGCGCCCTGTCGGTGCTGTCACCGTGCGTCTTGCCAATACTTCCAGTGGTTCTAGGGGCGGCTGCGTCCGAGCACAAACTTGGCCCGGTTGCGCTCGCCGCCGGCTTGGCGGTTTCATTTGTCATCGCCGGACTGTTTGTTGCGACCATCGGGTATTCGATTGGACTCGATGGAGAC
>DATFXJ010000126.1:0-5477 GCA_035315965.1 Pseudolabrys sp.
CTGCTCAAGGAAGTGAAGCATGAACTGGGCAGTGCCGGCCGCGACCTCAATTTCAACGCCTATTCCGATCAGCGGTCGTTATTCCGCTACGACATGCACACGCTGCCGTCGGAAATTTCATCGTCGATCGGCACCTCGACGCTGCTCGCCGCATGGAATGCGGCGATCTACACGGCACAGGTGGAAGACGATCGCCTGTCCGATGTGAACAGCGATCGCCGCTATATTGAGGCGACCCGCGAGGTTCTCCAGAAGCACGGCGGCTTGTGGTTCTACGACGAATCCTTCGTGATCTCGCGCCGGCGCGAGTGAACGCGGGTTTGTGCATGACCACCGGTATTTTCGCACACAACTTCGCGATCGAGGCGACCAGGCCAACCGCCAATGAAATTGCCCAGCTTGGCGAAATTCTAAAGCCGGGCACATCGGTCTATGTCCCTGCGGTTCCAACGGCTGCTCCTGATGAAACCGTCGCGGCCGCTGCCGCATTGCGTAAAGCCGGCCTCGAGCCGGTCATCCATGTCGCAGCCAAGCGCTTGACGAGTGCCGACGTGCTGCGAGATGTGGTTAGGCGTCTCACCGGTGAAGCCGGCGTGCGCTACCTTCTTGTCATTGGCGGCGACGAAGATGCGGCCGGACCTTACGCCGACGCGCTGACTGTGATCCAGAAAGGTGATTTACGCAGGATCGGTATCGAAGGAATTGGCATTGGCGCCTATCCGGAAGGTCATCCGCGCATTCCGTTGGGGCAGCTCGAAGCCTCGCTCGACGAGAAAATCGCCAGTGCGACCGCTCAAGGCTTGCGCGTTCATATTGTAAGCCAGTTCTCGTTCTCGGGTGAGCATATCATCGCCTGGCTCAAGCGGCTCCGCAGCAGCGGCATCAAAAATCCGGTTGGTATTGGCCTCGCTGGGCCAACCAGCGTGCCGGCGCTGATCCGGTATGCCAAGCGCTGCGGCGTGACAGCCTCGCTGCGCGGATTGATGTCGGGGGCAGCGACCGGTCTTGTGGCCAATGTCGGGCCAGACCGGATCATCAACATGCTGAACGCGTCGCGGCGCGAGCTGGGTGAAACGCATCTGCATTACTTCTCATTTGGCGGCGTCGTCCAAACCGCCCGCTATGCGAACGACACAGCGCAAGCGTGCGCCGAACAGAGGGCCGTGGCGCACTCCTGACAGAAAGAGCTGCCGCAGTCGTACGTGCGGTAATGCCGGTGGTCAGCCAACGGCAGCCGTGCGCCAACCTTGATGATAGGTCTCGCGTGCCTGCTGGCTGTAGGGGGTCGGGCCGACCTCAACCCGCAATTCCAGCTGTTTGTGGCGCTCGACGGTGGTCTTCTTGGTGCCGCCGCGTTCTTCGCCCCACACCAGCGTCAGCTTAGTGCCAACTTTGGCGTATTGCTCATCGACAAAGCCCAGCGACAGCACCTTGCGTTCGTTGAAGCTGTATCCAGAGAACATCGACGCGCCGACAACCTTACCGCCGCTCATTATGGAATCGAAGGAGCTTGAAGCGTAGTTCGAGAGTGGCAGGTCGATGAATTTGTAGTTTTCGCCGGGCGCCGAGAACATCGATGCCAGCACCTTGGTCACGTCGTCATTGTTCCATGCAAACGTCACCTTCTTGCGATGCACCTTGCCCTGCATCGCCTGCAGCGCTTCCTTGCCGATAAAGTCGTGGTCGAACTTGGTGAAGCCGTCGTAACCGAGTTCATACGGCGTCGTGTAGTAATCCTCGATGTTATTGGACACGAAGCTGCCGCCAAGTGAGGCGTTTGCTTCGTAGCTCGTGCCCGGCAACCATTGCCGGTAGGGCTTCATCTTGTCGCCCGAATAGACTGCCGGGACCGGCGAGGGGATCCAGCCCGATTCGAGCGTGTTAGTTGCATAAGCTCGCGCGCCGACCTGTACGATGCCGAAATCTTTCCCGGCTTCCAGGATGGCGGCGCGGATTTCATCGCCTTCCGCATAGGGGCCCCACACTTCGAGGCCCGGCGCACCGGCCATGCCGTGGCGCAGCGCGCGAACCTTGCGACGGGCGATCGTCATATAGCCCATGTTGAAGAATTGGATGTCTGGGAACGTGCCGCCGTTGATTTTCCTGATGACATCCTGCGCCTTCGGACCTTGGATCTGGTAGCGGTAGTACGTGCGGAACACCGGTTTACCCATCGGACGCGAGGGCGAACGATCGTCGTATTCGATCTTGACATCGTATTTGCCTGCTAACGCGTTGTATTGAATCCAGTTCGCGGTCGGATTGCGCCCGACGAAGACAAGCGAATTTTCGGCGAGATAAAACAGGATGCCGTCGCCGATCACGTGGCCATTGTAATTGCACGGC
This sequence comes from Pseudolabrys sp., assembly GCA_035315965.1. Taxonomy (GTDB): domain Bacteria; phylum Pseudomonadota; class Alphaproteobacteria; order Rhizobiales; family Xanthobacteraceae; genus Pseudolabrys. Next base: position 2,347 of record DATFXJ010000126.1, read on the forward strand.
GCCAGCTGTTTGGCCTTTTCGACGGCGAAATTCTTGAAGGAATTGGTCGCAAGATGCGACAACATCTTCAGCGCATCCGGACCTTCGACGAACAGGTTCACCATGTGGTGCGTCTGGTCGAACAAGACGCAGGTCTCGACCCAGGCGCGCTGTTCGTCGCGCCAGTTGGTGAATTCGGGCGCGACGACAGGATAGACGTACGCGCCGATTTGCGAATTGCGCAACATTCCGACGACGTTGCCGCCAGAGGCCTGGATTGCCTCCTCCAAATTCTTGTAAGCCATTCTGACGTTCCTCTTTAAGCTACCGACTAATTCTCAGTCGGGCGGCACATTAGCCCGACAGCTCTGGCATAGAAAAGAGCGGAAAATTGACGCGCGCGCAAAGAAGTGCTGTGAATGCGCCCGCCGACTCCAATGGTATTGGATGTGCTAGAGTATGCCGACGGCCCACCTAACACCGCCGTTTCGCGCCGACCATGTGGGCAGCCTTCTGCGCAGCAAGCCCCTGCAAGAGGCGCGCGCCAAACGCGAAACAGGCGCGATTAGCGGTGAGCAACTCAAAGACATTGAGAACCGCGAGATCGAAAAGATCATCAAGAAGCAGGAGGAAATCGGGCTCAAGCTCGCGACTGATGGCGAGTTTCGTCGCGCTTATTGGCATTTCGATTTCTTCAGCATGCTCGACGGCGTGGAGCTCTATGAGCTTGATCACGGTATCCAGTTCCAGGGCGTCCAGTCGAAGCCGCAAAGCATCCGCATCACCAGCAAGATCGGCTTCTCCAACCACCCCATGGTGGAGCACTTCAAGTTCCTGAAGGCGCATACAAAGGTCACCCCGAAAATGACCATTCCGTCGCCGTCTGTGATGCATTTCCGGCTCGAGCCCGGCGCAGTGGCGAAATCCGCTTATCCCGGCCGCGACGCTATCTTCGATGACCTGGCGGAGGCCTATCAGAAGGCGACACGTGCCTTCTACGATGCCGGTTGCCGCTACCTGCAATGGGACGACACCGCCTGGGCCTATCTCTGCTCACAGGAGGAATTGAAAAAAGCAAAAGAGCGTGGCCTCGACGTCGACCATCTGCAAGAGACGTATTTGCGCTGCATCAACAAGGCCTTGGAAGCAAAACCCGCCGACATGACGATCACCACGCACGTCTGTCGCGGCAATTTTCGTTCGACATTCATTTCCTCCGGCGGCTACGAGCCGGTGGCGCAGAATCTTCTCGCAAAGTGCAACTACGACGGTTACTTCCTCGAATACGACACCGATCGTGCCGGCGGTTTCGAGCCTCTGCGTTTCCTTCCAAAGGGCAACAAGGTCGTGGTGCTCGGTCTGGTTACGTCGAAGTCCGGGAGGCTGGAACCACGCGCCGATATCAAGAAGCGTCTCCAAGAGGCGACCAAGTATGTCGCGCTCGAACAACTTTGCCTGTCGCCGCAATGCGGCTTTGCTTCCACTGAGGAAGGCAACATTCTTGCCGAGGACGAACAATGGGCTAAGCTGCGCATGATCGTCGAGCTGGCCGACGACGTGTGGCGGAAAAATTAGTCAAACATCCGTCGTTCCCGACAAGCTGGAATCCAGAATAAGTTGGCGCCGGCGTTCGGCCTTCGCGCTCCGCGCTTCGGCGGACTTGAACCCGCCGAATCTCGCGAAGCGAGCGTAGGCTGGGTCGCTGGGACGAACGGGATCGCCATAATTGTAAGAAAGCCAAACGATCATGACCCAATGCACAAGTCCGCCCTTCCGCGCCGATCATGTCGGAAGTCTTTTGCGCACCGCCCCGCTAAAAGAGGCACGCGCAAAACGCGCCAAGAACGAGATTGATGCAGCCGCATTAAAAGCAGTGGAGGACCGTGAGATCGAAACGATAATCAAGAAGCAGGAGGACGTGGGCCTCAAGCTCGCCACTGACGGCGAGTTTCGCCGTTCGTGGTGGCATTTCGATTTCTTTCGCGGCCTCAAAGGTGTCGAGCCGATCACCACCGTGACCGGCATCCAGTTCCACGGCGTCGAGACCAAGCACGAAGGCATCAAAATCGCCGGCAAGGTCGGCTTCGCCCGTCATCCGCAGATCGAGCACTTCAAGTTTTTAAAAGTGCATTGCCGCGTCACGCCAAAGATGTGCATTCCGGCGCCCAGCACCTTTCATTTCCGCCAAGGGCGCGCGCTGGTGGGCAAGGAAGTTTATCCCGACCTCGATCTGTTTTTCTTGGACCTCGCGGCGGCCTGGCGCAAGGCGATCCGCGCCTTCTACGACGCCGGCTGCCGCTACCTCCAGCTCGACGACACCGCCTGGGCCATGATGTGCGACCCGAAGGAGCGCGAGCAATCGAAGGGACGTGGCGACGAACCGGACAAATTGCCGGCGATCTACGCACGCGTGACCGTCGAAGCTCTGCAGGAAAAGCCTGCCGACATGGCGATCACCATGCATTCCTGCCGCGGTAATTTCCGTTCCACCTGGATCGCGCAGGGCGGCTACGAGTTTGTTGCCGAGCATCTGCTCAGCAAGACTAACCTTGACGGCTATTTCCTTGAATACGACACCGAGCGAGCCGGCGGCTTCGAGCCGTTGCGCCATTTCCCCAGGGGCAAGAAGCGGCTCGTGCTAGGACTTGTCACTTCGAAGTCCGGGCGGCTGGAGCCGAAGGACGATATCAAGCGCCGCATTGATGAGGCCACCAAATATGTCTCGCTCGATCAACTCTGCCTGTCCCCGCAATGCGGTTTCGCTTCTACCGAAGAAGGAAATGTACTGGCGGAAGAAGAGCAGTGGGCGAAACTGCGGCTGATCGTCGAATTGGCGGAGGAAGTTTGGGGGAAGTAGCCGACGCAAATTTCGATTTGTAATCACCGGGCCGCCGCGAAGCGTGGTGATCTGGCCCACTTAGGGAGGCATTGCGTCCCTAAGCGAGATGGCCGGATCAAGTCCGGTCATGACAAAGGAGAAAGCTCGCCAATGTCGCAGCGCGCCAAGCCCCCCTTCCGCGCCGATCACGTCGGAAGTCTGCTGCGCACTGCGCCGCTGAAGGAAGCGCGTGCGAGGCGAGAGAAAAATGAAATCTCCGCGGATGAGCTCAAGGCGATAGAGGACCGTGAGATCGCAGCAATTATCAAGAAAC
>DATFXJ010000127.1:0-8959 GCA_035315965.1 Pseudolabrys sp.
GGCGAACATCCCGACCTATTGCGCGCGCAAGCACGGCATGGAGCGGGCTGACTACGTCCATCCGAGGCTTGAGCCTATCCTGCGTGAGACGTTCGGCGTCATCATCTATCAGGAACAGGTGATGCAGGCCGCGCAGATCCTCGCGGGCTTCACGCTCGGAGAAGCCGATCTGCTCCGGCGCGCGATGGGCAAGAAAATCAAGAAGGAGATGCAGGCGCAGCGCGAACGCTTTGTTTCTGGTGCAGTCGAGCGCGGGGTCGAGCGCTACCAGGCAGACGCCATTTTCGACCTGCTCGAACGTTTTGCTGAATACGGCTTCAATAAAAGCCACGCCGCCGCCTACGCGCTGGTTGCGTATCAGACTGCTTATATGAAGGCGAATTATCCCGTCGAGTTCCTGGCGGCGACCATGACGCTCGACATGGGCAATACCGACAAGCTCGCCGAGTTCCGTGCAGAAGCCGAGCGGCTTGGTATCAGCGTCGACCCGCCCTCGATCAATCGCTCGGCGGTAGATTTCGAAGTCCAGGGCAATACGATCATTTACGCGCTCGCCGCACTCAAAGGCGTTGGCAGGCAAGCGGTCGAAGCGATCATCGCAGGGCGAGAGAACGGCGTATTCGCGGATCTCGCGGACTTCGCGGCGCGCGTCAATCCGCGAGCGGTGAACAAACGGGTGCTCGAAAGTCTTGCCGCAGCCGGGGCGTTCGATGTATTCGACAAAAACCGCGCGCGCGTGTTTGCTGCTGTTGATGCTGTGCTTGCCCGTGCGCAACGCGCTCACGATACTGCGGCTATCGGCCAGAACGAACTGTTCGGCGGGGGTGCGGCACGCGAGCAGATCGCGCTGCCACAGGTCGAAGCTTGGTTGCCGGCGGAGCGTCTGCGTCGGGAATACGAAGCCGTTGGCTTCTTCCTGTCCGGGCACCCGCTCGACGACTATGCTGCGGTGCTGAAGAAGTTGCGCGTGCAGCCCTGGGCAGAGTTTGCACGCGCGGTCAAGGTGGGCGCGACCGCCGGTCGTGTCGCGGCAACCGTCGTGTCGCGGATCGAACGCCGCACGCGCACTGGCAGCAAGATGGGCATCATTGGTCTGTCGGACCCGAGCGGACATTTTGAAGCGGTGATCTTCTCGGAAGGCCTGGCCGAACACCGCGATCTTCTCGAGCCCGGCAACGCGGTCCTGCTATTTTTGTCGGCGGAAGTGCAGGGAGATGAGGTGCGTGCGCGTATACAGTCGGTCGATTCGCTCGATCACGCCGCTGCCAATTTGCAAAAAGGCTTGCGCGTGTTCCTTCGGGATGGCGCGCCACTCGAGGCCGTGGCCAAGCGGCTCGAGCCCGCGTCGCGTCCGACCGATGCCAGCGGCGATGGGGAAGTCAGCGTAGTGCTACTGCTCAAGCGCGGCACTGAAGTCGAGGTCAAACTGCCCGGACGATTCAAAGTTTCGCCGCAGATCGCGGGTGCGATCAAGGCCTTGCCAGGCGTCGTGCAGGTTGAGGCATTGTAAACCCTCATGTCGTCACCGGGCTTGTCCCAGTGACTCTATTTAGGAGAGAGCGTGGCGCCTACCTAAGCGAGATGGCGCCCACTTTCGCGTCGTAGCCTCCTCAAGGCTGCGGCGCTGTCGCTTGTCTATGCGGCACCGCTGCGCGCCGCAGCGCCGCCAGCGGAAACAATTACGCTGATTGCCGCTGCGACCAAGGAGGGCCAATTCACGTGGCACGCGTCAGTCGATCTCCAACTTGCCCAAAAGTCGGCAAAGCCTTTTGAGCAGAAATTCCCGGTCGTTCGCGCGTCGCACACCATCCATCGTGCAGCCTTCTGCGAACCTTTCTCGTCGCGCCGCAGCCCAACGCCGCGTTGCTATTCCAGAGTTATCTTTTCAGCCCCGAAGGGTAAGAGCTGTTCAGCAATCTGGGCGGATTGCGCTCTATGCATGCGCTGGTGACAGACAGACCGGTCCGCACACCCCTAGCCGCAATCAAGGTGTGGAAAGACGGAACCACCGCGGTCGAGACTCAACGCGAAGAGATCAAACGGCGATACTCGCAAATATTTCGCTTGTAATTGTCCGTAGCCGCGATGCGGCACCACAATCAGAAACACCGTGCCGAAGGTCATGTCGAACGCGACTGCGGCGATCGGCAACATTGCCGCCTTGCGTCCGCTGACGCCGCCGCTCGGGGGACTCCGCGAACAGGTTCGAGCCCACGAAACCGTTCACATTGATGTCAGCTGAATGAAGTAAAGCACTCGTGCCGCTCAGCGAATTGTGGATCCGGCGTTGTCTGTATAAATCGTGGGCTTTCCGGCCTTGACCACAATTTTACTGGCGCCGCCATCAAGGCGCGCAGTGATTCCGATCACGACCACAACGATCGAAGCCATGAGCGAAACAGCAACGATCTTGAGATGAGTGTTGCGACCCGCGGACCAGAGTGAGTTGTTCATGGTGTGCCTCTGTGTAACCGAACTTATCGCAAAAAGATTCGATGTGTTTCAGTAAACTCCGTGCGCGCGAGCTACGTGGGCGGCTGCACTTCTCGTTGTAGGCGAAATTGATTGATCTTGGCTCGCCACTGTCTGTCCGCGGGTCTGGTGCATCGGCAGGACAACGACCTTTGTCCCAACACTCACCCGCCCATAAAGATCGATGACATCTTCATTGAGCATCCGGATGCATCCGCTCGACACTTGCTTACCGATAGTCGAGGGGGCATTCGTTCCGTGGATCCGGTAGACAGTGCCGCCGATATACATGGCGCGTGCGCCTAGTGGATTTCCGGGGCCCCCGGCAATGAAGCGGGGCAGATACGGTTGCCGCTGAAGCATCTCGGCCGGCGGAATCCAGTCCGGCCATTCCGCTTTGCGCTCGACTGCCTTTACGCCCGACCACGTGAAGCCTTCACGGCCGACGCCGATTCCGTAACGAATGGCTTTGCCACCACCGAGTACATAGTAGAGGTAGGTGTTTGGCGTATCGATAACGATGGTGCCCGCCGCTTCGCGAGTCGGATAATCCACAACGTGACGATGCAAGCGCGCTGGAACTTGAGCCGGCGCTTCATCCTCATCCTTGGGCTCACGCATGGCGGGCTGGAATATGAGGTTGGTGTTGCTGAATGGCGAAGCGAAGCTGAGCGGATCGGCAAACGCCGCGTCAGCCCTGAGCAACGTGACCACCGCAAACGTCGCGGCAAAGGTCAGGCTCATCCCGTGGATCTTGCCGGTGGACAGCATGACAAAGACCTCCCAAGAGCTCTGGCGGACTCACTTCAGGGTCGACAATTGGTGGGCGAAGACAACTCGCACGATGCGTTCGTGGCTCGCTGAGCTTCGAGCCTGTCGCCTTTCGCTGAGGGAGTGTTTGCCTTTACTTCTGTGCTAGGCGCGGCAAAAAGGACAACGCCGCCGGTCAAGGCCGCGGCCGGGAGGCTGGCAATCGCCAAAGTCCTGATCATCGTGAGCTCCCTGCATCGAATTCGGCTTGTTATTGGGAGGGAGCCTAGGGCGGCGACGTCCAACTAAGCCACTGTACGCTGGTTAACGCCCAATATCGAAAAGAGAAGCTGGTCTATACGAAGGTATCGACCGGTCATACCCGAAAAGCCATCAACCAGGGTTAATCGGCGTGTTTGTTCCAAAGGTCGCGATTGTCATGTACGTTTCGGTATTTCGCGCCGCTTCCCAAGTCAGCCGTTTGCCAAGTCAGTAGTGATGGAAAAACCGGCAAAGGTAAAACGTGCCCGCTCGCAGCGTGGCCTGCCTTCAGGTGGGGCGGGCAAGACTTCGCAACGGCAGAAGCAAAGCAAGAAGCTGTATGAACGTCTGCCCGAGCTTCAGCTGATTTACGACACCGCTCCAGTGGGGCTTGCGTTCCTTTCGCTCAATTGCCACTACGTGCAGATCAACCAACGTTTGACGGAAATCTGCGGTATTTCGGTAGCTGATCATATCGGACGCTCTGTTCGTGAAACTGTTCCCCGTGTAGCAGATCAGGTCGAGAAACTAGTCCAAACCGTCGCACGCACGGGTGAGCCTATCACTGGTATCGAAGTTCGCGGACAGAAAGCCGACAAAAGCAACGCCGATCACGTCTGGATCACGAACTGGCATCCTTTGAAGACTACCGAAGGAAAAATTGTCGGGATTAATGTCGTGGCGGAGGACCTAACTGAGCGCAAGCGCGCTGAAGCTGTCCTCGCGGCCAGCGAGCATGCACTGCGTGCAAGCGAGGCACGCTTCCGCGAACTTGCCGACAACATCAGTCAGTTTGCCTGGACGGCCGACACGGACGGCAAGCGAAACTGGTACAACAAACGCTGGTACGACTATTCGGGAACCACATTCGAAGAGATGCAGGGCTTTGGCTGGCAGAAATTGCACCATCCCGGCCACCTCGAGCGCGTTGTTCGACACATCCGAGAAAGTTTCAAAAGCGATAAGCCGTGGGAGAACACCTTCCCGCTGCGGGGTCGAGACGGCAAGTATCGGTGGTTCCTCTCGCGTGCTCTGCCAATCCGTGACGAAACCGGCAAAGTTGTACGCTGGTTCGGCACCAACACGGACATTACGGAGCAGCTCGAAGCCGAGAGAGCGTTGCGCGAGCTTAACGAAACGCTTGAGGAGCGTGTCAAAGCCGAGACGCATGAACGTTTGCAGATCTGGAATGTCTCACAGGATTTGCTGCTGGTGACGGATCTGGATGGCAAATACGCCAGCGTCAACCCAGCCTGGACTGTCGTACTCGGCTGGTCGGAGTCAGAACTGCTCGGCAAGAATTCCCAATGGCTGCTGCATCCGGATGATCGGGAAAAGACGCGCGCCGAGACTAAGCAGATTGCAGCTGGCAAGATAACGCAGCGTTTTGAGACCCGCTTCCGTCACAAGGACGATTCTTATCGTTGGTTGTCGTGGAAGGCCGTTCAAAACGAGGGCCGAATCTATGCCATGGCGCGTGACATCACCGAACTCAAGGAAGCTGAGGGAAAATTGAGGGACGCCCAGCAAGAACTTACGGAGGCCTCCCGCCGCACAACTTTGGCGGCGATGTCGGCTGCGATCGCGCATGAGATCAAACAGCCGCTTGGAGCGATCGTAACGAATGCCAATGCCGGTCTGCGATGGCTCGACAGGCCTCGGCCCGATCTCCACGAGGTGCGCGAGAGCCTCAAGCACATCATAGGAGACGGGCACAGGGCTAACGAAGTGATCCAATCAATCCGCGCAATGTTTGCCAAGGGTGATCACGGCGGAGTGCCACTTGATGCGAACGAGCTCATTCGAGAAACGATCGCGATGGCACGCGGCGAACTGCAGGCCGGACGGATCGTGGTTGACCTTGAGTTGGCTGAGCAGCTTCCCTTGATCCCTGCGCACAAAGGACAGCTTCAGCAGGTCGTCTTGAATATTGTCACAAACGCTGCCGATTCAATGCGCAGCATTAAAGATCGAGTTCGGCTGCTGCGCGTGAGATCGAGGCCGTTCGATTCGAATGGAGTGGCCGTATCAGTGCAAGATTCCGGGGCCGGTATAGATCCGCGAAACCTGGATCGCATCTTTGACGCTTTTTTCACCACTAAAACCAACGGCATGGGGATGGGGTTAGCAATATGTCGGTCAATCGTCGAAGCTCACGGTGGAAGTTTATCGGTGTCAGCGGGCGTACCGCATGGGTCCGTGTTCCACATCGTCTTGCCTGGCGTTCAATGATACCGCGCCTTAATGAAACGGCCGTCGAATGAAACCCGAGCGTCCTGACGCGGCGCCAATCGTTTTCGTCGTTGACGACGATGCTTCGCTGCGCGGCGCAGTCAGCAATTTGATACGGTCGGTAGGATTGCGTGTCGAAGCATTCGCTTCGACAGCGGAATTCTTTGCAGCAAAGCGGCCAGATGCCGCCTGTTGCCTTATTCTTGACGTCAGGCTGCCGGGCGTGAGTGGGCTGGATTTTCAGACTGAACTTGCGAAGGCGAAAATCCAGATTCCAATTATTTTTATTACTGGTCACGGCGATATCCCGATGACCGTGAAGGCTATGAAGGCCGGCGCAGTCGAGTTCCTGACCAAGCCGTTTCGCGACCAAGATCTTCTCGATGCCGTTCAGGTCGCGCTCGAACGCTCGCGGACCAACTACGCAAGCGAGAAGGCGATTTCCGAGCTGAAAGCGAGATTCGATACGCTGACGCCGCGGGAGCAAGAGGTCATGGCATGGGTAACCGGAGGTCTTTTGAACAAACAGGTGGCGGCCGAAATCGGCGTAACCGAGATCACGGTCAAGGTGCACCGGGGTAAGGTCACAAGAAAGATGGGTGCGAAATCCTTGGCTGATCTTGTTAAAATGGCGGATATTTTGGGGATTCGCCGCACGAAATCCTAGGGCAACTATACCTTGGTGTAATTCCTAGTCCCTTTCCGATAGTTAAACGTTACCTTCGGAACCGTGCGCATGCGCGGAGGATTCTTTATGTATACCAGCGACGAGGGGGCTAGCTTGTCGAAGGTGCCTGTGATCGCAATTGTTGACGACGACGAATCGTTCCGCCGAGCTACAACCAGCTTTGTACGGTCGCTTGGCTACGGTACCGCTGCGTTTGATTCCGCTGAAGCGTTCCTGAAATCGGACCGTGTCTCTGAGACTGACTGCCTGATTACAGACGTGCAAATGCCCGGCATGACCGGAATAGAGTTGCAGGGCCGGTTGATCGCGCAAGGACACAGCCTGCCAATCATCTTTATCACGGCTTTTCCCGAGATTAAGGCCCGGACTCAGGCACTCGCTGCTGGCGCGGTCGGATTTTTGTCTAAGCCGTTTAACGATGAGAACCTGATCACGTGCCTGAACGAGGCACTCGATCGCGCCGCCTGAGCGCTGCCAACCAAATTATCGTACTGACGTGGCCTGGCGGAAGACTGTAGGGCCGGCGTTCACCGTTTTGATTATGGCGAGCCGGTTCAAACCAAGGTATAGATAGCGGCTACCACTGTGTAATAGAGCGCTTTGACGCGCCCGTCTTAGTCTCCCCGATAACAAGAAAAATTGACATGTGATTTTGTCATTGTGGGTCGGGAGACATGAATATCTTCGTTAAGCCATCGAGTTCTTCTGCGCTTCTGCGCGAGACGCCGTCATTCTGTGCACCTGGTGTGCCGCACATCACGGCAAGACTGACCGTCGAGCGGGATTTCACCGTATTCATCGTTGATGACGATGCCGGGGTGCTCAAGTCGCTTGCGCGTTTCGTCCGTGCGGCCGGCTACACGGTGCGAACCTTTTCATCGGCCGATGAGTTACTTGCGTTGGACTGCGCGGAGGACGCCGGATGCATCGTTCTCGACCTGCTGATGCCTGGCATCGATGGCCGCGAATTGCAGGCAGCACTGTGCAAGGGTGAGCTCGAGCGATCGATCATCTTCATATCGGGCACGACAGATGCGCCAACGATCGTTGATGCAATGAAGGCGGGCGCGATCGATTTCCTAATCAAGCCCGTTGACGGCAACGCTTTATTGGCCGCCCTCGCCATCGCAAGCGAGCGGCAAACAAAATTACATCAGAGACAGGCGGAACTCGCAGAGATCAAACACAAGCTGGCCCAGTTGACGCCCCGCGAAGCGGAAGTGCTAAGGCATGTCATTGCTGGCCGTCTAAACAAGCAAATCGCGTGGGCATTGGGCACGGTTGAAAAGACCATCAAGGTGCACCGCGGTCGAATAATGGAAAAGATGGCCGTTCGCTCAATAGCCGAGCTGGTGCGTTTAACGGAACAAATTGGGATAACGCCGTGTGAACAAGAAGAGCGCGACAACAAAGACGGCCAGAGCCTAGTTGTCGATATTGGGTGCCGGTCCAACCGCATCGCCCGAGACGCACTTCAGGTTGCTTAAATCGTCAAACACGAAGTGTGACGTGAAGAAACTTGTCGCGCCGAGCAAATATCTTCCGGTTGCGCGGGTTCTGGCCGCGTTCGCCGTTGCCAGCACCGCGTCGACGCTTGCAGAGCAGTGCGCTACAAAATCCCCGCGTAATCATACATGAACGTTTATGCATACGCCCAAGACGAGGACCAAACAGAAGCGTCCAGATCGATGGCCATTCGCGCGTGTAACGACGAGGCCGATAAATACGCCTACACTACCTAGGCACTGCACCGAGCTTGCGGTGTACCGAACCTGCATGCCAAAACGGAACCAAAGTTTCAGTAATCGTGCTAGCGATCGATAAGGTTTGGAAATTGAGCCGGGCATCTATCCGGCTCTGCTTGCGGCATCCCCTCATGAATCGCTCCTTAACTGCTTGATCGGAGAGGCCGCGTTGCATTTCGGAAATTGTACCTATATAAGCCCCGGCATCACTCACGCAGACGCAGGCTTTCGGCCCCGACAATGGGTCAAGAAAGGCCGTCCGGTGGCCCAATGGGCTCACAACCGTCCGCGGCGGATCAACCGGAGAAGATTATGGCGCTTCCTGACTTTTCGATGCGTCAGCTATTGGAAGCTGGCGTGCACTTCGGCCATCAGGCCCACCGCTGGAACCCGAAGATGGGTTCGTACATCTTCGGCACCCGCAACAATATCCATATCGTCGATCTCGCGCAGACCGTGCCGATGCTGCATCGGGCGTTGCAGGCGGTCAGCGATACCGTGGCCAAAGGCGGCCGCATCCTGTTTGTGGGCACCAAACGCCAGGCACAGGATTCAATCGCCGATGCTGCCAAGCGCAGCGCCCAGTACTACGTGAATTCGCGCTGGCTCGGCGGCACGCTGACCAACTGGAAAACAATCTCGGCGTCGATCGCGCGGCTGCGCAAGCTCGACGAAATGCTCAACTCGGGTGAGGCCGCGGGCTACACCAAGAAAGAGCGTCTCACGATGCAGCGTGAGCGCGACAAGCTCGATCGCTCGCTCGGCGGGATCAAGGACATGGGCGGCGTGCCGGATCTGCTATTCGTGATCG
>DATFXJ010000128.1:0-7012 GCA_035315965.1 Pseudolabrys sp.
GCAAGTTTGCTTTTGACCAAGAGCAAACAGTGTTTATGTCGGTTTTATTGGCCCTCGGTCCAATCGCGCAAAGATTGGGTCTTTTATAAGGTCCATCATCCCGCGCAAACGCGACAAACTTCGATGGTGTCGCCGTGTTCGTTGCCTGCAATTCTGCAACGCCGCCCAGGCACAGTCTGACCTATACGATGCCTTGGTTAATAGCCCAATGACCGAGAACACGCCCAACTGCCGAGACAATAAAGCCTCACAAGGACGAACTGCTGTTTGTGCACGAGGACAACCACAATGCCATTATCCGTAGAATTGCGCACCGTGAATTTGGGCACGCGCGCAGAGAGATTTAAGCAGGGCAAGGAGCTCCGACGGGGTGTTCCGCGAGAAGCGCACGCCGACCTGAAAGGCCTTGGTTCTAGAAGCGCCGTTTCGATCCTCGCGGAAAGTGATCCGGACCGCGTCCCGGACCTCGTCCCTGAACGTTATAAACGTATGATGGAGAACCCGTTCGCCTTTTTGCGAGGCGCCGCTGCGGTTATGGCAGCAGACCTGGTACAACAGCCGATGGCCGGAATTCGGGTTCAGGCTGGCGGTGACAGCCACCTGATGAACTTCGGCGCATTTGCCACGCCAGAAGATAACATTTTATTTGATGTCAACGACTTTGACGAAACAATCTCAGGCGTAGATTTTACTGTTGACCTAAAACGCCTCGCGACGAGTGTCTCGGTTGCTACGTTGGCTAACGGCGAAACGAAAAAGCGGGCTCGCGCACTTGCTGCAGCAACCGTAGCGGCTTATCGAAACCACATGCTCAGTCTCGTTAATCTATCTCCATTGGAGATTTGGCACAGTCGAATTGATCTTGAACAAGAACTCAAATTAATTGGTAACAAGGCTTTGCGGCGCAAATTGACGACAATCATTGCCAAGGCTCGTGGGGAAGGGCTCGAAAAAGACGATAACTTTCCTCATCTAGTGAGCGGGAGCGAACTAAGAATTGCTGACAAACCACCAGCGATCTTTCACCTCGATCCAAAAGCCAACGCTGCACATAAACTCGATGCTGAGCGGGTTTTTACCTTATACCGCGACTGTTTAAATACTGATCGGCGCCATATTCTCGATCGACATAAAATAGTAGATCTTGTCTTTAAGGCGGTTGGCGTCGGCTCTGTGGGGACATTCTGCTGTGTTGCGTTGCTGATGACTGGCGATAGCGAGCCTCTTTTCCTTCAGCTTAAGCAGGCCCAACGATCTGTATTGGAGCGGCTCGGTGGGGGGATCACTTATGACGGGCACCAGGGCCGACGTGTCGTGGAAGGCCAGCAAATGATGCAGGCGGCGAGTGATATTTTTCTTGGTTACACGCAAGATGATAGCTCCGGCCGTCAGTTCTATGTTCGCACGTTGAAAAACCATAGGCTTGGAGAGATAAGCGAGATCGGTGAAGTGCAGGCGCTCTCAGATTATGCGCGACTGTGCGGCCGTACTCTTGCGCGTGCCCACGCGCGGTCGGGTGATCCGGCGGTAGTTGCGGGCTACATGGGCAAGAGCGAAGTAATGGATGATGCTATCGCCTCATTTGCCATGGCCTACGCGGCGCAAACAGGTGTCGACCATGCTGCCTTAGTCAAAGCAAAAACGACCCGAGACGCGGCGTGAGTAATCGGACCCGGCGCAGTCTGGTATAGCCGAGGGCGAATGATTTGTTAGTTGCATCGTTGGACTGATGATGACCCTAGCAGTTGCCAGGCATTTAGCGGATTTTTACGCACGACACTGATAAATTTGCACGGACTAGACGCTGGTGAGGCATAAAAGAACGCTCGTTCCAATCAGAGACGAGCGACATGTTTTCGATCATCTGTGGTGTGTTCTTGATTGCCATGAGCACCGGCGCTTTCTGGTATTTACTGCCACGTAACGGTCAAGAGAATCCGCTCGTCAAAAATTCCGGCGTTGGCTCAATGATCACGCTCGTAATCATGTCCCTTTTGACAATTGGCGTGGCGCTGCTGTTCAGCGGATTTATCGGCTAGCAACGAAAGCATTCTGGATTTCCTAAAGTCCGACTGATCCGAGGCAATTAAATTGCTACTTATAGAGTCGCTTGTACAACGGATAGCGTGGGTCCCACATCTTTGCATGTACCGCGGCGGCAACCGCTTCATCTGACATTGGGCGAGTGAGCCCTTCCGTCTGCGCTTGTTTACCGACGGCGACTGCAACATGGAAAGTGAGCTCACGGATTTGTCGCAACGGTGGAAGCAGATTGGTCTCCGGATCGTCGTGTATGGCTGGACTTTTGGCCGCGACCGCATGAGCGGCAGCGAGGAACATGCCATCCGATATCCGTCGTGAGCCTGTGGCGATCGCGCCAAGCCCTATGCCAGGATAGACGTAGGCATTGTTCGTCTGATCGGCACGGAAAACCTTGCCGCTGCGCTTCAGTGCTGGAAATGGACTACCAGTGCCAACGACAGCGCGACCCTCAGTCCAGTTATCAAGTTCTACCGGCGTCGCCTCACTGCGCTCAGTGGGGTTCGAGAGCGGGAAAATAATTGGCTGGCGCACGTGGCGAGCCATGTCGCGAACGATCCTTTCGGTGAAGGCGTTCGGCTGTCCTGAGGTCCCAATCAAGGCCGACGGGTGCGCATTGTTTATTACATCGATAAGGCCGATGCGGGTCGGCGTTTCAAGTTTCCAATCACTGAGGCGATCGCGCCGCTGGGCAAATGGCATTTGAAAAGATCGCAATCCGGACATTCCCTCGACTAGCAAGCCGTCTCGGTCGACGAGGTAGAACCGGCTGTGGGCTTCTGCTTCACTTAAACCCGCATCGATCATGGCTCGCGCGACGAGCGCAGCTATGCCACTCCCCGCAGAGCCTGCGCCGAATACGGCCACGCGTTGCTCAGTAAGAGGGGTGCCGGTGACTTTTATCGCGCTAAGCAATGTTCCAACTGCGATAGCGGCTGTTCCCTGAATGTCGTCGTTGAAGGTGCATAATTGATCACGGTATTTTGAAAGTAGCCGGTTAGCGTTATCGATTGCAAAATCTTCCCAGTGCAGAAGGACGTGAGGCCATCGCTCACGGACCGCATCAACGAAACTTTCGACAAAATCATCATACTCCGGACCGCGCACCCGCTCGCGGCGCCAACCGATATAAAGTGGATCGACGAGGAGTTCTTTATTGTCGGTGCCAACATCTAGGATGATCGGCAACGTTGTCGCGGGATGCAGACCGGCGCAAGCGGTGTAAAGCGACAATTTTCCGATCGGAATCCCCATTCCACCGGCGCCTTGATCGCCGAGGCCGAGGATGCGCTCGCCATCACTGACGACAAGGGCCTCAACTTGATCAAACCGAGGATGACCGATGATTCGGCGTATGTCGTTCATGCGCGGCACGCTCAGAAATAGCCCGCGAGGCTTACGGAAAATGTGGCTGAAATGCTGGCAGCCCAGCCCGACCGTCGGCGTATAGACGATCGGCATCATCTCTTCGATATTGCGCGTCAGCAGCGCGTAAAACAAGATTTCGTTAGAGTCCTGCAATCCTCGCAAAAACGTATATTTTTGCAGGTTGCTATGAAGAGCACGAAAAGCGTCAAGTCGGCGCTGCACCTGATAATCAAGCTGTGAAACATGCGGCGGCAGCAGTCCGTGCAAGTCGAACTCGTCTCGCTCGGCTTCGGTGAAAGCTGTACCTTTATTGAGCAGCGGATCGTTAAGCAGCTCGTAACCGCTTAATAAAGTCTCGACCTTATGTAGAGCTTCATCAACCATTAGTTTTCGCTGCGTGGGTTGCGTGGCCCGCAGGGATCCGCCCATGAGCCAAACAGCGAGACTGTCTTGACGCTGCATACGTCTCCCGAAGTTAAGAAGACGCCATCATTTTTGCTTGTGCTGGAAGTTGCAATGACCAAAAACGCACCGTCCATGGTATACGGTTCTCTACATACAGGTTGTGATTGCGATTGATGTGCTCCGAGGCTCAAGAGAGGCATTGTATCGAGTCAAAATGGCTCGCTGGAAGGGGGCCATTTCCGCTTTGGGTCAAAGGTAGACACGAGCGCGCGTCAGCGTGATGTCCGCTCTTCCCCCCAAAAGCAGACATTCGTCACTGCGGCTTCATGTCTGCTTTGGGAAAAAAGCGGACATGCCGATGCACTCAGATTAGGAGTAGCGGACATCGGATTGTCTACCATAAGAGGGATACCCGCCGCGGGACCGATTGGCGTCGCACAGAGCCCTTTGCCCCACCATCCCTGCTGCGTCTGAATGGTGGGAGCCTTAAAAGCGCCCTCACGGCACTCACGTGCCGATGGAGGGAGCTGTCAACAGCATCAACAGCGGAAATTGCTGCAATTCTGCTAGTTCGCGGCGACGCCCGCGTCCCTAAGAACCTTGCCGTAGCGCTCCGTATCACTCTTTATGATCGCGTCGAATTGTTCTGGCGAATTAGGGACGGGAACTGAGCCGAACGTGGTCAGCTTTTCAACCACGTCCGGCATTTTCAGCACTTGGGCGATGTCTTGGCTAACCTGGGTAAGGATTGCGGGCGGCGTTCCGGCAGGCGCCAACATGCCGAACCACGACTCATACTTGTAGCCTGGAACCGCGGCTTCCGCGATGGTCGGAACATCCGGGATCTGGGGCGCGCGCTTATCGGAGTTGATGGCGATGGCGCGAACTTTGCCGGCGGCGCTCAGTTCCCGGGCGTTGGGAATGGGAGCAAAATACATTTGGACGTCGCCGCGGATCACCGCGTTGGTCGCGTCCGGCACGCCCTTGTAGGGAACATGCACAATGTTGATCTTGGCGCCCTGTCTAAAAATCTCGGCAGACAGAAACGAGGTGCTTGCTACACCGGCTGATGAGAAATTGATCTTGCCCGGCGAGTCGTTCGCCAGCACGATAAATTCCTCCAGCGTCTTGGCCGGAAAGTCAGCGGGTACGATCGCGACAAGCGGCACTGAGGCAATGACTGTCACCCCGGCGAAATCCTTCACCGGATCGAATTGGATGCCCTTGTTGATGACGCCAGCGATCGTGTGGCCGTTGGATGTCAACATCAAGGTGTAGCCGTCGGGCGCGCTTTTTGCGACCGCCGTCGTCCCGGGAAGGCCGGGGCGATTCTCTACGACAACCGATTGCTTCCACATAGCGCCGAGTTTGTCGGCGAGCACGCGTGCAAGACTGTCGGTGATGCTGCCGGCGGCGAACGGGACGACAATAGTCACCGTCCGGTTGGCATAGGATTGCGCAGTGGCCTCGGATGTTTGCGACAGCAAACTGGAACAGCCTAACACCACGGCACCCACTGCGAACCAGAATTTTTGAAACTGCTTCATGAACCTTCCTCCGATCGCTTATCTTGTAGCGATTGCGATGACACCGTTTCGTGACAGGATATCGTAGCGGTCTAAATCGACACTCTGGAAGGGGCGAACTGCCGCACTGTCCGCTTTGATCATTAGCGCACATGGCGACAAATCCGCGAAATGGCTTCACGGCGACTCGAGAAGACGCGATGGTGGCGAAGACGTTTGGCTGAGCCTTGCGGGAGCGCCGCGTGCACCACAAGCAGGGCCCGGTCCTAATAACTCTTAATCGAAAATCGGTCGAACAAAGGGTAGTCGATTGAGTGCACGCGCTTATCTTTGGGTGGCGCTTCGGCCCGCGCGGCACGCGCCGCGGACTCGATCTTCGCCAGAGCTTCGGGCGCCGACTTGGGCTGGGCAGCAAGTACAGCTTGCGATGTCATTTCGGGTGCGGGTGCTGGCTCAGTGGTGTGAGTTTTTATCGCATCGGGATGCCAGGGCGCCGGCAGACCGGACCGTTGGCTGGTGACTATCACAGGCGAACCCTTCTCCAGCGTCGCATTCCGCAACGATCGGCAGTGCAACCAACACCAAACCTACACTGCAAAAAGGGCGAGAACTGGCGTTGCCGCGTTCCGACTGTAGGCGCCCAGCACTCTAAGTAACAGTCGAGTCGGGCCATCGCGATTGGTCGAGTTGGACCAAGGGCCAACCTGTTTAGATATAATTTGATGCCAGGCGGCCCAACCGCAAGGCGAATCCGAGGTAGGTTGGAATTGAGATTTTCGGTCCGAATGCTGAGAATGATGTCGACCTCGTTTTCTGAGAAGGGACGGTGAGGAATGGCCTACAAGCCGATCGAGTCCTACGGCGTCATCGGCGACCTGCATACGGTCGCGCTGGTGGGTATGGACGGTTCGATCGACTGGTGCTGTCTGCCGCAGTTCGACTCGCCAAGCATCTTCGCCGCGATTCTCGACGAACACAAAGGAGGATTTTTCAAGATCGCCAGCCTCTACGAGGCCCAGCATAAGCAGATGTACCTGCCCGACAGCAACGTGCTGGTGACGCGATTCCTAAGCCCCGAGGGTGTCGGCGAAGTAGTGGACTTCATGCCGGTCCAGGACCCAAACCGCAGCAAGAAGACGCATCAGATTGTGCGCGTCGTGCGGGCCGTGCGCGGGGCTGTGCGCTTCCGACTCGAATGCCAACCTGCTTTCGACTACGCGCGGCGGCCGCATCAGGTCACTCTGGAAGGCCGTGGCGCGGTATTCGAGGCCCCCGGCATGCGTTTCTCGCTGGTCAGCCGCTTTCCGCTGGCGCGCCAGGGCATCGGGGTCGCCACCGAGTTCCTGCTGCACCCCGGTGAGCCATCGACGTTCATCCTGCGACAGGTCGAGGGCGATGGCGACTCAGGGATGCTGGAGGCGCGACTCGTCGGCACCGAACTACTGACGCAGACTCTCGAATTCTGGCGTCGCTGGGTGATCAGGTGTCGCTATGATGGCCGCTGGCGCGAGATGGTCAATCGCTCGGCTCTTATGCTGAAGCTGCTGACCTTCGCGCCGACCGGGGCGATTGTCGCGGCACCCACATGCAGCCTCCCCGAAGAGATCGGCGGGGTACGCAACTGGGATTACCGCTACACCTGGGTCCGTGACGCGGCGTTTACCCTGTACGCC
>DATFXJ010000129.1:0-3037 GCA_035315965.1 Pseudolabrys sp.
CGTGTTGCCATGGGCCGCGCCATTGTGCGCGATCCCCAGGTTTTTCTGTTCGACGAACCGCTGTCGAATCTCGATGCGAAATTGCGTGTGCAGATGCGAACCGAAATCAAGGAACTGCATCAGCGGCTGAAGACGACCACGATTTACGTGACGCACGATCAGATCGAGGCCATGACGATGGCCGACAAGATCGTCGTAATGCATGACGGCCGCGTCGAACAGATCGGCGCGCCGCTTGAGCTTTACGATCGTCCCGACAATCTGTTCGTTGCCGGCTTTATCGGATCGCCGGCCATGAACATGATCAAGGGACGCATTCGCGTCAATGGTAGCGCGTCCTTTGAAAATTCCGCCGGAGTCACGTTCGCGCTGGGCGGCGCCCCGACCGGGAGCGACGGCCGCCCCATCGTTTACGGCGTGAGGCCCGAGCATTTTTTACTCTCCGATGATGGCACGGAAGCTGAGGTCCAGGTTATCGAACCCACCGGATCGGAGCTGCAAGTCGTCGCCAAGCTGGGCGGCGAGGATGTCATCGCGGTCTTTCGCGAACGCCACCAATTCAAGCCGGGCGACAAGATCCGGCTCAAGCCAGACCCGCGGCTAATTCATCTTTTTGACGAGACGACGGGTAATCGTCTCAAAATCCTATAAGCAAAGGGAGGAATAAGCATGAGCTACTTTACGCGCCGCGCGCTGATCAAAGGCGGTACCGCGGCTGCCGCAGCCGGTGCGCTTTCCGGCCCCGCTCTTCTCGAATGGGCAAAGGCCTGGGCACAATCGGCGCCTTGGAAACCTGAGAAGGAGGCGCAGCTTTCGATGCTGCGTTGGAAGTATTTTGTGCAGTCGGAAGACGACGCCTTCGTGAAGCTGATAGAGGCTTTTACTCAGGCAACCGGCGTGAAAGTCACCATTGCCCGGGAATCGTATGAAGACATCCCGCCGAAGGCCTCGGTCGCCGCCAACACCGGCTCCGGTCCGGACCTGTTCTGGGGCCTGTTTTCGCTGCCGCATCTGTTCCCGCAGAAATGTGTCGACGTGACTGACGTCGCTGACTATCTCGGCAAGAAGTATGGCGGCTGGGTGCCCACCGCCGTGACGTATGGCCAGGGCCCCGGCAACAAGTGGATCGCGATCCCGATCTGCTTCGGCGGCAACATGCAAAACTACCGCATTTCGGCGCTCCAGAAAGCAGGAATGTCCAAGTTCCCGGCAACGACCGACGAGTTCCTCGAATTCGCCAAAGCGACCAAACGCAACAACACACCGGGCGGCATGGCGCTCGGACACGCCACTGGCGACGCCAATTGCTGGGTGCATTGGTGCCTGTGGGCGCACGGCGGGAACGTGGTCGACGCCAACGATAAGGTGATCCTCAATTCGCCGGAGACCGAGAAAGCGCTCACCTATGCCAAACAGCTCTACGAAAACATGATTCCGGGCACGGCGGCATGGAACGATGCGTTCAACAACAAGGCGTTCCTCGCAGGCGAGATTTCCTGGACCAATAACGGCATCTCGATTTACGCCGCGGCCAAGCGCGATCCCACCAAGAAGGAGATCGCAGAGGACATGGACCACGCGCTGTGGCCGGTTGGGCCGGTCGGCAAGCCGACCGAGTTCCATGTGTGTTTCCCAACGCTGGCGATGACCTACACGAAGTATCCGCAGGCCTGTAAGGCGCTGATCGCCTATCTGCTAGAGGCAGATCAGTACAACAAATGGCTCGAGGCGTCGGTTGGGTATCTGACGCATCCGCTTAACGCTTACGACAACAATCCGGTGTGGACGGTCGACCCCAAGAACACGATCTTCCGCGAAGCGGCGAAACGCACGCTCACGGCCGGCGGCCTTGGCTCGGTCGGCGAGAAGGCGGCGGCGGCGCTGGCCGATTTCATCGTCGTAGACATGTTCGCCAATGTTTGCACGGGCCGCGAGGACACCAAGGGTGCAATCAAGATCGCTGAACGGCAGGCGATGCGGCTCTATCGCTGAGGCGGGAGACTCATGGCCGAGCTTGTTCCGGCCATCGAAGTCTTCCTTGACCGTCTGTTGCAAGGAAGACGCGTCATGCCAGCGGCAAAAGCAGGCATGACGCCCTGAGAGATGACCGGATGACTGACGTCGCCTTGAAACCTCTGTTGCGCGAGCCCAGCGTTTGGGATCAGCTCAAGGTCAACCGTGACTGGCTCGGCCTCTGGTTCATGCTGCCGGCCGCCGCATTCCTGCTGCTCTTTCTCGCCTACCCGCTCGGCCTCGGCATCTGGCTTTCTTTCACCGACGCCCGCATCGGCCGCAGCGGAAATTTCGTGGGCCTGGAAAACTATGTATGGCTGTGGGACGATTCGGTGTTCTGGCTTTCGGTCTTCAACACACTGCTCTACACCAGCGTCGCGAGTGTCTTCAAATTCGCCATCGGTCTCTATCTTGCCCTTCTGCTCAACCATCACATGCCGTTCAAGGCAATCATCCGCGCGATCGTTCTGATCCCCTTTATCGTGCCAACCGTGCTCTCAGCCATCGCCTTCTGGTGGATTTTTGACAGCCAGTTCTCAATCGTGTCCTGGTCGCTGCGAAAGCTTGGACTGATCGCAACCAATATCGATTTCCTCGGTGACACCTGGAACGCTCGCTGGTCGGTGATCTTCGCGAACATCTGGCGCGGCGTGCCTTTCGTCGCCATTACCCTGCTTGCCGGTCTGCAAACGGTGTCGCCGTCGCTTTACGAAGCGGCGACGATCGACGGCGCGAGCCGATGGCAGATTTTCCGCCACATCACTTATCCCCTGCTTACGCCTATCATCGCCGTAGTGATGACATTCTCGGTGCTGTTCACATTCACCGACTTCCAGCTCATCTGGGTGCTGACGCGCGGCGGCCCTGCTAACGCCACGCATCTCATGGCCACGCTTGGCTACCAGCGCGCTATCGGCGGCGGCTATCTCGGCGAAGGTTCGGCCATCGCGACTGCAATGATCCCGTTCCTGCTGGCTGCGATCCTGATCTCCTGGTTCGGATTGCAACGGCGCAAATGGCAACA
>DATFXJ010000130.1:0-3174 GCA_035315965.1 Pseudolabrys sp.
GGTCTGCGGCGATGGCTGCATGATGGAGGGCGTGGGATCCGAAGCAGCGTCGCTGGCGGGCCATCTCGCTTTAGACAACCTCTGCTGGATCTATGACAACAATCACATCACGATCGAAGGCAATACGCGCATCACCTTTACAGAGGACATCGCGGCCAGGTTTTTGGCCTACGGTTGGAACGTTCTGCGCGTGGGCGACGCCAATGACATCGGCCGGATCGAGCACGCGTTGGCCATTTTTCGCGAGACCAAGGGTCGCCCAACGTTCATCATTCTGGACAGTCACATCGGCTACGGCTCGCCGCACAAGCAGGATACTGCCGAGGCGCACGGCGAGCCTTTGGGCGAGGAGGAAATTCGCCTCGCGAAGCGCGATTACGGATGGCCTGAGGACGCGAAATTTCTGGTTCCCGAGGCCGCGCGCGAGCACTTTGCCGCTGGTATTGGCGCGCGCGGAGAGCAGGCCCGCGGCCGTTGGGCCGAACTCTTCGCGGCTTACCACTCGAAATATCCGGATCTCGCGACCGAGATTGAGCTGATGCAGCGACGTGAGCTGCCGGCCGGATGGGATTCTGGGCTTCCGGTTTTTCCGCCCGATCCGAAGGGCATCGCCGGGCGGGATGCCTCGGGCAAGGTCCTCAACGTCCTTGCGCAGAATATCCCCTGGCTGCTCGGCGGATCGGCGGATCTCGGGCCGTCGAACAAGACGACCCTTACATTTGATGGCGCCGGAGACTTCGAGCCGGGCACTCCCGGCGGCAGGAATCTTCATTTCGGCATCCGCGAACACGCGATGGCGGCTGTAGTCAACGGACTCTCCTTGTCGAAACTTCGCGCCTTCGGCGCCACGTTCTTCATCTTCAGTGACTATGCGAGGCCGGCCATTCGCCTGTCCGCCTTGATGGAACTGCCCACTATCTTTGTGTTCACTCACGATGCCATGGGTGATGGCGAGGACGGCCCGACACATCAACCGGTAGAACAGCTTGCGTCCTTTCGTGCCGAACCCGGCCTCGTGGTGCTGCGACCCGGAGACGCCAATGAGGTCGTCGAGGCCTATCGCTTTATCATGCAGCTGCGGCACGGGCCGGCGGTGCTGGCCCTGTCGCGTCAACCCCTACCGACATTGGACCGCAGTAAGTACGCGCCTGCAAACGGGGTTGTACGCGGCGCCTATGTGCTCGGCGACCCCCCGGACGGAAAGCCTGAAGTGATCCTCATCGGATCGGGCAGCGAGCTGAGCCTCTGCGTCAACGCCCACGAGGAACTGCTTGCCGAGGGCATTCGCTCGCGCGTGGTCTCTATGCCGTCCTGGGAGATCTTCGAACATCAGACGCAGGCGTATCAAGACAGCATTCTGCTGCCCGACGTGACGGTGCGCGTCGCGGTGGAGCAGGCGTCGACCTTCGGCTGGGAACGCTACGTCGGCAAGTCCGGGCGCGTCATCGGTATGAAGACATTTGGCGCTTCGGCCCCGCTCAAGGAACTGCAACGGAAATACGGCTTCGAGCCGGAACGCGTGACGGAGATTGCGAAAGAACTGCTAGGCAAGGACAAGACGACCTGAAGCGGCCGCTCAGCATTGCTTCCGAGCTTCAGCGTTCACCCAAGAGAATGCGATGTCAAAACCGCTCGGTATCGTTTTCCTTTTCGACGTCGATAACACTCTTATCGACAACGACCACGTACAAGCCGATCTTAAAGAGCATCTGCAACAGACGTACGGGGTCGCCGCTCGCGACAGGTACTGGGAAATCCTTGAAGAATTGCGGAGCGAATTAGGATACGTCGATTACTTGGGGGCATTGGAGCGCTTCCGGATCGAGACGATCCATCGCCCAGACGTACTGCGCATGTCGAGCTGGCTGGTCGATTACCCGTTCGCCGACCGCTTATATCCGGGCGCTCTGGAGGCGGTGAAGCATGTACAGAAGTGGGGGACAGCAGTCATTCTCTCGGACGGCGATGCTGTGTTCCAGCCACGCAAGGTGGAACGATCCGGTCTCTGGCACGCATTCGATAACCGCGTCCTTATCTACGTCCACAAAGAGCAGGAGCTTGAAGACGTCGAACGTTTCTATCCAGCGGATCATTATGTATTAATCGACGACAAGTTGCGTATTCTCGCCGCGGTGAAGAAGACTTGGAGCGAACGAGTGACTACGGTATTTCCAAAACAAGGTCATTACGCGCACGATCCAAAAATTCTGGCCGAGTTTCCGCCCGCTGACATCGAGCTTGCAAGGATTGGGGATCTAATCACTTGCGATCTGTCTTCATTCCTAGAGAACCACGCCGCGCAACCTACGGTGAGGCATTGATATCCGCGCGACAGACACTCTGGCTCGCAAGAGCGATTTATCCTTCCCTCTCAGCCAGTCAAGTTGAAAAGACTTGCTTTTTAACTTCTATTTGATGGCTACCCACTTCCCGAAACCCACGTTTTGAAGTCCGATCGCCGAAATAACGAATCCACGAACTCACCAGCGCATGATCGGCGCGACAGCCCGCCCTGGCGCGCAATGCGAGCGCTTGTGAAATGGACAATCACGTTGACGCAGTTATGACATAGCTGAGTTATGGTGGCGCAAGCAGCTCAGTTGTGAGGGGACAACAAGATGTCTTATGCGCTAATTACGGCACTGATCTTTGCGATAGCGGCGATCTTGCACGGCTGGAGGATTTATAAGCGATGGACAGTGCAGATCGGACCACACTCTGTGTCCATGACTGTTTCGTGGGTCGGCCTTGTTGTTGCTGCCCTGATCGCAATTTGGGGCTTCTCCCAGTCAGGATAAGTTGGGCGTCGGCGCAGAGTGCATTGAGGTTACGTCCAACCTTGTGCGTTCCAGAAAGTGTTCACCGTCACGCCTAGATCGCCGCGCAGTTGCCTCTGCCACAATCGCAAAAACGAAATGTGGCGAGCTTAGCCATAATCCAAATTGGCGCGCAGCACGGCCAACGTTCGGGATATTGCGTAATTTGCGCGGCAGGCCATAAACGCGCCTGCTGCTTTCATCCATCCCAGCCAATCGTTCTGAAAAGCAGCGCCGGATGATTGGCGGAGGGCATTATTGCAATCACCCGGCGCGCGCTGATGCAACAGCGCCTCCGACCGAATAATGATTCGAGGTCCATTGCAAACGCTGCTGTCTAGCCGCTGACGTTAAGCAC
>DATFXJ010000131.1:0-6425 GCA_035315965.1 Pseudolabrys sp.
CCCTGTTTGGGATACGCAGTCGATCCTCACGATTCCCATCCGGGACATCACGGCGCCGCCCAACTGGCCGAAGCCCGGCACGTCGCACAACGAGTCGACCGCGGCGGCCAACTGGTTGAAGACCACTTGGCTTGCGGCTGACGTCAAGCACGGTTGACCAACAAAATCAAAGGTTTAAGAAAGAGCAAAGCCGCCACCCGGCGGCTTTGTTATTCCGGGGCTACATCTGGGGCTACAGCGTGCAAGCCATGGTGCCCGTCGAGGGGGGAAAGCGGAAATGAAATGGTTGCCACAGGTATGCGTGGTTGAATTCGATGTCGCTGCGTTCGTAACGATGAAGGCCGTCGAGGCCGTCAGGCCAGGCCCTCCCAGGAGTTAAGTCAACCGGGTTGACAGAACTTGAATTCAACCGGGGTGAATTTAAGTCCCGTCAAAAGGTGGACTAGCTCGTCATAGGTCGTCAGGATGTCTGCGGCCTCAGCCCTTTTAAATTGTTTGTCCAGCTCTAGCTTAGGCAGCTTGCCGATGCGCTCCTTTCATCATTGCAGTTTGGAGGGTAACACCTAACTTTTTGAGCCGCACTGACTTCGATGGAAACCTGTCAACCTGGTTGACAAGTTTATTAGGGCGGCCTCCCTTGTCCTGTTCAAAGGTTGAAAAAATCTGATCCAATCGCCAGCCTGCTGTCATGCGCGTTTCATTGATCGGCCGGTAAAGTCAAAAGCCCTGCCGCAAGAGGAACGGCAGGGCTTTCATCTGTAAGGAGACTAATGGTGCGATAACTTCGCCTGAGCCGCGAGCAATCAGTTGCGGTTTGCTTACTTGTGCACGTCGTCTTCCGCTTTGCCGATAATCGGTAACGCTATCCCGAAAATTAACGTGGTTAGCATTATCAAGTAACATAGCTAAATGAACCATCGCCATGATCCGGCGAAAAACCTAAATATCTTTCGATAAAGTCCAACGGGGGCTACCTTACGCGGAACAAATTTGAAGATTGCTGTATCGTTGGTACAGACGACTTTGTAGTCAGCGGCCGCAGGCACGTTGAGGCCGAGCGCCTTAATCCGGTGGAGCGTGTTTTGACCGAATTAACTTGATTCTATTGGAGAAATGAAATCTCCTGCAATCTCATGAGACACGCTATCCACCGGCTGAAGACCACTTGGCTGACGTGAAGTAACCTGATCGGAAAGCGGCCGTGCTTTCTCTAACACGGCCGTTTCTTTCCAAGCGGAAGCAAGATTCTGGCGATGCACCCGGGCATTGATAGGCTGGTCGGGGGAAGGTTGTTTTCCGGCCAACTTGCGCCGTGCGATCCATCCCGGCGCGGGATCGTTCGGGGCATGGTCGGCGCAATCATGGTTGCTGGCCTGGTCGTCGTCGGCGGCGAGGGTAGCGCCGGTCATTCGGTGGGTCACTTTCCCTCCTATTACCCTGATGAAATTCGCATCCAAGCAATCGATCCGACGGCGGCGGCCAAGGGCCTGAGCGACGAGACGTTGCATGCCTATGTCGGCGCAGCGCCTGCGTTCGTTGGGCCGGTACCGAAACACGTGGAGTCAGTGCGGTCGCTCGGATCAATTCTGGTTCTTTCCTTCAAAACATCCTCTGGACGCTACGCTTCTTCCGACGCCCGTTGCGCTGCTGCACGCGGATTTATGGCAGCGCTGCGCGACGAAAAAGCGGGCGGCTTTATCTTCCATCCCTATCCCGTGACACCGTATCACTCCGATTACCTGCACCACCTGGACCGCGTCGAGGCGGCAATGGGCGCAGTCGCCGGCGCGTCCGCAGCGGTGTCGTCAGAGAAGCTCGGCGCCAAGGGCCGGGTTGCGACGGAGATCGTGCGCGCGCGGTGGCAGCTCGCGGCCGAGGGCGTGGACGCCTTCCTCCAGGAAGTACCGGTCGACGAGTTACTCGCAAGCACGGGCGTGCCGTTTGCCGGTTGGCCGGGACCGCCGTGGGCAAAGGAAGGCTGGTTCGAGGCGTATCGGCTGCTCGCGCCGGTAATCGATGGAGCAGTACGGGAGGCCATCGATGACGACTATGCACGCCTGAGCCGCGGCGAAACGCTTGGCCTCGCAGACCGAACAAATCTGGAGCGGCGCTTGGTAGCCGAGCTCACGGATGGCTGCGCACGCATGGTCGTCGGCTACACGGAAAAGGAAGAATTTGTCGATTCCGCCTACCCCGCAGGAATCGAAAACGTCGCCTACGACTCGCTCAGTGGCCTGAACAGTCCTGTTTACCTGCGCACAGTAAAGCTCAAGGAGTATCCCTGGAACGGCAAGCTGCACCTTGGCGTGCGCGAGCGTTCGACGGGTGCCTGGAATCCGGTCGCCGGTTTCACCGACCCCGCGGGACGGCTGATCTGGTCGGCAGTCGGCGATCCAGCGATGATCCAGTTTCCATTCAACGCCAGCTGGATGCACAACCGCGTACAATCAGTCGTGACCAAAGTGGAAGGCCAATCCGGGGGCATCCGCGTGCCGTCCGATGCATTTCGACTTCAGCCTGGAACAGGAGCGCTTCAACCCGTAGAGGCCAGAACCTTCGCCACCGCGAAGGTCGTCTATGACGTACTCACCTCGCCTTTTGCAGACGGCTCGGACATGGACGTGGCCGACGTGATCTATCCATTTGTATTCGCCTATCGTTGGGGGGCAAAGGCGAATGCAAGCGGCACAACTCACGAACCATGCCTGCAACAGACCTTGACGGCGATGCAGGAGCGCCTGGCCGGATTAAGGATTGCGCGCGTAGACCGGACGAAGCATGTCATCGCGGAGAACTGGGAAATTTTCACCAACACCCCTGTCATCGAAGTCTATCTTCGAGATGTCCCGCACGACGAGCTGCAGGTCGCGGCAATAGCGCCGCCGTGGAGCACGACGCCCTGGCATTTGCTGACGTTGATGGAAGAGGCAGTGACGCGCGGCTATGCGGCCTTTTCCGAGCAGGAGTCTGAACGGCGGCGCATCCCTTGGATGGATCTCGTTCGCGATCAGGATTTGCGTGCAAAGCTCTTGCCTCTGATTGTCCAGTTCGAGCGGGAAAGTTATCGCCCCGAGGCGCTGAAAGAATTCGTCACCGCCGAGGCCGCACAGGCGCGCTGGCGTGCGCTTGCCGCCTTCGCCGAAAAGAACGGGCATTTTCTCGTGACCAACGGTCCTTACCGGCTGGCGCAGTGGACCCCCGACACGGTCGTGCTGCAGGCCGTCCGCGAGGTCACCTATCCGCTCGGCTTCGGCACTTTCGACCGTTTCGCCTACCCGCCGCGGGCGGTGATCGAATCGGTCACGCAGGACAACGGCAGGATCGCCGTACGCGCCAGCGCGGAAATGGTCTTGAAGATGGGGCGCGAGTACAAGCACACGAAAGAACCGCTGCTGCGAACTACCATGCGCGGGACTTTCGGGCTGCTTGTTGTTTCTCGCTATCTTCTGATTGGTCCCGATGGCAAAGTTCGCAGTCTCGACAAAATGCATTGGGACGACGACGGACGTTTCACGATCGACCTTCCTGAGCGGCTGCCGCCGGGTGAGTACACGGTAAATTTCGCTATTTTCCTCGACGGCAATTCCGTTGTTCCATCGGCCAAGTCGTTGCATTTTCGAATCGATGGGGCGCAATCGCCGGGCTAGGCGGAGGATGTTGGGGCGCATGCACGCGAGGCAACAAAATTCGGCGGGACGAAAATGGATATCCTGGTCATTCAAATTCTGAATTCAATTTTCTACGCCTGCATTCTGTTCCTTATCGCCGCCGGGCTCAGTCTCATCTACGGCGTCATGAGAATCGTCAACCTGGCGCACGGCAGCCTCTATGCGCTCGGCGCCTATGTCAGCGCCTGGGCAATCGGCACGTTCGCCGTCGGGGCGCCCTTGTGGGTGTTATTGTTGTTGCTGCCTTTGGGCGCAATCGCGGTGGCCGCTGTCGGGGCCTTGATCGAGCCCGCCCTGCTGCGGCCGCTCTACAGGCGGCCGGAAGAATATCAGCTCCTGATCACTTTCGCGCTGCTGCTGATTCTCGAGGACGCCATGCACTTCCTGTTCGGGGGCGTCCCGCTCACAGCGGGCGGGGTCATCGACAGCATGGGTACCATACGGGTCATGAACCTGCGGTATCCCGTATATAATCTTGTGGTCATCGTCATCGGAGTCATGGCGGCTGTCTTCCTCTGGGCCGTCATCTATCGCACGAGGTTTGGTGTCATCCTCAGGGCCACGTCGCAGAACATGCGCATGGCCTCCGCACTCGGCCTCAACGTCAAGTGGGTCTACGTTCAGGCATTCGCGCTTGGCTGCTTCATGGCGGGCCTCGGAGGCGCGGTTGTCGTACCTGCGCAGGCAGCCGTGCTTGGCATGGGCGTCGAAGCGCTGATCCTCGCATTTGTCGTCGTTGTCATCGGCGGGCTCGGCAGCCTCGAGGGCGCTTTGATCGGCGCCCTTATCGTCAGCTTCGTGCGCACGGCCGGCATCCAGTTCTTTCCCGAGATCGAGCTCGCGGTTCTCTATCTGATCGCGGCTCTCGTCCTGCTGATAAAGCCGACAGGCCTGTTCGGGAGGGCGTGACGATGGAGACCAACTCTGCGCGCACTGGACCTTCGGCACGGTTGATTGTTGCCTGCGCAATTCCGATTCTCATCGTGCTCCTGGCGCTGCCGAGATTTATCGACGTCTATCAAACGCAGTTGTTCACGTACGGCCTGATTTATGCAATCGCGGCGCTCGGGTTCAATTTGTTGCTTGGCTACACCGGCCTGCTTTCTTTCGGTCATTCGGCTTATTTCGGCCTCGGCGCTTACTCTGCCGCCTTCCTGGTCAAATATTTCGGCATCGGCTCCATCGAGATCTATATTTTGGTTGGGCTGCTTCTGACCGGGCTGGTTTCAGCGGCGTTCGGCTATGTCTGTGTCCGCCACACCCGCATATTCTTCGGCATCCTGACGCTGGCACTGTCGCAGGTGCTGTGGACACTGGCCTACAAATTCTTCTGGGTGACGGGTGGAACGGATGGCTTGCGCGTGGCCTTCGCCAATTTGACGCTGCTTGGCGGCTTGATCGAATTCAAGGGCCGCAACGCCTACCAGCTGTTCGCGCAGTATTATTATTATTACGTCCTGTTCGTGTTCTGCGTCTGCACGGTGCTCATGTGGGTGATCGTGCATTCGCCGTTCGGTAAAGCCCTACAGGCGATTCGCGATAACGAGACGCGGGCGCGGTTCCTGGGCATTCCGATCCGGCGCTATCGCTGGATCGCGTTTCTGCTGTCCGGCAGCTTCACTGGTCTTGCGGGCATCCTGTGGGTGCCGCTGAACGGCCTGGTCACGCCCGATATTCTGTATTGGCCGTTCTCCGGCGAAATCGTGTTCATGACCGTGCTCGGCGGCTTCCGCACCTTCACCGGGCCGATCATCGGCGCCGTGGTGTTCAACTATCTCAAAGTTTACGCCGTCGCCAGTACCGCCTACTGGCAATTCATGCTCGGAGCCGTGCTCGTGGTATTGGTATTGGCATTGCCGACGGGCATCGTCGGGACGTTTTCGCGCCTGTTCGACAGGATCCGGAAGAGAGGCTGACATGCATCTCCTCGAAACCATCAACCTGAAGAAATATTTTGGCGACACGCGCGCTGTCGACAGCGTCAGCCTGACCGTCGCCGAGCGTGAGTTCGTCTCGCTTGTCGGCCCCAACGGCGCCGGAAAGACCTCGCTTATCAATGTGATCAGCGCGTTGCTCCCATCGGACTCAGGCAAGATCCTGTTCAGGGGCGACGACATCACCCACGCCACCATTGTCGAGCGCGTCAAGGCGGGAATCGCACGAAGCTTCCAGATTGTGAACCTATTCGATGACCTCACCGCGTTTGATAACGTGACGCTTACGATTTTTTCGCGCCAGGGCAAGACCACCAATCTCGTGTCGCTCGCACATCTCGACCAAGCCGTGAGCGCCGAAGCCGATACCGTTCTTAGCAATTTCAACCTTGCCAACAAACGCAATGAGCGTGCGCGCGATCTCTCGCAGGGCGAGCGAAAACTGCTTGACGTGGCCCTCGCTTACGCGCTGAAGCCGAAGCTCCTGTTCCTTGATGAGCCGACGAGCGGCGTCAGCACGCGCGACAAAGGCCAGATCATGGATACGGTCGCCTCGGTGGTACGAGGCGAGGGAATCACGGCCGTGATCGTTGAGCATGACATGGACGTCGTGTTCAAATACTCTGATCGAATCGTGGTCATGCAACAGGGCGCAATTCTCGCCCAAGGCACGCCCGACGAGATCAAGAATAACGATCAGGTCGCCATGGTTCTGCTCGGTTCCTCCGGGCCGGACGCATTCACTCGAAAGGATTGATCGACGTGCTCGAACTCAAGGCGATCGATACCTACCGCGGACCCGCCCACATCCTGTATGGCGTGT